>JAEEGT010000168.1 GCA_016280465.1 Lachnospiraceae bacterium | reverse complement strand
TCACTATGCTTCTGCCCTCTATGCCCTGGGGTTATCCGAGGTCAAAGCCGGAAGGCCCCATGTGGGCAGACCCTATCTTAAGACTGCCCTTGAGACCATGGAAAAATACCTCGGAAAGAACGAATTCTACTATCGCATAAAGGATGCCCTTACGGAATGTGAGGGATGCGAAGAATTTATAAGCGGCATAGAGATCGCGGAGAAATACTGTAACGAGCTCTTCATCCCCGCTGTCAAAAAAGAACTCCCGGAATATATTGATCGGATCGCCACAGGTCTTGTGGGCCGGGGATCCGACTGCTTTAACTACGATGACGGTTTTTCGAGGGATCATGACTGGGGTCCGGGATTCTGTGTTTTCGTGACCAAAGAGACTTACGATGAGATCGGTGGGAAACTTGAAGAACTGTATGCCTCCCTTCCCGAAGAATTCATGGGTTATAAAGCCGCTCCCAAAGTAAGTACTCACAAAAGGCGGGGAGTCTTTGTTATCGAGGACTTTTACAGGGATATCCTTGGCGTATGGCCTGTTACAGAAGATAATTTCATAAGCATCCCGGACTACGCTCTTGCAGCCGCTACAAACGGCAAGGTGTTTAACGACCCTGAGGGTGCCTTTACAAAGATACGAAACAGCCTGCTGTCCGGTTACCCGGAAAGTGTGCTTTATCTTAAACTGGCCCAGGGTTTTTCCGTCTTTTCACAGACAGCCCAATACAATTACGAAAGGTCGAAGTCCAGAGGGGACGAGTTCACTGCTTCCATAATGCTCTCGGACGGTTTGAGAGAAGCCATGAAGATCGCCCACTATCTTGAGGGGAAATACCCTCCCCACGACAAGTGGCTCTTTAAAAGCTCCGGCGAACTTGATTGTGCCGGGGATCTTCTGCCCCTTTTGTCCGCTGCCCGCACCGAAGGCAGGGTCAATGAACTTGGTGCCTTCCTGGCAGAAATGGCCTACAGAGAAAACTGTATCAGCGATACCGACGATTATCTGGATCACCACAAGGATGAACTGCTCTTTAAGAGCGATGCTTCAAAAATGACCTTTGAGGAGCTGGTAAAAGAAATAGCGAAAACCGAATTTGCCGCCTTTGACAAGGTTAAGAACGAGGGCGGTCGCGCCGACTGTCAGAATGACTGGTACACCTTCTCCATCATGAGAGAAAGTCAGTACATGACCTGGACCAAGACCATGCTTTTACAGTACCTTTATGACTTCAAGCGTGAGCTTTCCTACGGACACAACCTGATAACCGAGAAATACGGGCGCATGATGGAAAGCACCGCACCCGAAAAATACGAGGAGATAAAGGATCATTTCCCCCTTATCTCCCCTGAAAAGAAATCTGTTATAGAAGCTATAGTCGGCATCCAGGTCGGCTGGATGCATGAATTCACCGAAAAATATCCGAAGCTTGGGAACCGTGCCCGCAGCGTTGACACCTTCGATGACAACATCGTAAATACGTCCTACGAAACCTATCTGCGGGGCGAAATAAGCACCTACTCCGACAAGATGCTCCAGCTTTACGGAGCCTTCATTGCCTCCCTTGCGGGGCCGGTGAAAACCTTGCGGAAAAGACCATGGAAAACTCGGTGAAACTCTACGGCTACGAAAGTCTCAAGGATGCGGAAGCCAAAGCCTGATCACCTTGCAAGCTCATAGTAAAGACCCTTCTTGGCCATGAGTTCTTCGTGAGTTCCCTCTTCCGCAATGTTTTTGTTACTGATATACAGGATGCGGTCGGCATTTCTTATGGTGGACAGTCTGTGAGCCACGATAAATGCCGTCCGTTCCTTAAGCAGGATGTCAAGCATTTCCTTTATGACGGTCTCTGTCTCCGTATCAATGGCGCTTGTAGCTTCATCCAGCACCACAACGGAAGGATTCTTAAGGATGATCCTTGCAAAGCTGATAAGCTGTTTCTCTCCGGCGGAAAGGCCTTCGCCCCGCTCTTCCAGTTCGTGATAGTAACCACCGGAAAACTTCTCTATAAAGCGCTCGCCGTTGATCTTTCTTGCGGCCTCCATGCATTCCTCATCGGTGGCATCAAGGCGTCCGTATCTTATATTGTCTATTACCGTTCCCTTGAATATAAAAGGATCCTGCATAAGAACGCCCACTTCTTTTCTCAAAGAATCAAGGGTGGCATCCCGCACATCGATGCCGTCGATCTTTACGCTTCCCTCCTGTACATCATAGAACCTGGTAAGCATATTGATGATGGTTGTCTTTCCGGCACCGGTAGGACCCACAAGGGCTATGGTCTCTCCATTCTTAACATGGAGATTAAAGTGCTCAAGGATATTTATCCCCGGCTCATAGGCAAAGGTCACATCGTCAAAGTCCACTCTGCCTTCGATGTCCTTAAGGACAACCGCATTTTCTTTGTCCTTGATGGACACGGGATAGTCGATGGTATCGAATACCTGCTCAAGGTTTGAGCTTACCTGGGCCAGATCCTGGATAATGGATGCGATCTGGCTTATGGGGCCCGAGAAATTGCTCATGTAGCTTGTGAAGGTAATGATGACACCTGCGGTGATCATGGAATCTCCCCCAAGTATCATGGCAAGGGCAACGCCGTAGATCGCAAGGGTTCCAAAGTGCCAGAATACCTGAACCAGCGGGTGATTGAGCCTGGTCCTGTACACGATCTTAAGCCACTGCTTTACGCTGGCCATATGGACTTCTTTGTAAGTGCTCTCGTTTATATCGATACGGTTGTAGTTCTTGACTATCTGCTCTCCCATTATGGATTCCACCAGAAAAGCGGTACGGTTTGAAACCTTGGCGCGGTGCTGGCCGAACTGCTTGCGAATGGAATACCTAAGCAGGCATACAAGCACCATCATGGGAATAACGGTGACAAACACTATGAGGGTAAGGAGCGGACTCAAAGAGAGCATAAACACCGTTACCACTATGATCTTGACTATGTAGATCGAGAACATCATCACATAGTCGGAAAAGAACGAGGACAGGCCGTTGATATACTCTGTGACTCTCACCACGATCTTGCCGTCGGGACGGTTGTCAAAGTATTCAAAGGGCAGCTGCTGCAGCCTGTCAAATATGTCCTTTCTGATGGAAGCGATGATGGTATTACCCATCTTTCCCATTACCCTTGTCTGGACAAAGGTGGTGATGATCTCCACCGCAGCAAGAAACACAAGACCGCCGGCAACATAGGCAAGGAGCTTGTAATCTTCCGTGGGCACCACTCTGTCCACAATGGTCTTAAGGAGTCTCGGGGGGATCAATGAGACCACCGAGGTTATCAGCATAAGAACGGACATGAAGATAAGCACCTTCCTGTGTGGAAGCACATAACGGAGGGTCCGTCCCAGCTGCTTTATATCTATCTTTCTTTCTATGACTTCATCCTGGAAGTAGGTATTTCGCTTAGCCATTGATGCCTCCTTCCATAGCTTCATTTCTGGAAGCCGCCGAGTCATAGTCCGCTATGGCGCTTTGCTGCTCTGCCTGAACCTTATAGACATGGGCAAATCTTCCGTCAAGGGTCATAAGTTCGTCGAAGGTACCACGCTCCGCAACCACTCCGTCGTCCATATAAAGGATCTCGTCACAGTCCTTAACGGAGGAAAGT
>JAEEGT010000167.1 GCA_016280465.1 Lachnospiraceae bacterium | reverse complement strand
GTTTCCATCGAATACGGCTTTGAGGTTCCAAAGGGTACCTTTAACGTTACCGTAGGATTTTACAATCCCTTCGGAGTCAGAAAGATCGATGTGGACTGTGAGGACAAGGAAACAGTCAGGTCCGAAAAGATCCTTCGGTACAAGCTTATCGAGAAAAGCTTCGATACTGTAGTATCCGACGGAGTTCTGAATCTTAAGATCTCGAACAAGAACGGCAGAAATTTCATGGATTCGCCGATCTTAAGCTACATCCGGATAGCCATCACACCTGAATATACGGAAGATCTTTTAAGAGCGGGAATCGATGCCATGACTCTTGAAAACCCGGGGGAAACCTACACCAAGGATTCAACGGATGCTTATCTTGAAAGTCTTGAGCGGGCCAAAACACTGCTTGCTTCGAACAAGATAACCGCTAAGTCCGTTGAAGAGAGATTTGTTGAATTAAGGGGGAATTATAAGATGCTGACAGAAAAGTTAAGATACCACTCCTTCCGTCCCGGAGATGTCTGGAAGGACACCGAGAACACTCCCATTCAGGCTCACGGCGGCCAGGTTCAGCAACTTGAGATCGAAAACCCCGAAACGGGCAAGACCGAGACTAAATGGGTCTGGGTCGGCGAGGACAAGACCCACGGTTATCGTGGCGGTGTATGTGCCTACAGCTCCTGCGATCTTTACAACTGGCAGTTTGAAGGCATCATTATGAAGAATGTGCCCTCAAGAAAATCACTGGATACAGACGAGTACTTTAAAAGCGTATATGCGGGATATACCAAGGAACAGCTCGACAACGTGGCATTAAGCCTTGATGCCGAGAGAGCGGTCATTGAAAGACCCAAGCTTATCTACAACGAAAAGAACAAACAGTACGTTCTCTGGTTCCATGCCGACGGCCCTACAGCCAAGAGCAACAGCAACTATGCGGCGGCCTGCGCCGGGGTTGCGGTAAGCGATTCGCCCTTCGGACCCTACAGATTCATAGACAGATACCGTTTGAACACCTGCCCTGCGGGTCAGGAGGATTTTTATCCCGACAGCAAGGGCATGGCAAGGGACATGAACCTCTTTAAGGACACCGATGGAACCGCTTATATCATTTATTCAAGCGAAGAGAATTACACTCTTTATATTTCGAAGCTTAACGAAGACTTTACCTACCTTGCCACCGAACCTGAGAAGGCCGTATACGGCAAGGACTTTATAAGGATCTTCCCGGGAGGTCACAGAGAGGCACCGGCCATGTTTTTAAAGGACGGAAAGTATTATCTGATGACTTCGGGATGTACCGGCTGGGATCCGAACCAGGCAAGCTACGCCGTTGCGGATTCGGTCCTGGGTGAGTGGGTCAACAAAGGAGATCCCTGCAAGGGTGATGACAATCACACCACCTTTGATTCCCAGAGCACCTGTATTTTCAGAGATCCCGAGACAGACACCTGGATCTATATGGGAGACAGATGGTTCTCAGATAAACTGAACGATTCAAGATATTTGTGGTTGCCGGTCAAGTTCAAAGAAAACGGTGACATGGAACTTTCTTTTGTGGCCGAATGGTCACTGCGTTAATTTTCCTTTCGGAGGATCGGGATGAAATGTCGTTTTTTGCGTAATTTCATAGTGGGGCTTCTTACGGTGGGAACGCTGTCGCTTTGCGGCGACGCGGTCTTTGCCAAGGACATCCCCGAGGAGAAGTTCGATCTTTCGACTCTGGTCCACGATGCCGACAGTTACAGCGCTTACCTTGCTTCTCATGAAGGAGCGGCAAAGCCTACGGCGGAAGTGGTGATCGGAGGAGCCGATTACAGCGAGGCTTCTTCGGATTTCGAGGTTTTGGATTCCTTTGAGGGAAGGGCCGGAAAGAGCCTCTACACCAAGGAAGAGGGATCCGTATCCTACGAATTTGACGTGACGGAGCCGGGCTTTTACAACATAGAGATCACCTATTTCCCCATTGAGGGCAAGAACAACACCATCGAAAGAAGGATCCTTTTAAACGGTAAAGTTCCCTTCGAAGGGTCACAGTACGTGGAGTTTACAAGGATCTGGACCGATGCTTCGGATATCGAGAGAGATTCAAGAGACAACGATGTGCGCCCCAGACAGAAGGAAGTTCCCGAGTGGGTTACCGCTTTTGTCAAAGACAGCGACGGCTATGTTACCGGAGCTTACGAATATTACTTTGATAAAGGTCCCAATACCCTGACCTTTGATTCCGTCAAGGAACCAATGGTCATCGGAGAGATCAGGCTTACAAGGGAAAAGGACCTTCCTTCCTACGAAGAGTATGACAAAGCAAACCGGGCCGCAGGCTTTGGTGAAATAACAGGTTTCGAAGGTAAGATCCAGGGTGAGGACGCCATACTTAAGTCTAATTCCACTCTGTACCCTATTCCCGACAGGGCCAGTGCGCTGACGGAGCCCTACAGTCCTGCAAAGACCAGACTTAACACTATAGGCGGAGCCAACTGGAAACTGGTGGGACAATGGATCACCTGGGAGTTCGATGCTCCCGAGGAGGGCCTGTACCGGATCATGGTCAAGTACAGACAGAACCAGAACACCGGTGTTACGGTGTGCAGAGCCTTAGAGATCGATGGCGAAGTACCCTTTAAGGAAGCGGAAGAGTTTTACTTTTTCTACGAGAACGAATGGCAGCTTTCGGTGCTGGGAGACGGAGAAAATCCGTACTTTTTCAAACTTTCGAAGGGTAAGCACCGTATTACCTTCAGGATATCTTTGGGTGAGGAACTTGCGGACATTCTTTCTTTGTCCGGTGACAGTGTAAATAAATTAAACGAAGCCTACAGGGAACTTCTGATGGTTATCGGAAGCACCCCTGATACCATGAGAGATTACCAGCTGGACCTCAAGTGTCCCGGTACCCTTAAGACCCTTAAAGAGCAGGAAGCGGCGGTAACTAAGCTTAAAGAGATGACCGAAGCCTATTCAAGAGGGAGAAAAGGAACGGAAACCCAGGCCATCGACAATCTCATTAATCAGCTTTCGCGTATGACGAAGAAACCCGAAAGCATCGCAAAACAGTGGACAGCTTTCAAGGATAACATAGTTTCTTTGAGCTCCTGGAACCTTACCATGAGCGAGCAGCCACTCCAGATAGATTATCTGTTGATCTGCGGCAACGATACCAAAGAACCCAAGGTCAAGGCAGGGTTCTTCAGTAACCTTGTAAGAGAGATAAGACAGTTTGGTTCAAGCTTTGTTGAGGACTACGACAGCATCGGTGAGATCTACGATGACAAGACAGAGGTCCTTGATGTATGGATCCTGGCGGACGGCACCAACATCACCAGCATGACCGGCGGCGGCCGTGACCAGGCAACTGTTATAAAGACCCTGGTAGACAACTACTTTGTTCCCGATACGGGTATCCCCGTCAATGTAAAGCTGGTCAACAAGGATGTGCTCCTTTCCGCAACCCTTGCGGGCAAAGGACCCGATGTGGCACTGAACGTAGCGGGTATCGAACCCATGAACTACGCTTTGAGAAACGCAGTGGCGGATCTTACGCAGTTCGATGATTTCGAAGAAGTCAAGAAGCGTTTTTACAGTGAAGCCTTCGATCAGTTTACTTTAGAGGGCGGTGTGTATGCACTTCCCCAGACCATGTCCTTCCACGTGATGTTCTTCAGGGCAGATATCCTTGATGAACTGGGCTTGGATGTCCCCAGGACCTGGGATGAGTTTTACCGGTGTCTGGCAGTTATCCAGAAGAACAACATGAACGTGGGAATCTTCCCCGACTGGACCACCTTCGCCATGTTTTTGTATCAGCATGACGGAGAGTATTACACGGAGGATTCCAAGAGAAGCGCTCTTGATACCGAGAATGCCATTGCAGCCTTCAAGCAGTGGAGCGGTAACTACGTTAACTACAACATGCCGGTGTCCTACGATATGGCCAGCCGTTTCAGAACGGGTGAGATGCCTCTTGCCATCGGCGATTATACCCAGTACAACTACCTGTCTGTATTTGCTCCCGAGATAAAGGGAGACTGGGGCTTTACGGTTGTTCCGGGCTTTGAAAAAGAAGACGGTACCATAGATCATTCTGTTTCCGCCTGGGAAACGGCCTGTGTAATAATGGCCACCAGCAAACAGCAGAAGAGAGCCTGGGAATTCCTTAAATGGTGGATGAGTGCCGAAACCCAGACAGATTACGGCAATGAGATAGAAAATATCCTGGGTGTGGCCGGCCGTGTGGCAACCGCCAACATGGAGGCACTTGAAAACCTTCCCTGGGCCACATCGGATTACAGACAGTTAACAAGACAATTGTCCTACGTAAAAGCACTTCCCCAGGTTCCCGGCGGATATTTCACCGAGCGCCACATAAAGAATGCTTTTTACACGGTTTACAACAATAACGAGGATCCAAGAGAGACGCTTCAGGATTACGTTAAACAGATCAACTACGAGATAAAGAGAAAACGACTTGAATTCGGATTGCCTGTTGAATAGGAGATAGGGCATGGACAGTAAGATCCAAAGCAAAGAAAAAAATAAATCCGTTTATGTACGGTATATAAAGAAACGCGCGGGTCTTGTTTGGAAAGACATGAAGAGGCACAAGGTCTCCTATCTTTTCATGCTCCCCTATTGCCTTCTTTTTACTGTATTTATCCTGGCTCCGGCCCTTGTATCCATGGGACTCAGCTTTACATACTTTAATGTCCTTGAATCCCCTAAATTTGTGGGCTGGCAGAACTATGTGAATCTGTTCTTTGCGGACGAAGTATTCCTGACGGCCATCAAGAACACGTTTCTTTTTGCCATCATAACGGGTCCCATCGGCTATTTCATGGCCCTGTTCATCGCCTGGATGATCAATGACATAAAGAACAAAAAGATCAGAGCTTTCATGACCCTTTTGTTCTACGCTCCCACCATTTCCGGACAGGCTTACATCGTGTGGAAGTACATCTTTTCAAGCGATGCTTACGGTTTTGCCAACGGCTGGCTCATGAAACTGGGCCTTACCTATCAGGCAAATCTCTGGTTTGAGGATCAACGCTTTATCGTTCCCATCCTTATCATCGTCGTGTTGTGGATGAGCATGGGTACCGGTTTTCTTTCCTTCATCGCAGGCCTTCAAAACGTGGACCAGTCTCTTTATGAGGCAGGTTATATGGACGGAATAAGAAACCGTTTCCAGGAACTTTGGTACATCACCCTCCCGGCAATGAAGCCTCAGCTTATGTTCGGTGCGGTCATGACCATAACATCTTCTTTTGCCATTCACGATCAGCTGGCAGCCCTGGCAGGCTTCCCCAGCGTTAACTATGCGGCCCACACCGTTGTGTCACACCTGGTGGATTACGGCAGCATCCGTTTTGAGATGGGCTATGCTTCAGCCATTGCGACTCTGCTCTTTATCGTTATGGTCTTAAGCAACAAGGTCATTCAGGCCTTACTGAGAAAGGTAGGGCAGTAAGATGGCTATGGCACTTTTTAAACACAGAAGAAGAGCAAAGCAGAGCCACTCCATGGTGGGTAATGCTTTCAGTATATTTATCCTCATAGTGATGGGTGCTTTCATGGGACTGCCGCTTTTGCTTGCAATCTGCAATTCCTTAAAGCCCCTGGAGGAACTGTTTATCTTCCCGCCCAGATTCTTTGTAAGAAACCCTACCGGGAAGAACTTCCACGATATTTTCGTGCTCATGAGCGAATCCTGGGTTCCCTTCAGCCGCTATATCTTTAACACGGTATTCATCACCCTTTTCGGAACCCTGGGACACCTGCTGGTGGCAAGCTTATGCGCTTACCCTCTGGCGAAGCACAAGTTCCCAGGAAGGAATCTTATCTTCTGGCTCATAGTTACCGCCCTTATGTTTTCAACTCACGTAACGGCGATACCAAACTACCTGGTGATGTCAAGACTTGGGTGGCTTGATAACTATCTTTCACTGATAGTTCCCGCCATTGCAAAGCCCATGGGACTGTTCCTTATGAAGCAGTTCATGGAGCAGGTTCCCGACTCCCTTATCGAGGCGGCAAGAATTGACGGAGCCAGTGAATTCAGGATCTTCGGAACCATAGTGATGCCCAGTGTAAAGCCTGCATGGCTCACACTTATCATTTTCTGCTTCCAGGATCTTTGGAACCTGCAGGGTTCAAACTATATCTACAGCGAGAATCTCAAGACTCTGCCCTACGCACTGTCACAGATCTCTGCGGCAGGTATCTCAAGAGCCGGTGCGACCGCAGCGGTTGCGGTGATAATGATGATCGTTCCCATAACCATTTTCATCCTCTGCCAGAGCAACATCATCGAGACCATGGTGTCCTCGGGTATCAAGGAATAGGAGGGCGGCATGAGAACAGAGAAAAACTTCTTAATTAGAAAACTGTTGCCGGCCTGCCTGATTTCCGCAAGTATTTTTGCGGCAGCCGGTATGGATGCAAGAGCAGAGGTTCCTTATGAGACCTACTGCTACAACTATTATTCCGAAACCGTGGCTCAGCCCCATGTGTACCTGTACGATTCAACTCTTTCTTTTGGAGGGCTTGAAGCGGGACTTAAGAATCCCCAGGACATGTTTATAAAGGACGGGTACATCTTTATTGCGGATACCGACAATTCAAGGATACTGAAGGTTACCGCCGACGGAAGACCGGTGATGGAGATAGCTTATGCTTCATCGGAATCCGACAGGCTTTCAAAGCCCCAGGGCGTGTTTGTTACCGATGAGGGCGAGATATATGTTGCGGACAGCGGCAACGGCAGGATCTTAAAATTCAATCCTGCGGGAAAACTGCTCCTTGCTTTCGGACGTCCCGTGACAGACCTGATAGACGAGTCCGTACAGTATATTCCCCAGAAGGTTGTGGTGGACAAGGACGGCAGGATCTATGCCACAGCCTACGGGATCAATATGGGTCTTCTGGAATTTGATACGGAGGGAGTCTTCCAAAGCTTTATGGGAGCCGCACAGGTTTCCGTTTCGCCCTTTGAATATATCTGGAAGAACTATTTTTCCACCAAGGAACAAAGGGCCAGAATGGCAACCATAGTTCCTACGGAATACAGCAACATCTTTGTTGATAAAGACAATTTTATCTATGCAACCATCGGCAATTTAAGCACCGCAGACATGATGAACGGTGCCGATGCCATAAGAAGGTTAAACCCCACCGGCAAGGATATCTTAAGACGGCTCGGGCACTACCCCATAAACGGAGACCAGTACAGGTCCGAGGACGGCAAATGGTCCTCCTTTACGGATGTGGCGGCTACGGACTACGGCTGTTACTTTATCTTAGACAAAGCAAACGGTAAGGTCTTCGGTTACGATTACGACGGAAATTCACTCTTTGTGTTCGGTCGGAACGGCTACAGGGAAGGCAATGTACAGAATGCGGTGGCCATCGGCATAAACGATGATGCTTCGAAACTCTACATCCTGGATTACAAGCTAAACAGCATCCTGGTATATAAGATCACCGAGTACGGAGAGCACCTTCTTTCAGCCTTGAGACTCAACGATATCGGTGATTCGGAAGGCTCCATCAACGAATGGCGTGAGGTTTTAAGACTCAACGGAAACAGTGAATTTGCTTATACGGGCCTTGGCAAGAACTTCCTTGCCGAGGGTGAATACAAGAAGGCCATGGAGTATTTTAAGAGCGGCAACAACAAGAAATACTACTCCAAGGCACTGTACTATCGCCGCAAGGAACTTATGGAAAAGAACTTCGGGAAGATAATGCTGGTCCTGGCGGTTCTGATCCTGATTCCCTTAACTTTGCACTATGTAAAGAAGATCAGAAAGTGGGCAGGTAAGGTTAAATGCGCTATGGAAGAGAACTGAAATACGGCTTACATGTAATCTTTCATCCCTTTGACGGTTTTTGGGATCTGAAGAGAGAGCATCGCGGATCTTTGGCTGCGGCGCTTACCTTTGTTGCCCTTACGATCTTTCTTACCACCCTTGAGAAGCAGTGTACCGGTTTTCTTTTTAACGAGGTAAGGCTTAAGGATGTCAACGTAATGGTAGACATCCTCACGGTAGCGATCCTCTATGTACTTTGGTGCGTTGCCAACTGGTGCCTTACATCCCTTATGGACGGCGAAGGAAAGATGAAAGATATCTTTATCGCCACCGGCTATGCCCTTGTTCCCATGATACTCATCAGGCTTCCCATGATCCTTCTTTCTCTTGGGATCACAAGCCAGGAGGGGACCTTCTATTATGCCCTTTCCAC
The DNA here is from genome assembly GCA_016280465.1 of Lachnospiraceae bacterium. Lineage (GTDB taxonomy): Bacteria > Bacillota > Clostridia > Lachnospirales > Lachnospiraceae > UBA1258. The sequence goes on along the minus strand of JAEEGT010000167.1, from coordinate 653 downwards.
CTTAAGCTACGTGTGGACCGCGTTCCTCATCTTTTTCGGGACCATGGTCACACACCAGTATTCCTTCGGAAAGACGGTGCTTACCTGTATCTGCACCATCGTGGGCATGGGGATAATCATGTTCATCGGGTTATTGTTCTTTAACGTGATCCAGCAGATGATCACTTTCGTCACTACCATATACAAGGAACTTCGGTTCTAGGAAGGAGAGGTATGATCAAGAAGTTCAAGAGAATAACCGCATACTTTCTGATTGGCCTTCTTTTCTTTTCACTGATGCCTGCGGACGGGTCCCATGCGGCGGCTTCCGATAGTGAAAAAGAAACCCTTTCTTCCATGAAGAAGGTGACCGAGAATGATCATCTCATCCTTTATTTCGATGAGGCGGATACTAAAGTCGGGGTTTATGTCAAAGAAACGGGAGATGTGTGGTTCAGCAATCCCGTTGATCCGGAGGATGATCCCATAGCCTCCGGATATCAGAAAAAGCAGTTAAGATCCCAGCTGAGCGTTCGTTTCTTTAATGAGAACGTTCAGGAAGCTACCATGGACAGTTATTCCGACTGCGTGGAGGAGGGTAATTTTGAGACAGAATTTTCCGATGACGGTCTGACTGTCACCTATACCCTCGGGGAAGCTGCCAAGAAATATCT
>JAEEGT010000166.1 GCA_016280465.1 Lachnospiraceae bacterium | reverse complement strand
GGAAAGCTCCGAACAGCCCCATGAGAATGTCCTTTAGATCCGATGTTTCTTTGCCCTCGATCAGATCAAAAATCAGGACCGTAAAATAGATAAGCGCAAGGATCATATAGATCATGATCCGGTGACCGTAGGTAGCGATCAGCCATGAATTGGGCAACAGTAAAAGCGCGAAAACCGCCCATTTGGCATGCCCCGCGACTCTTTCGACCCGCAAAAACAGAAACCCCAGCATGAAAACAAAAGCGGACCATTGGAGCAAAGTGACCATAAAGTCAAGGGGAAACACCAAAAGACAACCGCCGTAAATAACACTGTGGTAAAAGGAATGCCAGTAATCCGGAACCAGATGGACCGCATAGGAATAAGTTACCACATTATCATCGAGACCGAAGACCTGCGGCCATGCCGAAAGGACCAAAATACCTCCCAGGATCCAGATCGCCAAAAAAACAATGTAGATCTTTTTAAAATCCGCCAACAGGAAAAAGAACAGTCTCCATATGCAATAAATGATGACAAGCGCAAATAATTCCGTGAATATATATGTCACCGCAGTCTGAAATCCCGTACTTATCCGGGACTTCATCTCGATGGTCCCCACCGGATTTATCCCGATACCCATAAACACTCTGCCGGCCCATAGAAAAGTCAGGAGCATATGGATTCCCGTTACGATCAGGCGGGGAAGGTTTTTTCTGATATATTCTTTCATCGGTCTGTCCTTTTGTTTTTAATCATTATAGCACAGTAAAAGCAGGATCATTCCACCCGCAGGATCTCATTCAGAGCGAAAGAATAGATAAGCTTTTCTTTTATCTTTAGACCCGTGAGCTGCGAGATGGCCCGGCCGTAATAGTCAAGCTGGGTCTTGTATCTCTTTACAAGTTCTTCGGCAGCCGTAACCCGGTCAGTCTTGTAATCAAGTACCACGGCGCTTTCGCCCTTAACGTAGTAAACGTCTATTACACCCTGTACAAGAATGGTCTCGGTGTCGGGGAAATCCTCCTCCACTTCGGAAGCTTTGACTCCCATAACAAAGGGCTGTTCCTTGTAGAGTTTCTTTTCCTTTGCAGCCGCTCCCATTTCTTTTGCTATGTCGGTCTTTAAAAATGAGACGATCTTATTAAGGCTTATCTTTGAAAGTGCATCTTCCGACATCTTCTCCGAAGCCTTCAGGCTTTCGATCTGGGAGTTAAGGACTGAGGTATAGTCGCTCTGTTCTCTGCAGTCCGTAAAGGCCGCAAAGTCCAGAAGCTGCAGGAGATTGTGGTAAGCAGTTCCCCTGTCGGTACCCTTTACCTCTTCTTTTTCCGCAGCAAATCTCGGTATGTACTCTCCTGTTTCTTTTTCCTCAAAGGGCATGTGGGATTCAAAATCCTCTTCCATGGCCGCCAGTTTTAACTTGGATACGGTGGTCTTAATATACAGGCGGCTCAGATAATCCTTGGAATACTTAAAAGAAAACCTTTCCCTGAGTTTTTTAAGTATTGCCTCATCGCACAAAGCATCGGATCTTAACATCGTTAGTTTGGAGGCATTGTCAACCTCATCGGCAATCCCTGCCTGCTCGATATCCGTGATTGAAGCCGCGGTGAACTTAAAATATATACCCTTGTATCTTGCCACCGCCTCGGCCATAAGATCCGCATAGGAGCTTTCCTTTTCGGAACCGCCGGCGGCGATCCAGGCTTCGGGATCGGAATTGACACCTGTCATGATAAGTTTTTCTTTGGCACGGGTCATGGCAACATAGAGAATACGGATCTCTTCGCCCAGAGCCTCCCGCCTGATCCTGTCGGCCACCAGGCTCTGTTTGAGCGTCCGTTTCTTGATCCGCTTTACGGGATCTATGAAATAAGCCCCAAGGCCCGCATCCACGTTGGCCACAAATGCAGTCCTGCTGTCCGAATCATTGAACCGTTCGCTTATGGCACCCACTATGCACACCGGAAATTCCAGACCCTTGCTCTTGTGAATACTCATGACTCTGACGGCATCGCAATGCTCGTCAAAGACACTGGCTTCACCCTCATCCCTGTCGGTTTTTTTTATGAGTTCCACGTATCTTAAGAAATGGAACAGGCCGTAAAAACTGGTGGCGCCATACTCGGCTGCCTTGGAAAGGAGCATGTTTATGTTGGCCAGACGCTGTTTTCCTCCCGGAAGAGCGGCAACCACATGTCTGTAACCCGTTTCGTCGTAAAGCACGGTCAAAAGCTCATCTATGGGCATATAGGTCACCATTTTGCGATAGCGATCTACCATGGTCAGGAATGCCTCAACCTTCAGATCCCCCGGATTGTTTTTGGAGTAATCTCCAAGCTTCTCCCAAAGATAATACCCTTCCCGGGCTTTTGCCTTGATAAGGGCGCACTCCTCATCCGTAAATTTTCCGAAGAAAGAAGTCATGGCGGCATAGAGAGATATATCCGAAAGGGGATTGTCCAGCACTTCCAGAAAACTCAATACATCACGCACCTCGGTAGCCTCATAAAAATCCCCCACACCTTCCATGTGGTAAGGGATCCCCGCCTCTTCGAAGGCTGCGCTGATACAGGGAGCCCATTTTGTGGGAGAACGGAAAAGAAGGGCAATATCACCGTACCCGGCGGGGCGAAGCTCCTTCGATTCACTGTCAGTGACCTTAAACCTGCCCACAATATCCTTGATCTTAGCCGCGATCATCCGTGCTTCGGCATCACGGTTCTTGTCAGACCTTTCATCGCTTGCCAGCATAATGACTTCAGTTATGTTGTCATCGGTGTCCTCGGTAAAGCTTCCGCCTTTGTAAAGCTTTGCATCGTCATCGTAGGGCACGCCGCCTTTCTTTTCGGACATAACGGTTCCAAACAGAGCGTTGACACTGTTGATGACCCCGTCTCTGCTTCGATAGTTATTCTTAAGGGTTATGAGGCGGTTCTTAGCATCAACAGCCTTGGAATAATCCCGCAGTTTCCCCATAAAGATCTGAGGGCGGGCCATACGGAAGCTGTAAATGCTCTGCTTTATGTCGCCCACCATAAAGCGATTGGGCGCACCTTCTTTTTCCCGTGAAATACTCTGGATGATGAGCTCCTGCACCAGATTGGAATCCTGGTATTCATCCACCATCACTTCCTCAAAGAAATCCCGATAGGTCTTTGCCACATCGGTGATCTCATAGGTACCGTCATCCCTGTAATCCTTTATGAGGATGTTCACCGCCATGTGCTCCATGTCCGAAAAGTCCATGACACCTCTGTCCTCTTTGGCCATGGCAAAAGAACGGGCAAAATCCACCGTCAGATCAAGAAGCTTGTTGACGTTGCCCGCGGCACCGGACATGTCCTTATATATGTTTTCGAGTGGATCGTAAAAGATCCTGTCTCCGATATCCGTCACCATCGCCTTATATTTCTTCCGATAATCCTGGATCTGCTGCTTAAGGATAGGATCCGTATCCTTGCCCGCGTTGGCAATCCGGGGAAATTCCGTGGCGGAAATAAGAAGGCATAAACTGTCAAAGTCTTCTTTCTTTAAGACCTTTTCCCGCAATGAGGATAAAATATCCAAGTCTGCCGAAAGTGTCTTTTTGTACTCTGTGGGGCCTCCGGGCTCATCACACAACGACAATGCCTTGTTACAAAATCTTTCCGCGTTTTCAAGGCTTTCCGCTGCGCTTTCAAAGGCTTCGGCCACTGCTTTGGAGGCCTTGAAATCCTCAAAGTTTTCAAAGCTGTAATCTTTGCGCCTGTCTTCCAGCCATTTTATGGGCCAGGGGTAACTCATTGCATAATTAAAGAGTTTGCGGATACTGCTCTCTAAGGAATCGTCCTTGTCCTTCTTGGAATAACAGTCCACTATATGATGAAAATCCTTGTCTCCCGATTCATAGGCCCTCTTGATCACATCTTCCATGGTCTCGTTCATCAGGAGTTCTTTTTCACCTTCGTTCATGACCCTTAAAGAAGGATCGGCATTGATCCTGTGGAAATTGTTGCGGAAAAGCCAAAGGCAAAAGCTGTCGATGGTGGTTATCTGGGCATTGTGGATCAGGGTAGCCTGTTTCTCAAGATGTGAATCCGAAGGATTTGCTGCAATACGCTCGGAAAGGGCTGCGGAAATTCGATCCTTCATCTCCCTTGCAGCGCTGTTTGTGAAGGTCACCACCAGGATCCTGTCGATATCTATGGGATCCGTGGCATCGCAAACACGCCCTACGATGCGCTCCGTAAGTACTCTGGTCTTTCCTGAACCCGCCGCGGCGGAAACCAGGATATTCTGTTTTCTTGAATCAACGATGGACTGCTGATCGGGTGAAAGAGGAAATTTAGGCATTGTCCTCACCTCCCATCACGATTCTTTTTGCTTCATCGGGATCTATGTCCGTATCTTTGGGCTTAAATCCCGGGAAGTGTTCATCATACCTGCATATTCCGTGGAAACTGCAGAAATCGCAGGCGGATCTGTCCTTTTTCCTTGTGGGTGATATTTCGATATTGCCCTTATATATCTCCCCTGCCATACGCCTGATAAGGCCTTCCACATATTCCGTCATGTGGGTTATCTCCCCGGAAGAAGCAACGTTTCTAAGACTGTAGGCTTGAAGGCCGCCGTCCTTCTTACGGGCCAGAGGGACCGCAAGACTGGTACCCTCAAAATCTCTGTCAAGACTGTCTATATTGTCATCCGACACTTCTATGATACCGTTGGGTCTAAGATCCTTGAGTATCCTGTTTTCCACGCTCTCATCCTTTGAAAGATCCTGGGATGAGATCATGGGATTGTCGATGATATAATAAAGCATGGCTGAAGGAACCACCTCCATGTCGGGATGCAGTTCTTTTTCATGGTGCAGAGCCTCGGCCATATAAACGGCCAGCTGCTGATTCAATCCGTAGTAAATGTCGGTAAGATCCAGCTCGTGCTTTCCGGACTTGTAATCCACGATCTTGACGTAGATCTTTCCGTCCCGCTCCGACAGGTCTATACGGTCGATCTTGCCCCTAAGCAGCAGTTCTCCTCCCTCACAGTCCAGCTTTCTCTCAAAAGAAAGCTCGTGGGCCGCTACCTTAAAATTGCCGCGCTTTAACTGGTATTGCAGGGTTTCCACGGTCCTGACCATCATGCGGGTTATCTTGGATACGGTGTAGGCGCTTTTTTCGTCCTCTTTGAGCATGCCCTGCTCATAGTTTTCGCAATACTCGGTAACCGCCCGGGATACAAGTTCTCTGCCCTCTTCGGGAGTAAAATCCGTCCAGGTCTTTCCGGATCTTTCAAGGATCGACGAAAAACTGTCCAGAACACCGTGATATATGTTTCCAAGGTCAGAGCTCTTGAAATCGTAGTCATCGTTTTCTTTAAGCCCCATGCCGTATTGGAGAAAGAAAGAGTAAGCACACCCGGCATAGGTTTCCATGCGGCTCACGCTGGCACGCAACACCTCGGAATACAGAAGCTTAACGATCTCTTCGGACAGAGGCTTTGCGATATATTCGGAAAAAGCAGCTTCGGTAATATCCTCGGCGGCTTTAAGACCCTCCTCGCGGTAAAGCCTGTAAAGTGCGCCTGTAAGTTTCTTCTCGCTTTCGGAAAGGATGCCCTCAGAATAACCCCGAAGTAAGGACGCATAGTGTCTTAAGCTGTCTTCGGGATTGACAAGCATGTCAGCCGTAACCCTGTCTTTAACGGACTCTTCCTTAAGTCCCGGGAAGAGTTTCTTCAATACGTCGATAAGGTACGAAGCAAACACGGTCTTTCCGCTGCCGTCTCCCGTGGAGTAGCTTAAAAACAGCCTGTGGGAAGGCTTAAGGAGATTCATGTAAAGATAGAGCCTCTGGGTATACATCTCCTCTCTGGGAGTAGGGGACAGTTCGTAACCGCGCTTTAAAAGGGTTTCTTTTTCCATGCTGGAAAGGAGTCCGCCCTTGTCACCGGCTTTTGGTATGTTCCCGTCATTGACACCCACAAGGAAAAGAGCCTTGACCCGGTTCAGTCTGGTACGCTCGATATCACCTATGACAACCCTGTCAACAGATCCCGGGATGGAGCCCACCTTGATCTCGTTGATGCCCGCCTCAAAGATACGGTAAAACTCGGAGACAGTCATTTCTTCCTGCCCGATAAGTGAGATCATTATGTCCAGAAGGTTCATGATCAGTTTGTAGATCTGGGAATATTCCGCAGCCTTTACCTGATCGTTGTCGGCAGTAAAGCCCTCCTCAAGAGCCTTCAGCTTTTCAAAGGAATTGTTTTGCTTAATAAAGTCGTAGAGATTACGGGCATAGTCACCGGCCGTTTTTGCCGGTCTTTCCAGGATACTCATCATCGATGCAAATCTGTCTCTTATGTCATTGATACCGGGAAGCAGGCTGATGGCCAGATCCTTGTCGAGCATCCCCTTCTGACGGCGCTTGAATTCTTTGCCGTAGGCAGACTTTCCGCGTATGTTGAGGCTGCGCACATACCTGTCAAATCTGTCGGTCTCTTCCGGAGTAAAATCCGTAAATCCGGACTTCATAAAGTGAAATACGCTGTTATAGGAATAATCGTTGATAATGATCTGAAGAGCACTCTTTAAAAATTCCGTAAAGGGATTCAGCACGATACCGCTTGTCTTGTCAATAAAGAAAGGGATACCCACCTCTTTCATGCGAGTTGAGAAAAGAGCCGAATAGGTATCAAGATTCCCCACGATAACGCCGATATCGCGATATTCATAGTCTCCCGAAGCCACCAGCTCGTGAATGGAAAGCGCTACCCTTGAAACTTCGGTCTCCGGGGAATCACAGCTGAATATCCTGATATTGTCGGGTTTCTCTGAATAGGTTCCGAAGGGATATCTGAAAAGATTCTTTTCAAGATGCAAAAGTTCCGGGTTGTTTTTAAAGCGCCCCGTTTTGTCTCCGCCTATGAGGATATCTTCCTTAACTTCGATATGAGCGTCTTTTGCATAGTTTTTAAGCCGGTTTGCTGTCTTTCGGCTTAAGTAGAAGAGTTTTTCTTCTCCTCCGGCAGCATCCGGCATTTCGGGAAAAGAAAGAGTCAGTGTGATGACCACATCACATCCGATCTCAAGTAGTTTAAGAATGACACGTTCCTGTATGGGAGTGAATCCGGTGAACCCGTCGAACACGGCGAAGGCCCCCTTTAAAAAAGGAGCCATGGGTATCTTTTCGCACAGGATATCCAGTTTTTCTTCACCGGTAATGAATTTTTCTTTGTTAAAATCTTTAAAAGCGGAATAGATCACCGCAAGATCCGATAATTTGGCCCGAAGCAGACCGCTCTCCGATTCTTCCGCAAGTTTCTCAACATCCCTGACGCTGATGCCGTACTGCATGAATTCGGAGATCATGGACTTGACTTCGTGGATATAACCCACTTTGTTAAGGTTTCGACCGATGTATGGCATCTTTTCGGAAACCTTGGATGCGACCCGCCTTAACACAAGGCTCTTGCCAGTATCGTCAAGAATTGGAGTCTCCGGCTCTCCTGCCTCGGAAAATACCCTGTAGCACAGTCTCTCAAAACTCAGCACATCGATATTTAAGATCCCGCCCCTTGGATGGTTCTTTACTATATCCGCCTGAGTCTGCATGGTAAACTGGTCGGGCACGATCAAAAGGGAGCTAAGATCCCGCTCCCTTTCCGATCTTTCAATGGTCATATGCTGCACATATGTGCTTTTCCCGCTGCCTGCGGGGCCGAAAACAAACTGTAAACTCACGGTGTAACCCCTCACTCAATGGTTATTTGGCAAGGGTTTGTCGTATCGTCATTCACATTCCAATACGAAGGACCCTAAATTACAGTTTACATTAATTTCGCCCGCCGCGCCACTGTTTTGGCTGTTATGGCCGTTGAGTCTGTAGCGGTTTGACGCAAGAAACTTTATGTTAGAATTTAAAGCGTAATCGGGACTGCCCGTAAGGATGTATACCTTGCCGACATTTATATTAACATCTGCACTGTACATTTTATCGGACACGCCCGAAACAAATTCACCCTTTGATTGCTTTTTTAAATGCTTGATTTTGCTTGCAACTACGATTGCAAACTAGCAACTGCTTTTGCAAAGAGTTATATTTATGATACCTTTGTTTGATCAGGAAGGAAGTTATTATGGCAAAACAATTATCCTTACCT
>JAEEGT010000165.1 GCA_016280465.1 Lachnospiraceae bacterium | reverse complement strand
GCTGTTTTCATCTGCCGTGAAGGTGAATTCAGGCCAGATCTCGGAAGATCTGTGTTCAAAGAGTGCTCTTGCCGCACTTGCTGCAGGTTCCGGAGTCGCTCCGCCGCCGAAGTAAGGATATACTTCTACGGTAGGGTTGGAGCCGCCGGGATAAGGAGAAACAGCTGCAACTGCGGAGTCGAAGGAAGCGCCGTCGTTCATGGCTGCAAGTACGGAATCGGCATAGGAATAAGTGCCGTCACCGTTGTCGATGCAGGTGTCGCCCAGTTTTCCGTAGTGGTAGAAAAGAGAGCCTTCATCGGTCCAAAAGTAGTCGATCCAGGCAAGAGCCTCAGCTACGTGCTTTGTGGTTGCGGGAACGATGCAGTTACCAACGGAGTGGAAGTTTGCACGGATGGGAGTCCAAAGATCGGAGCCGTGAGGTCCTACGATGGCATCAAGTGCTACCCATTCGCAGCCATTTTCTTTTGTGATACCTGCAAGGTTGGTGGAGCCAAAGAAACCGATGCGGTTATCTGCCTGTTTAACATCCCAGGTCTTGCCCATGTCGAAGGTTTCTTCGTCCATAAGTCCTTCCGTGTAAAGCTTGTTTAAGAACTGAAGGTATTCCTTGTAATCATCGGAGATACCGATAAGACGGGTGGTGCCGTTTGCTTCGTCCCAGTCAACGGACATGTTGTGGGTACCTCTGTTACCGATTCCGAAGGCACCGTATAAGATATCCTGAATGGAAGCATAGTCAGGTGAGCAGAAGGGGATCTCATCACTCGGATCGCCGTTGCCGTTGGCATCCTTTTCCTTGAAGGCCTTGAGAACTGCGTAGATCTCATCGGTGGTCTTGGGAACGGAAAGTCCCAGGTTATCAAGCCATGTCTTGTTGATCCACGCTTTTCTGGATACTCTGATCTCGGGACCGGATACTACTGCGGGAAGTGCCCAGATGTTTCCTTCGGGGCTCTGGATGCAGGCAAGAGTATCGGGATGACTCTGAAGATATGCCCAGGCATTGGGAGCATACTGAGGAAGATACTCAGCCAGGTCAAGGATAAGACCCTGCTGACCGTAGTCAACCAATGAAGACTGGGATATCTTGTTCTTGCAGATAAGATCGTAATCCTCGCCGCCGATAAGAGCTTTCTGGGTCATGCCCTTACGGTCGGAGCTGGAATCCGTAAAGTTAACGTGGATACCGGTCATCTTCTCGTATTCCTGCCATACCTTTACATCCTCGGGTGCATAGTTGGCGGTAACACCGGTAAAACGCCACATAATGTTCAAAGTAAGTCCGTCTGTTGAAATAGGGAAATTGCAGGGGATGTTGCCGATAAGGCATTCATTGTTGGTCTGCACAACTTCTCCCGAATCGATGACGCCCGAAAGATTGGCGTCTGCAGAAGTTTCCGTCTTGCTTGCGGGGGTGCTTGCGGAAGCTGTTTCGGCGGGTTTCTTGTCGCCGCAGGCTGTAAGCGAAAGCACCATTGCTGCTGTCAAAACAGCGCATAAAAGTTTCTTTCTCATTGTGTTCTCCCTTTCTGTTGCTAATACATTATATTTTAGAAAACCGTCGGGGTAAACCCTCCGGGAATTCCCAATTTAACCTTTTACCGCTCCGATCATCACGCCCTTAACAAAATATTTCTGCATAAGGGGATAAAGAAGCATTACGGGCACCGATGAAACCACGATGGTGGCATACTGTATTCCCACTTCCCTTAGGGCCTGATCCACCAGATTCGCACCCTGGGACTGACCTTCCTCGGCATAGGAGGCTGCCTGCAAAAGAATGTCTCTCAGGACTAACTGCAGGGGATGCTTTGCTTTGTCCGTCACATAGAGCAATGCATCAAAGTAAGAATTCCAGTGGCCTGCCACGTAGAATATGAGCATTACCGCCATGATTGCCTTGGAAAGCGGAAGCACGATCTTAAAGAATGTCCCTATGTTTCCGCAGCCGTCGATCCTGGCAGCGTCGATAAGTTCACCGGGGATCGAGGTCTGGAAGTAGTTTCTCATGACCAGCATGTTATATACGGAGATGGCTCCGGGAAGCATGAGTACCCAGTATGTGTTTAACAGGTGCAGGTCCTTCATAAGCAGGTAATTGGGGATCATACCTGCGCTGAAGAACATGGTGAATGTTACAAAGATGGTTATCACATTCCTGCCGGCCAGTCTCCTCATGGAAAGAGGATAGGCAAGCATGGTGGTCATCACCAGGTTGATGGCGGTACCCACAACAGATATGAATACCGTGTTTGCATACCCCGTAAGGATCCTTTTATTTGAGATGATGGCCTTGTAGGAATCCAGGGTGAATTTCTTCGGAAGAAGAAAAACATTTCCTCTGACTATCTCGCCCGGACTTGAAAAGGACGAGCTTAACACGTACAAAAGCGGGTATACCACCGTAACTATGATCAATGCGGAAATAACCACTATACAGATCGAAAATACTCTGTCTGCACCGCGTTCCCTGACTTTGGGGGAAGCGGATACGAATTCTTTACTTTTCATTCCTTACCTCCTTACCAAAGACTGGTGTCCGAAACTTTCTTTGAGATCTTATTTACAGCCACCAGCAGGATGATGTTGATCACGGCGTTGAACAGTCCCACAGCCGTTGAATAGCTGAAGGCGTTGTGATCCATGAACTGCTTGTAAATGTAAGTCGATATAACCTCACTGGTCTTTGAATTCATGGAATTCTGCATAAGATATACTTTTTCAAATCCCACGTTCATGACCTTACCGAAGTTGATGATTAAAAGCGTGATGGCCGTCGGCAGGATCCCGGGGATCATGATGTGCCAGATTATCTTTAACCGGTTTGCTCCGTCTATCTTGGCAGCTTCGATCAGCTGAGGATCTATATTGGTAAGGGTCGCCAGATAGATAATGGAACTGTAACCTGCGTTTTGCCAGATACCGGAAATGATATAAAGAGGCTTGAACCACTCGGGCTTTGAGAAATAGTAAATGCTCTCTCCTCCCAGTGCCATGGCCAGCCGGTTGATGATACCCGTCTGGGGTGCCACCATTGCCTGTACTATGGCGATCAGGACTACGGTGGAGATAAAGTGCGGCACGTAGGTAACCATCTGCAGGGTCTTCTTAAGACGAACCTTCTTGATCTCGTTCATGATAAGAGCTAACAGTATGGGAATCGGGAAGCTGAACAGGAGCTGCAGTATCGAAAGGCTTACCGTGTTCCACAGTGTCTGCCAGAAGAACGCCGACTGGAAGAACCTTATAAAGTGTGCAAAGATGTTCACCTTGGATGTAGCTGTTTCAAAATCGAAGATCTTGGCCCAGGGGCTTCCGAAGTACCCCATCTTGATGTTAAAGTCCTTGAAGGCTATGATCAGCGCCGCCATGGGTTTGTATTTGAATACACAGAAATATATGATGGGAAGAAGAAGCAGCAGATACAGATCCCAGTATCTTTTGAAGGATTTTCTGAAACCCAGTCTTGCTTCCTGGACATCCCTTTTCTTTTTAGAAGCCAATGTAAAAACCCCCTCCTTTAGTTTCGTTTGTTTCGTTTGCCTTACCCTGACTAAATTTTATTAATAGAAAAGGCGGCATTTCAATAGTCACAAACTGTCCTGAAAGAAGGGGGTCAATTTTTGCATATTGCCTTATTTACTTGATCTTACGGGCCTTTATCAGATTCACGGATACGGCACCTAAAATGGCAAGTATCGCCACTATCGCTACCACCGTAAGGAAGATATTAAGGCCTTCTTTTTCCGCTTCGGCAGCTAACGGTGTTTCGTTGTCCGTGATCTCAGAGGTCTCCGCTATAGTCTCGGAAGTGCCCGTTTCTTCAGTAATAGCGGGCTTTTCTGAAAGAGCTGTATCCTCGTCCTTTATGACTTCGGTATTATTTTCTGTCTCGGTCTCTGTCACTGCGGGCTCATTGTTTACGGTCGTATCTCCGCCATCCCGATCCGTGGTGCCCTCAGCTATTCGTCCGGGAGTTTCCGAAGCTGCCGGGGTGTTACCGGTCTGCATATTCTGAACTTCATTTCCCTGTTCGTTATTTGCAACATTTCCGGTACCTGCGGCGGGTGTCGAAGATGTATTTTCCGTAACGGTCTTTTCGCCATTTCTGATGGTGAAGGGGATCTCGTTAACGTTGTTATCGTCAATGAAGATCCTAAGGACGTGACTTCCGTCTTTCTTGTATGTACTGCCGGAAGTGACGGGCGTTCCGTCTATGGTAACGGTTCCTGAAGGAGCGACTCCGAGATCAAACTCTACCGTCACCTGTCCGTCGTACTCTGCTCCGTAGGAATCCCTGGAAGCAGCGGTTCCGTTAAAGGAAAGAGTTCTGTAATACTTTCTCACCGGTTCGTAGGAAAGATCGATGCCCTCTGCAAAGGCGGGAAGTTTTTCTTTTACCCCGCTCATGACTGCCTTGGCAAGGATCTCGGAACCGTACCTCGAATAGTGGAACTTGTCGGTCTTTGACTCCTTTAGGAAGGTGTCCGTATAGGTGTAAAAAGCAGGATCGTCCAGATATCTTAAGTCGTTGGCATCCGCGTACTGCATGATGTCCTTCATGCCTTCATAACCTTCGGTCTGCATCAGGTTCTTTGTTATATCATAAAGACTTATGGACGGCACCCGGTAAAGCTCAGCTACTTCGTGAGCCAGGGTGTTATATTCCCTGATCTCCGGCTGGTCACCGAAACCTCCTTCGGTCTGAGGGTGGGTGCAGGCGGATTCCACCATAACGGGTGTCGCGCCCTTTTCAAGGATCGCTGCGAACATATAGCCTAAGAGTATCTGGTAATGATCCCTGCTCACTCCCACTCCCGCGGAAGAACCGCAGTCGTTGGTGCAAAGCTGTATGAGGACAGCATCTCCGGGCTTAACTTCCTCCAGCATATCGTAGAAGTTCTTTTCAGCAAAAAAGGTGTTGGTGCTGCGACCGGATTTACCGAAGTTTCTGATCCTTACGGCATTGCCCGCAACAAACCTGTTAAGTTCCGCACCCCATCCGTCTCTGGGATAATCTGGCATCTTGTAGAACTGTGTAATGGAATCCCCCACCACAAAGATGGTAGGTGTATGTGCTCCGTCTGCGGTAACGCGGAAGGTCTTTTCGGTACTTTCGTTACCCCTTGTGAACAAAGCCTTTAATCCCTTTTCGGTTTGGCTCCAGGATACCCTTACTCCGTGAGCTGTCATGGAAGGAAGATCCGATACGTCGATATCCTTAAAGTCAAATATCCTTGCGGCATCCTCAACGGCGCTTCTATCGGATATGCCCCTGAAGTTGACTGCTTCGTTGTCCGTTGAATTATCGATGATGCCAAGAGCCGTGGCATTCTTACATACCGGTGCAAACTTTACATTGCCGTCCGTGCAGTAGGTATCGGTGTATCTCCACATAACCGAGCAGATCTCTTTGTTACCCTTAAAGAGGGTAAGTCCGTAGCCTGTGGCTGTGGGGAACTGGTCGCCCTTTACAAGGACAACATCAGCGGCGGTAAGAGCCGATCCGTAGTAGTAGGTATTGAGATCTTCAAGGGAGTAACTGCCTGTGTTCTTCCAAAGTACCAGGGATCTGTCTGCCTCGATATAAATAGGGGCGCTGTCTGCGAAGGTGTAGGCATTGCCGTAGCCCTTTAAATACCAGTAACGCTTGAGGGTGTAGTCCCTCAAATTAAGGCGTCTGTCGGTGGTATTGTGAAGTACCACGTATTCCATGGCGTTGCCCTTTTTATCCTGGGCATTGAGTTCAGTAATGATGATCTCGGGATATTCGGGGGTATTATCGCTTACGATGGGAACATAGTACATATCCGACATCTTGAAAGCATAACCCGATACTCCGTTTGTATAGATCACATCTGTATACTGCAGAGCGCCTTCTTCCTCGAAGTAGTATGTAAGACCGCCCTCTGCGGTGATGGCGGAACCGGGTATGGTGGCCTCATAGAAGTTATCGTTCTTTTTGACCATCTCCACCCTGGTGAAGTCCTGTCCCGAAGTACGCTTGTTGTAATTAAGATAAACTGCGGTGCCCTCCGTCAGGGGATCGTACTTAAGGGTTACGATAAAGTCCTCTCCCGCTCTTAAAGACTTGGGAGCCTCATGCATATAGGGAAGGTATCCGTAGGTATCGGTGTATTTTTTGTCTGTGATAACAATGGGTTCGGTGGCTTCGCACTTTCCGAACCTGAAGTAGTCCATGTTGCCGATATACTTGTAACCCTCGGCCACTTCAAATTCGATCAGAAGGTCATGGGTTCCGGTGACGCTTTGCTCAAGGACACGGCCCTCGATCATCTGATAATCGTTATAGTTATTTGCAATGCCCGTGGTGTGAAGGACCGTGCAGTCTGCGATCTCGGTTCCTTTTTTGCCTTCATCGAACAGGAACACGTGAGCGCTGCCCTCGCAGTTGGTGGTCTTTATGGCCATGTAGATATCGAAGGTATAGATGCCGGTATCTCCAAAATCAATATCCTTAATGGTCACGGAGCTTCCGTTGACTGCGTTGCCAAGGATATTCTTTCCTTCGTAGGTGTAACCGGTGGCACCGGCTGCGGTCTGAAGGTTAGGTGCCATCACCGAGTGTTTGCCGTCCGTAGTCTCACCTTCGGTGAAATCTTCGGACCATTCGCCCTCTGCATAGATATAATTCGGATCTGCGGGTGTATAGTTCCTTTCGGTTTTTTCAGGTTCCGGCGGAACAGGTTCCTCGCCCTTTACGAACTTAAAGCCGTCGATCTGGCACACCCACTTGGCGTCCCCGCCCTTAAGGTTCTTTCCGAGGGTGGTCTTAATGACTACATCGTGGATACCCACAACCTCCGCTTCCTCAAGGCTTGCGGCATATTCTTTCACAGTTTTGTAAGTCTGACCTGCTTCCGCCACAAAATTCACGGAAGCGATCTTAATCTCGCTGTCGCCGTCTATGATGAACATCTCGGCAGACCCGCCGTTATTGTCGGCATTCATGGCTGCGAAGAAGGTGAGTCCCGTAAAGTTACCTTCTTTAAAGTTAACGTTTCTGTAAGTGATCGTGGAATCCGACTTAAGGCCGCTTACGTTACCGGTATAAGTCCCGTCTATCGCGGTCTTGGCACCGGTCTTATGGTCGAAGGTCTCCGCTTCGATCTTTTCGTAGGGGTCTCTTAAATCCTTACCGAACCAGAAGCGGTCAAGGTTACCGACATAGAGGAACTTGTCATCGACTTCAAATTCGACTATGAGGTCGTGGGTTCCCGTAATGTCTTTCTTTAAGAGGGTGCCTTCAAGATCCTTGTAGGTATTCCAGTCATTGGTGGGACCGTCGGTGGAAAGGACTCTTAAATATGCTATCTCTTCGCCCTTTGTTTCGTTATCGTAAAGATAAACATGGGCGATACCCTGAGTATTGCTGTTCTTTATTGCAAGATTGAACCAGAAATCCTTAAGGCCCGTATCTCCGAACCTCACTCCCTTGTATACTGCGGTACTTCCGTTAACGGTGGTTCCGAGGATGGTGTTTGATTTCTGCACGTTGGGCGTCTTTTCTTCACCCTTATAGGTAACACCGGGGGTTACCGTTGTTGCCGATTCGCACTCTACCGTTACCCGTGCGGTGGAAGGATCGTATTCTTCCTTGACAACGGGCTCTTCCACCTCTTCATCGGAAAAGGTAATGGTGGCAAGGTTTGATGCATAGGACTTGCCGGTATCGGGTATAAAGATAAGTGTCAGGTTGTGAATGCCCGTTACTTTCTTTTTCAGGTTTGCCGTAAAATCTTTAAATACGGTCCAGGCGGTGGGATGAGTCTCCGTCATCAGTACCGTAGCGATCGGGTCCAGATCAGAAACGGATCCGTCGTAACCGCCGTCGATGTATAGTTCGATACGTCCGCCGCCGTTAGAGCCCTTTACGGATGCGTTGAACTTAACGGATTTCACGCTGCCTTCACCGAAGTCTATATTTGTGTAATAAGCAAAGGAACCCAGAGTCTCGCTTGCGATCCTGTCGGCTTCGTTAAATGCATCGCCCCCAAGGATATCGGCACGTCCGGCAATGATGGTATCATAGGCACTCTTAACCGTGATACCAAGATCATTCTCATAAACACCGGGAGTTGCGTGGTTCCTGTCGTAAGGGAAGAGTCCGCTTGTCACGGCGCCGTTATAGATTGCAAATTTATAGGTCTTTCCTGACAAAGAAGCGGGTCCGAAGGCGGAGAAATCCGATCTTGAAATCACCTGCCCGTTTTTCTTTATGGTGACCACGCCCTCTGAATTGTCTGCGATACCGGCTCCGGTAACTTCGGAAACTTCCGAAGCATAAAGACCTTTGGTGTACGCATTGTTAAAGCTTTCAGCGGTAGCTCCGCTGCTTCCGAGGATTATAAAGGTCTCCCCCGGCATGATCTGCTTTGAACCGCAGGAAAGCTCCAGTTTTCTGCTGCCGTAAAAGATCTCATAATCCGCAAGATCCATGGTGCTTCCGCCAAGGTTTGTTATATCGATAAAGGAATCGTTGCCACCCGGATAAACTTCCGTTGCTACGGGGAAGACTTCGCCGGTGGTCTTGTAGACCGTAAGTTTATATTCGGTCCTGGCGTTGTTCAAGACGGTCACGAGAGAGAACTCGTTGGCTCCGTTTTGAAGGTTCAGGCTGAAGGTCGGGTCCACGGCCGCACCATTTAGGAAAAGACTTCCGTTTGTGTTGACCGAAAGAGTCAAGGTGCTGTTTCCCGTTTCAAAACTGAGCTTTCTGGTGGCAAGGCCGTTGTCAATATCGATGGCTCTTGCGCCGGCATCTGAGGTTCCCACACCTGTGATCACAGGGTATTTATCGCTTCCCAGTACCAGTTCGGAGATAATTCCGCAATGATCTGAAAAGTAAGGATTTTCAAGCACATCGGAATATACTGCGCCCACATTGCCTGTGGATATGTAGATATGATCGATGGTGTTATTTACGTTCACCGACTGGCTATAGTCTTCTTCAAAGCCTGCTGCGGTGGAGAGGTTGCTCCTTACATCGGAAAGATACTTCGCATCCGCAAAACCGTTTACGGAATCGGCGAGATATCTGTAGGAATAAGTGAATTCGGTGCAGTTGTGGTCACCGGAGATCACCACAGGAACATCACCGTAGATGCTTCTGAGATAATCTGCTTTTTCTTTTAATAGTCTTGAGCAGAGTACATTCACATAATCATCGCTCTGATGATCCGTATGAGCGCTGATGTGGATATAGGCGATATCATCGGTGCCCTTGTATTTTAAAACGGCAAAAGAAAATACTCTTGTAAAGTTCATACTGGAGCCGTTGTAGGGCTGATGACCGGAAATCTCGAACTTGACCTTGGAATCGGGGTCAGGTGAAAACCACCAGCCGCCCTCTCCCGCCAGGTCGTATCTGTCGCTCCTGTAGATAACGGGGGAATATTCTCCGCTGCCGCTTGTAAGGGTCTTGCCACTGCTGGAGGTAAGACCTGCTATGGCGTAAAGACCGTTTGAGTTATTGCAGTAGTTAACAAGATAATTCTTCCAATCGTTTGTGACTTCGCAGGCACCGAAAGAGTCGGGCATATACTGTGCCATTATACTTTCAAAGGTGGCTGTTCTGTCGATCGGGGTCAGGATTCCCGTGGAGGGACTTACATAATCATACTGAAGACCTCGCTTGGAAGTGGTGAGCATGTTGTAACTTATGATCTTAACGGTATCCGGGATCTGGGGGCTTGCGGTAAAGGCTCTTAATATTTCCTCGGGCGCGCCTTCAAGAAGGATGTTCTCTCCTTCGGTCTCTTCGGTTTCTTCGCCTTCTTCGCCTTCTTCAAGTCCGGCTTCCGGATCCGCCGGATCTACAGGTGCATCCGGATCTGCAGGGTCCGTCACCGTGGGATCTGTTCCGTCAGGTGTTTCAGGGTCTGTCACTGCGGGATCTGTTCCGTCAGGTGTTTCAGGATCCGTCGCTGCAGGATCTACCACTGCGGGATCAGTTCCGTCAGGCGCCTCGGGATCCGCAGGGTCTGTCACTGCGGGATCTTCCACTGTGGGATTCACTTCGGCAGGTTCCTCTGGGTCTGCGGGGTCCGTCACTGTGGGATCCGCTTCGGTCTGCGAGCCGGTGGTCTCGGTGGCGTTTCCTTCAATTCCGTCCGCATATGCCGGAACGGTATAGAAGATCAAGAGACACACAGCCATTAATAGTGCTAAAAATTTCCTCCTTCGTTTCATAACTCCTCCTAATACATTTCTTGCCCCATACATTTTTACCATTCAGATATTTTTACAAGTCTATATTCCCCCACAACAACCCCTATATCAATCGTCTGTTTCTGTACTAAGGGGACGTGCAGAAATTGACAATCAAAAAAGAGCAAAGGTTTTCCTTTGCTCTTTACACACTTTTTATCTGAATCTATTCCGCATCGGACATGGCCTTGCGGTAACTCATGGGGGTTATGCCCTCACGCTTCTTAAACTTCCTGATGAAGTTACTCTTGTCGATATAGCCGGACCTCTCCAGGATCTCGTCCAAAGACAGTTCCGTGGTAACCAGAAGTTTCTTGGCTATCTCCATACGGGCGTTTTCAACATAGGCCATTGGTGTGCAGTCCATTCGCTGTTTAAAATACCGGCTGAGATAGGAAGAAGAAACATCGCACTCTTCTGCCAGCACATCCAGGGACAGCATGCTGTCACACAGCCGCTCGTCGATGACTTTCTTTATCTTGTTTAAAAGTTCGTGAGCCTGAGCCCGTTCCTCCCTGTCGCGCCTGCTCTTTTCTTCTCTTGCGACGGTGATATCCACGGCTATGTCTCGGATCTCCGCAAACACTTCATCTATATCCGCACGGCCTGAAGAAAGCTTTTCGAATACGGTCTCCAGGCGGCTTTCTTCTCCCGCTTCCTTGGCATATTCCATGAGCATGAGAGAAACACTGTAGGCCATATAGTTTTCAAGGATGGGGCTGCGTCCGAGACTGGATTTTTGGTCGTCAAGGAAGGAGAAGCTTGCTTTGACCTCCTTGACGTTGTTCTGTTTGATACATACACTGAGCCTCGAAATAAAGCCCGAAGCCTCCTCGGGGATCGCATCCGAGCCACCGCCCGAGCTGTACTCCGTAAAGTATGTGGACGGATCCTTAAGGCAGGCAAAGGCCGCACTGACAGCCTGGGCCACATTTTTCGGAAAGTCCAGAAGATCGCTCATGACATTTCCGATACCCACGCTAATCTCGATGCCGAAACGTTTCAGTATCTGTTCATGCAGGTTTCTGATAATGTCCGCCAGATTTCCGTAGGAAAAAGAATCCATCTGACCGTTTAAGCATATCACCAGACAGTAAGGCGACATGTTTACGTGTATATAACCTGTGATACTCTCGGAATTCAGGCACTCCCACGCACAGTCCGAGATCTTTGTGATCAGGTCCCGATTTTCGGGGTCGAGATCTCCCATAACAGCCAGGGGACAGAAGATATTGCCGTGGAACTCTATATTATACTCATCCAGAGCATCCTCAAGAAGCGCCCTGTCGTACTGGTTTGCTAACAGGTTTGAAAAGAAAAGGGCCGTATACATCCTTTTCTTTTCCTCGTAAAGACTAAGGAACCTGGATCGGAGCAATCCGTGTTCGTCGATGACTCCCTCGCCGTAATCTCCTTCATCCTTCATTACGGAAACTGCCAGCTGATTTATGGGGCTGAATTTCCTTGCAATGACCGCCATGCAGAAGAAAAGGGCCGTCAGCACCACGGCTGCCAGGATAACGAAGATAAACACTTCGGCAAGGTAAACCTCCCTGTAAAGGCTCCCTGCCTCATAAACAGCCAAAAACTGCCACTTGTCGTAGGAGGACACTGACTTCTGGACCACGTAACTTTTCCCCC
Source organism: Lachnospiraceae bacterium (assembly GCA_016280465.1). GTDB lineage: Bacteria > Bacillota > Clostridia > Lachnospirales > Lachnospiraceae > UBA1258. Next base: position 7,171 of record JAEEGT010000165.1, on the reverse strand, counting down.
GGTACCTGAAAGTGCCCTGCCTGTCAGACAGTGTCTTTTCCATGGCAGTATCAAGGGCGTCCTTCGGAAGATCCAGCCCGGATTTGTAATCGTACAAAAGCTCGGAATCCGAATCAAAGAGCAGGATCTCACCCCTGCAGCTTGAAAGGATTGAATCCATGTATGAATTGAGGGTTTTCTTTTCCACAAAGCCTATGGCAAAAGCACAGGGATTGGAGGAGGCTAACGGGATTGGTTCAAGCAGCGTCAGATAATTTTTGTTTGGCACCACACGGCTTGCGGATCTTCGCATGGGGATCACGTTGTGCCTGTAGGAATCCCTTATCTCACCGATAAAATCCTCCAGAGTCTTGTCCTCAAAGGAAAGATATGTATCCCAGAAATGCTTGACATTGATCTCACCCTCCGAAGAAAAGAACTTGTCGGGATTGGCATTTCGATAGTAGATAAGATAGCTTAAGAACTGGTTGCCCACCAGATAGCGCTTCACTTCGCCGGTCATGTTGTAGCCCTGTTTTTTGTCTGCGGGAAGATCCGCAAAAAGAAAAGTGGGGCTTTTATATATATCGTTGGCGATAAGATCGAACTCCTCCAGACGGCTCGTGATATTGTTTTCAATGGCGGAAAACTCTTCCCACTTGTTGGCAGTGATCCTGTCTTTAAGCCGCTTTGCAAAAGAAAAATACACCAAAAGAACGATCGCTGCCGCAATCCCCAGAAAAGTGGCTACAAGAGGGATTGAAAGTGACCGTACGAATCCGGATCTGAAGGTTCTTTTGATTCTGGCTTCTTTTTTCTTCATACAAAGATTATACAACAGATCAGAGTATGTTTAAAGTTTTCAGATATTCATATGCAAGTACCGCGTGGCCTAAATCGGTGGGATGAACGCCGTCCTCGCTGATATCCGTGTCTTTCATGCCTTCGGCGATATGCTTTGCAAAGGCACCCTCGAGACAAAGATAGTGATCCGCGAATTCTCTGGCAAGTTTCCTTTCCACCAGGATGAAGGGATCCAGTTCTTCGTGGAAGATAACACGCTCAGGTCTTGAAAAAAGCACATAAGGCTCGATCATAAATATCTTTGTGCCCGGAAGGTCTCTTTTGATGTTCTCAAGCAATGACCTGTAGTTTTTCTCTACCTGTGCAACGGGAGTCGGGTCATTGGAATCGTATTTACGCCAGGCATCATTGACTCCTATAAGGATTGAGATAAAATCGGGCCTGAGTCTTTTAACATCCTCTTCGTATCTGGCCAACAGGTCCTTGGTGCGGTTTCCGCTGATACCCTTGTTCACAAACCGGACCTTGTTACCGGGAAACAGGGTATTGTAAAGCCTTGCCACCTTCTCGGGATACCCGTGCCCGAGATCTTCGTCCGACTCTCTGTCCCTCCCCACATCAGTTACGGAATCTCCGTAAAAAAGCACCGTATCGCCGTCTTTAAAAAATCTGTTCATGTAAAAACTCTCCTTGTGTTTATGATCAAATCATACACTCGGAGAGTTTTGGCTTCAATTGTCGATTAACGGACTGCATATTCTAAAAATGAACATGTCAGTTGCTTAGGCGGGTAAGTTCCGCGATCCTGCGGTTTATCTTCTCCCGAAGGCCTACAAAATAATCCTGATCCATGGGATAATCGGAAAAGGTCAGCCCCTCATCAAGGAAAGAAACCGCTTCCTCAAAGGAGGAAAGACTTTCAAGGAGCTTAAGCGCCCGATAGTCATTGAAGGCTTCGGAAAGGACCATGAGCCTTATTGACTCATCCGGTCGACCATCTTTTCCTGGATAAACAAGGAACGGATCTCCCCCGGGAACACCACCTTCGGCATCCACGGTGCGATAAGGATCTATGTGATGATAAGAATACATGCAATTATAGAAATCATAGCCCCAATGCAGAAACCCCTTTATGTGGTATTTAAAGAGCTGCTGCCCCAGCACCCGGTTCCTTGCCGAAGGCATGGCTATAAAGCGGTTGGAGCTCTTTGTGGTCTGGGTGCAGCAATAATATGCCCAGAGTCTCTCAACCTTCCCCTCTATGAAAGGAGCTATCTTGTTGGTGCCGCAGGCAGGGATATCAATGAGACCTTCCCTGTAGAATTCAAGATCCGACAGGGCATCGAGAAACACCGCATCGGGAAGGATCTCCCTTACGAGAGCATTGGCCATTTTGTAGTTCTCCCGGTTGTCTTTTCTCGGTTCATCGGAAATATGGAAAAAGGTACGGTCATATACCTTCAGTTCTATGAGTTCTTTTCTCAGGGCAGGCAGGAATCTCCGTAAAAAGTCAGCATACTCCCGGCTGTCCGAGGGCGTGTCCCAGCCGAAGATCCGCTGCTTCTTGCCGTTTACCGTTGCCACGATCTTAGGAGCCGCCTTGCACCCCCACTGGGTAAAGAGGTGTGACATTTCAAAGAACCTTACCCCCTCTTCAAGGCACATCTCTATCCATCGCCTTAATCCGGCAAAAGAAAAAGAATAGTCATCTCCGCTCTTTTCTATGTCCACAAGCTGTGCCGTGGTACGCTCAAGCCCCACTGCGGTATCAAGGGCCGGAGTGAGCAAAGGCACCAGATTTGTGTTTATGTTTCTTTTTACTGCGGTCCTTATAAACTCTCTTGAGATCTTAAAGAATTCCTCGGACCCGAAGTCCACTCCGTAATAGTCGGCTATACAGTCTCCGTAGAACCATTCTGTATGGGATATGTCAAGTTCGGGAAGAATGGCATCGATAACATCAAGATTTATTTTGACCGTTTCCTCGGCACTGTTTTCTTTGTGCTCACAGGAAGCCGTAAAGGTAAGTTCATAGCGCCCGGGAGCGGCTTCCTTCGGTATATCCGCATCCACCCACAGACTTCCGTTTATATGAGGCACCATTGGAAAACCGTCTACGGAAACTTCCGTCAGAAGATCCGGCAGGACACAGGATTCGGTCTCAAGGTAATTCTCCTCTCCCGCAGGGGCCCCGGTACGGATCACGGGCACAGGGTTTACCTGTCTTATCCTGACGGCTTTGCTTATCACAGGGTCGTCACAGCGGAATGTGAGTTTTCCCCAAAGCATCCGGTCATAGTCAAGGCAGTGGCAAAGCTGGAAGGATACCGTCTCCCCCTTTAGCCCGCTTATCTGCGTCAATTCTTTAAATACCTGCTTTCCCGCGGGTTTATATGCTTTTTCCAGGGAACTGATGACCTTAAGATCTATCTTCATTGGCTGTGCCGGCTCCTTTTGTGTTCTTTACACAAAGATTATGCTACCCGGAGCCTGATTATTCCACATGCAAAAACTGAATCAGGGTAGTTTTTTTCTGTACCTTATGCTTTGATCGCCAGCCTTCAGGGTAAATCCGTCAAAAGAAACCCTTATGTCGGAAACTCTCTTCACGAAAGCATCGAAGGTTTCTTTTTCCGTGTCAGAAAGGATAACAAGCCAATAGGTATTCCGCCCCTTTTGGATCAGGTCCGGACTGTTTAACGTAAGGTCTTCTTTGGCAAGGACAGCCATAAAACTGTCCCCGGCCCTGGCAAACAGGCGGTTACCCTTAAGGATGACCTCGTCGTATCTTTCACGGTCAAAATAAGCATGGGTATAATGAATGGCCCTGCAGGGCGCAAAGGCGCCCCTTAATAGAGGAAGCCTGTAGATCACCGCCACCGTGCAGTCGTCCATGATATGCGCCAAAGGAGCCACGTTGTAGCCTCCGAAATATGAGGGGGCTGCGGCTGTGTCAAAGGGAAATTTATCTGCCCCTTCCATAGGACAGGGGCGCAAAGGGTGATTTATATAAAAGGGTGTCCCGTTATCAAGGGTTATTACCAGAGTATTCTTCTGAGCACCGAAGGACCCCGGGAAATAGTCTTCCAAAACAGAGAGCTTATAGTGACCGGTCCTCACAACATGAACCTTGGCACTCTCTAAGGACATGCCGTTCTGAAAATAGTTTATGACCCTCGAGCAAAGGGGCATAAGTCCCAGGTTTCTTAGGACGGGAAAGTCCATGAACCTGAGCCAGTGGACAAAGTCATGGTGCCACAGGTTATTACTGTTTATGGTCTTATAGGTCTGATCTATGATCGAAGGATTCGTAAGGGCACCACTTCCAAGCTGCATCATCAGGGACCTTGTATCCCCCTTCAGCAACCCGTGTTCCCCGTAATCTGCCGTATCAAGGCCAAAGTGCAGCACCTCGTCGATATCTTCACGCACCCGTTTCTTTGTCTCTTCCGGAACCCGATAAGCGCCTTTCAGGACAGCTTTTACGAAAAAAGCACCGGACCGTTCCTGCTCGTAAAGATATTTTTCGGGATCACCGAAGGCTACACTTAACACTATGTCTGAATTCAGGGACCGCTCTTTTGTACCCGCAAGGTTTCCGGGATAGTCTCTGCCCGAGGCATTGATAAAGGTACCCTTAAAACTGCAGGTGGCATAATACCATAAAAGCCTGTCCAGTGCCTCCCTCGCCATATCCGCGATAGATTTCTCTCCATGGAGCAAAAGAACGGAAAGGGCCCCCACATCTATGGGCAGATAGTTGTTTGACAAAAACTCGGAAAACCCGAATTCACGCCGCAGGGAAAACCAGATCTTCATACGTTCAAGGGCACGTTTCTCATGATCCCTGCCACTTAACCCATCGCAGTCAAACTGCGTCTTTGGAAAAAGCACACCCGAAAGATATTCCACAGTCGCAAAGCAGATCTGGTGGTTTTCCGAGTAATAGCACATGCTGTCCTTCTTACTGTCCGTGATCCAGAAAGAAAAGCCTGTAAGACACTTTTCGATCCGCTTAAGAACATCGGGGTTTTGCAAAAGAAAGTCTTTACTCTCAATAGCCAGATCCACAAGTTTTAAGGCCGTAAAATCAGCGCAGTCATTCTTATCGTCAATCCTTTCGACAGCGCCTTCCACGGCCTTTAAATATGTTTCTTTTGTATAATTTTCGTAAGAAAAGGGAATGTCCGGATGTTTAAGATCTTTATGTCCCGCAAGCCAGCAAAGGTCATTGAACCCTTTAAGGTCATAGTCTTTGCCTGTCCTTCTGGGAACGGATCCTTCAATCTTGCCGCGAATGCAACTTATGAGCCAGTCGATCATGGTTATAATCCTCTATGGTGTGCATGGTTTTAACACGTGTAAATACAGTTTGATTATAACCCTTTCCGGCCGTGATTTCAATCGGACAGATTTGCTTTTTCAGCAAGGCCTTTGATATTCTTCGGGACAAAGGCGCTTATTCTGATGCCGTTTTCAACGTATTCTTCGTTGACCACCCTGCCGTACTTACGTATCTGTGAAAGCAGTCCCCCCTCCGAATAGGGGAGGACCACGTCCAGTCTTTCCCTTGACTCTCTAAGGATCTTTTCGATGGCATTGAGAAGATCGTCGATACCGGCCCCTGTTTTGGCGGAAATATTTACGCAGACCGTTGCCTGCAGATCCTTTAAACTCCTGTCCGCTCCCGGCTCATCGGTCTTGTTCATGGCGGTGATCACCGGTTTCCCCGATATCTTGAGTTCCGCCAGGGTATCATAGACCACCTGCCTGTGAAGCTCCGCATCGGGATCCGAGGCATCCAGTACATGAAGAATGTAATCCGCATACTTTGCTTCTTCCAGGGTACTCTTGAAGGCATCCACCAGGTTATGGGGAAGTTTGCTTATAAAGCCTACCGTATCGGTAAAAAGAAACTCCTGTCCCTCCGGCAGCCTGCAGACTCTGGTGGTGGGATCGAGGGTTGCAAACAGTTTATTCTCGGCCAGGACCTCCGAACCCGTCAGTCTGTTTAAAAGAGTGGATTTTCCGGCATTGGTATAGCCCACGATGGCAATGGTGGGGATATAATCACCGCTTCGTTTCTTTCTGGTGGTCTCCCTGACCTTGACCATATCCTTTATATCCTTTGACAGGACCGATATGCGGTGATTGATGGCTCTTCTGTCGCTCTCAAGTTTGGACTCACCGGGTCCTCTGGTACCGATACCGCCGCCGAGTCTTGACAGGACTTTGCCAAGTCCCGTAAGGTGAGAGGCCCTGTATTTTAACTGGGCAAGTTCCACCTGTACTTTTCCTTCTCCGGTCTTTGCATGTTTTGCAAAGATATCAAGGATCAGCATGGTCCTGTCCAAGACCTTGCATTCAAGGATATCCGAGAGATTTCGCATCTGGGCCGGTGTCAGTTCGTCATCGCATATAACGCCGTCCGCACCAAGTGCCTCCACCATTTCCTTGAGTTCGTGGGCCTTGCCGCTTCCCACATAGGTGGCCGTATCCGCAGAGGGTAACTTCTGTATCACGTACTCAAGAGCCTCGGCTCCCGCCGTTTCCAAAAGCCTTGACAGTTCATCCAGGGATACCCGGCCTGCCTCGGTATTTTCGGATACCACCACAGGTATATATCTTTCTGTTTTTATCGCTGTATTGTCGTGCATATTTTCTCCATTTCGCTTGTGCACATCCCTGCGAAGCGTCTCTTGCTTTATTGGTAATTTCGAAGAAATATCCAATAAAGCAAGAGACCGCCACAATATGTGACGGTCTCAGTATCTTTGCTATAAAGTCTTACGCAGCTTACACCCGATTACTTAAGGGGAGTGGCAAGAGCAAGCAGTGCATCGGTAGAATCGTTAACATAGCTGGTTGCGGTGAAGGATGCCATGTAGGTTCCTTCGATGATCTCAACCTGCTTCTCGAAAAGTTCAACGCCCATGTAGGTGCCGTGTACGATCATGCAGTCAACTTCTTTGCCAAGGAAAGTAGTGGTGCTTCTTTCTGCGGTAACATTCTCAAATCCGCTGCCGGTGAGCATGGTAACGATCTGATCCAGGGATGCGTCGATGATGGCTGCTTCGGTAACGAGTGCACTTGCAACTCCGAGGCTGCTGATGTTAAGTCCGAGAGTGTTAAGTCCGGATTCATCGGAAACATACATGGGAGTAAGAACGGAACCGTCTTCAATGGCCTTTGCAACGCTCTCCGCAGAGTCGGAAATGTTCTCTGCGGTAGCCTGTCCAAGAGCTTCGATCTCGGCATCGCTTAAGAATCTGAAGCCTTCGGAAGCGGTAACCTTAACGTTAAAGAACTCGTTCTCATAAACGTCGGATGCAACTTCACCGATGGAGAAGGTTTCTTCCTCGGTCTGTGCTTCGGTGTTTTCTGCTGC
>JAEEGT010000164.1 GCA_016280465.1 Lachnospiraceae bacterium | reverse complement strand
GTACCGTATCCGCCGGTTATGTCCACATATTGTTTTTCCTTCTTTATCCAGCGCACGGAATTGTCGATCTTTCCGTGACCCTGGGGATTGAGGCTTCCCTCCGGCATGGTGCCGAAATCAACCTTGGAGGCTTTGGGTGCTGCGGGTTTCTTTACCGGCACGGGTGTTGGTTTCTTTAGAAGGGATTCGCCGTACTTGGGGGCGGGCTTAGTGGCCCCGGGACGGTTTCTGTCGGAGCTTCCCGAGTTCACCACTATACGCTTGGGTCCGTACTTTTCCCTTAGCGCCAGCTCTTTGTATCCTTCCTCCGCCAGTTCTTTGGCGATCTCGGCCCTGGTCTTAAACTCTTCCTCAAACTCAAAGGGCTTTTCGTGGAAATCATCTTCCACAAAGCTTATGTTCTTGCGCTCTTCCGGTACCGGATCCTTTATAAGCCCCGTAAGCTCTCCCAGGGAAAAGACCGAAAGCTCGTGCAGGGCTCTTGTGGCCGCCACATACAGCAGCTTTGCGTAGCCGTCCTCTTTGGGATAGGCCTCCTTCGAGGCATCAAAGATTATGACTGCGTCAAACTCAAGACCCTTGGAATACTCTATGGGAAGGGCGTAGACCCCGTGGGAAAACTCCCCGTCGCCCCCCGTAAAGAGTTTTATCTCGAGTTCGTTTCCTGCGTTCTTTTGAAGATTCTTTGCTTCCGCTTCGCTCTTACAGATGATGGCTATGGTCTCATGGCCGGCAGCCTTATATTCACGGGCCTTGGCAAAAACTGCCGCGCAAAGTTCAGGGGCTGACTTACATTCTTTTACGAAAACCCCGTCTCCATGGCGGATTATGGGCTCCGTGGGGTATATGGGGAAAGTGCCGTGCCTTAATATGTCCGTGGCAAATTCCGAGATCTCCACGGTGTTTCGGTAACTCTTTCGAAGGAGCCCGAAGTAATCGAATTTCTCGGGCAAAAGCACCTGCTTTAACTCCTCCCAGTCGGAAAGACCGAGGCCGAAGTTTATGTTCTGGGACACATCTCCCATTACAGTGAAGGTACACTTGCTCATACAGTACTTAAGGGATCTGTAGACTGCGATCCCAAAGTCCTGGGCTTCGTCGATGACCACGTGGCTTGCTTCCTGGATCACCTCGCGCTCCTTGATGCGCTTGTAGATATAAGCCATGGAGGCAAGATCGTACAGGTCCGGGTTATTCTTGTCGAAGGGTAGCGACGGGTTCTTTTTCCGCTGTTCCGTGACAAATTCCTCGTAGATATCAAAGGAACTCGTTTCGGGATAAAACCTGTTAAACCAGTCCTTGTACCGCTGGGTCAGTTTCTTCTGCAACTCCGCATTGTAGGAGTAGTGCCGGCCGTACATCTCGTTTTCAAGGCCCACGGTTATAAGGTCGTTGAGCCTTTCCACCTTTCTTACCATGGGGAAATTTCTAAAATCCTCCATTGCCTTTCTGATCTTGCCGGCAGAAAGGATCAGCCTTCCGGTTTCGGGGATCTTGATATCCTCCTGCGGAATGACCCGGTCTTCGTAGTCCCTGCAGAAATCCGAAAGAGCCTCAAACCAGGGGGTGGACGCCTTGAGGGCTATATTTTTATCCTTTGTGTCAAACTTTTTGACGGTATGTTTCTTTTTGTCCCAATCCTCATAGAGAAGTCTGGTAAAAAGTTCCTCCATGGTCATCTGTCTGACACCGTAAACATCCAGATCCGGAAGCACTCCGGTGATGTAGTTTAAAAGCACCTTGTTGCTGCCTACGATGTAGAAGCTCTCGGGTTTAAACTCGATATCGTAATTGTAGAGGATATAGGAGATCCGGTGCATGGCAACGGTGGTCTTACCGGAACCTGCGGCACCCTGCACCAGTACATTGTGGCGCGGGTTCTTGCGGATCACCTCGTTCTGTTCCTGCTGGATGGTGGCAATGATCTCGCTTAAGACGTTTCTTTTGCTCTTGGACAGATATTTTGTCAGAAGATCGTCGTTGGCCACCACATCGGAATCGTAGAAATCCTTGATCTTATCATCCTCGATCTCGTAGGTGCGCTTTCTTTTAAGATCCACGGAAAAGAAACCTTCTCTCGGAACCTTGTAAGTGCACTTTCCCAGGCTTCCGTCATAGTACACCGAGGAAACCGGTGCCCTCCAGTCAATGACCAACGGCTCCGCGGGATTGTCCGCCACTACGGTCTTTCCAATGTAGAAGGTCTCACGTTTCCTGTTCTCCGGGTCTTCTATGTCGATACGCCCGAAAAACGGCTTGTGACAGGCTCTTTCCGCCCTCTGTATCTCTCTTCTGGTCTCTGCGAACCTGGCATCGGTATTGAACCACTGTGCCAGTCCTTCTTTGTCATCGGCATCGTACACCTCGCGCAGGGATTTCAGATCCTCCTGCAACGCTGCTGCTCTTTGGTGTTCCGAAGCCAGTTTTCCCTCGGTAATGCGCCGGATCTCAAGGAATTTTCTTTCCTCGTCTTCCCGGGATGTACCGAAGAACTTACCCTTAAACCCACTGTCGGTCTCTGCCATTCGTCCCTCCGGTTTTGTCTGTGTGGCGACCGTTCTCTGTCGCCGTTTTATGGAATTATGCTTTCGTGATGAAAATACTATCAGAAAATCAGAAAAAGATATAGACTTGTATTTAAAAATTTGATATCATGGATAATGAAGTGTGGGCAGAAACACCAATGTGTATCTGCCCACTTTTTATTTTAGTAATTATTCATCTCTGCTTTAAACTCTTTACGGTTTAATACCCTGTACATGCCGCAGTTGGGACAAACCTGACCGCGACGCATGGTGTAAGAAAAGATGGGAATGTAAAAAACCGTTGCCTTGAACTTCTCTTCCGCAAAGGCCTGTTCGGTATTGTAACCGCAATTGGGACAGGGTCTCATGCCCATCCGCTTTTTCACATTAAGGCTGTTTCTGTAGCCGTAAACTATGACCATATCAGATACCTCCTTCCAAAACGGCGGTAACACGGGCTCTTATGTAATTAAGGACCTCGCCGTATTCTGCGGGAACATTTTTCCTGGTTACGGTACCGACATAATATCTTCTGCCGTCCTTAAGATCCAGGTCGATGGCCTGATTCTGGTAATTGTACTGGCCTCTGATAACATTGGTACGGTATACCCTGGCTATTTCTTCCATCTTCACAAGCTCTGCATCGGGTCCGTCGATAAAGACTTCCCTGTCATTAACAGCCAAAGCCAGTTTCTTGTAGTACTTTGTCCTGCCGGAGCTTATCTCCGAATTGAGTCTGTCCACGGTTCCATCGGCATTGAGTCTTTCGAGAGCCGCCTGTTTCTTTTTAAACTGCTTGCCGGTACTTACCATGATGCAGATACCGATAATGAGGATCACGACACCGATGATGAGAAATGCCACAAACTCACCCGGATCCAGTAGTCCGAGCAAAAGAAAAAGGATGGACACGATAGTGAAGATCAGTCCAACCTTTGACTTCTTTGCAACTATCATTGCAAAAACCTCCTAAAAGATGATCATGCCCCTGCGTCTATGATCCCCAGGACAATACTTCTCATCTCGCTCTTCTCTCTTCCGAGAGCAAAAGCAAGCTCGTTAAGAAGGTTATCTTCCGCCAGCTTAAAATACTTATCATCCGTGGCAGTGGTCTTCTTGCCTTCGCGGATGCGCTTGTTGCGGCGGGAATTAAGGTTCTTTAATACCTTAACAAGATCCTTGGGATTACAGCCCTTGATGGCTTCCTTGTATCTGGCTTCGCGCAGTTTGTCATTGTCGATCTCAAAACTCTCGATGGAAGGGATCTCGTCAATGAGGTTACGTGCTTCATCACCGCTGATAACCTTACGCACAGCCACATCATTGTCTACCGGGACATAAACCTTGCCGCTCTTGTCCCTGATGGGCACTAACAGGTAATAATTGCGGTTCTTATCCGCACCGGAGATCTCAATAGGAGAGATATCCTTTACCTGGCAAATACCGCCCGTGGCATGCATAACATATTCATCGATGTGAAACATATTAACCTCCTTTGCTTAAACTGTGCGGGAACCCGCATTGCAATTACCAAAAAGAAAACCGAAGCCCGGGAAAAACAACCGTTTCTCCGAGAGGGGCGCGTAGGATTATTATAGCAAATTTCTGTCCGCATGGTAAGGACAAATTGACCGATTCGAATTTTTTGTTAATTCTGCATTAATGGGTTATTGCTTTATTGGATATTTTTGACCGAAACGTTCAACGGAATATTCTGACAAAAGAGAATACGGCGATTTCGCGCCGTATTTTGCCCATTAAATGTTAAATATTTTTCAGATTTTTGTACTCGATTTATTGCTTTAGCAAAAAGAATTGACTGATATGGTCACAGGATGTTTTACTCTCCCATACAAAAACTCAAGGGGTAAATGTACTCCCCGGAAAGAATCAGAACTCTTCTCCCGCATCTCTCAATGCTTTTATGTATCTTGTAAGAGCATCCTGCCAGGTGGGTAAGGGTTTAAAGCCTGCTTTGACAAGTTTATCCTTGGACATGCAGCTGTTGGCGGGTCTTTTGGCCTTGGCTGCGGTGTATTCTGCGGTGGTAACAGGATTTACGGTCATCTTGGTTATGCCGGCTTCCTTAAAGATGGCACAGGCAAATTCATACCAGGAGCAGAAGCCTTCGTTGCTGGCGTGGTAGATCCCGTACTTATCGGTCTTAATCATATCCACCAAAAGTCTTGCAAGATCGTAGGTATAGGTAGGTGAGCCAACCTGATCCTTAACTACGTTAAGTGTGTCACGGGTCTTTGAAAGATTGAGCATGGTGCGTACAAAGTTCTTGCCGTTAATACCGAAAGCCCAGGATATACGAACGATGAAGAATTTATCCAGTTCACGCTGAACTTCTTTCTCCCCATCATATTTGGACTGTCCGTATACGCTCTTGGGATCGGGTTGATCCTCGGGAACCCAGGGGCGGTCCGTTTCACCGTTAAATACGTACTCGGTGCTGATATAGAGCATCTTTATATCAAGTTTCTTACAGGTGCGGGCGATATTTCCGGTACCCGTAACATTGACCTTGCGGCAGATCTCCGCATTGTCCTCGGCCATATCCACAGCAGTGTATGCGGCGCAATGGATGACCGCATCTACTTTTGAATCGGTGATGACACGATCCACCGCCGCTGCATCGGTAATATCCATTTCTTCAACATCAACGCCCACGGCTTCCATGCCGCGGCTTTCAAGTTCATTGACAACGTCGTGGCCCAGCTGGCCCTTGACGCCGGTAACAAGTACTTTCACTTCTTTTATTCCTCCTACATTATTTCAATTGTGAAGTTAAGTTCCAGATCTTTGGATGAATCCAGGCGGAACTGCTCCTGGACGGGAGCACCCCAGCTGTCATCGCCGCCCACACCCATCTGGCCTGCCATGATGTGAATCCAGGAGAAGTTGCGGTTGGGAAGCTCGTCGATATGAAGGGCATTTTCGATCTCAAGGGCGCTGTAGGGCAGGAATCCCAGTTCGAAGGTTCCGGAATCGGCGGTAAACAGGAATCCTTTGCCGTTCTTATCCGTAACTTTGGCATATCTTACACCGGTACGGTTTCCGGCTTCCTGAGGTACGAGATATTCGGTAAGGTTCTCTCCCACTTTGGCCTTAAACACATCGGTATACACGCCGTTGTTTCTGTCTCTGTAGTTTTCAACAGGACCTTTACCGAAGTATTCCACATTGTCAAAGGTCTTGTCAACCTTGATCTCCCAGCCGAACAGAGGAAGCACGGGACGGCCTTCCTTACCAAGGTACTTGATGTTTACCTTGATGGTACCGTCCGGAAGGAATCTGTAGGTGACTCTGCTGTGAGGTTCTTCTCCCATAAGGGCGTACTCACAGACCGCTTCCACAGCCTCTCCTTTCTTTTTGAAGGATTTAAGAGAGCAATTCTGGTACTTGGTAAGGGTATGCCAGATATTGGCCTTGTCACCCAGTCTGAAGCCTCTGTCGTTGTCGGTGTAAGCTCTGAAATAAACGGGAGCGGGAGGAGTCACTGTGTATTCTCTTCCGTCCTTCTTAAGAGCCACGATGTCACCGGATCTTGCCAGGATATAGGTAAAGCCGTCACCGGATACACCTACGTTACCATTGCCTTCCGCAACATGCTTAAATACAGCCTTTTTATCGGTTGCGGGTGCCGCGGGATTGGTACCTGCAAAGGCCGTGCTTTCGGCAAAAGCAACCGGGAAGCCCTTTTTGCACCACAATGTATCTTTGGCTTCGAACATGGTAACCCTGTAAACTCTGTCAGTGGTCTTGTCAGCTGCGGGAGCCTCGATCTTAACTTTCTCCGCCTTTCCCGGTTTAACAGAAAGTCCCGTCACTTTCTTTTTGAAGATCTCCTTGCCGTTCTCGGTGGCAACATACTCGAAGTAATATCTTGAAAGATCGATGAACAGGTTTCTGTTTTCAACTGTAAAGCCCTTGGCATCGGCTTTTAAATGCACGTTGGCATAAAGATTCTTGGCTTCATTACACTTGGGGGATTCACGCCGGTCCGCAAAAACAATTCCGTCCGTGCAGAAGCAGTAATCCGCAGGTCTGTCGCCGAAATCTCCGCCGTAAGCAAGGCGCATCTTTCCGTCATGCTCCTGCCAGATGGCCTGATCCAGGTAATCCCAGATAAATCCGCCCTGATACATGGGGAATTCGTCCTCAAGATCGGTGTATAATTTCATGCCGCCCAGGGAGTTACCCATGGCATGCATGTATTCACAGGAAATATAAGGCTTTTCAGGGTTATTGCGGAGATATGCGCTGATATCCGCAGGCTTTGCATACATTCTGGAATGAACATCGGTAGCCTTGTGTCTTGCAAGGTTTTTGTCATGAACGATGTTTTCATAGTGTACGATCCTTGTGTCATCCACACTCCTGAAATAATCGTGCATATACACGAAATTGTCTCCGCCCCAGGACTCGTTGCCAAGGGACCACAAAAGTACCGCTGCGTGGTTCTTGTCACGCTCGAACATGTGCTCACAGCGTGAAAGCACCGCAGCCTTCCATGCAGGATTACTTCCGGGAACCTCG
>JAEEGT010000163.1 GCA_016280465.1 Lachnospiraceae bacterium | reverse complement strand
GTCCAACATGCTGGGCGGCACCGAACTTATCAGAAGAAAGCTGGGTAAAGACGCATATGCAATGACCATCACCCTTCTTCTTAACTCCGAAGGCAAGAAGATGGGCAAGACCCAGAAGGGTGCGGTATGGCTTGATCCCGAGAAGACTTCGCCCTTTGAATTTTTCCAGTACTGGAGAAATGTGGATGATGCCGATGTCATCAAATGCATGAAGCTCCTTACCTTCATTTCCCTTGATGAGATCCATGAAATGGAAAAGTGGGAAGGCAGTGAGCTTAACAAGGCCAAGGAGATCCTTGCATTTGAACTTACCAAGATGATCCACGGTGAGGAAGAAGCAAATAAGTGCCTGGAGAGTGCCAAGGCTCTGTTCTCAAACGGTGCCGGCGGAGATATCCCCACTACAGAAGTGACGGAAGCGGATCTTTTCAACGGAACCGTAGACGTGATCGGCCTTCTTGTAAAGGGCGGCCTCGTTGCTTCCAGAAGTGAAGGCAGACGCGCCATAGAACAGGGCGGCGTTACGGTCAACGATGAAAAGGTCACCGATATCAAGACCGCATACACCCTTGATGAACTTAAAGCGCTGGAACCCGTTGTTCGCAGGGGTAAGAAAAATTTCAGAAAGTTCATAGTAAAATAATACAATTTGACTTTTCTAAAGAGCACCCGCAGATTATAATGACTGTGGGTGCTTTTTTAGATCCTCTTACCTTTGGGTTCCCTTTTTGGGACTTTTGATTCAAGGAGACAGATCGATGACTGACGAAGAACTCATACGGGAAGCTTTCAGAGCCAGAGAAAGGTCCTATTGCCCCTATTCCGGATTTGCCGTTGGAGCGGCACTTCTTTGTAAGAACGGAAGGGTGTATCTTGGCTGTAATATTGAGAACGCAGCCTTTTCTCCTACAAACTGTGCGGAAAGGACAGCGATTTTCAAGGCTGTCAGCGAAGGAGATACTGAATTTTCAAGGATAGCCATAGTCGGGGGCGATGTTTCTAAGCCCGTGGACGGTTATGCTTATCCCTGCGGAGTCTGCAGACAGGTGATGATGGAATTCTGCAATCCCGATACTTTTGAGATCATTGTTGCGAAATCTGTTGATGATTTCAGTATATTTACTTTAAAGGAGTTGTTCCCGAAGGGATTCGGGCCGGATAATCTGTGATGCAATATTTGATAATGGCCATTGTGGCAGTGGGGTTGTTCCTTGTTTTCTTTTTCAAGGAATATTACGATGCCTCAAAGAAGGATAAACAGAGGCTTCAAAAGATCACGGCGGGGTACGGAAAGTTCTCCGACCGGGAATACAGCGGGGATGAACTTGCAAGGATAGCCCTTTACAATGCAAGAAAGAAAAACCCTGATTCCATCGATGATATTACCGCTTCGGATATTGAATTCGACAGGCTGTTTGTTGCTTTTAACACGGCTGTATCGGCTCCCGGCAGCGAATATTTTTATCATCGGCTCAGGACCCCCATATATAACAAAGATAAAATTTCGGATCTTGAGAAAAAGGTCTCTTATCTTTCCGGAAACAGGGAAGAAAGGGAAAAACTCCAGGCAGATCTTATGTCGGTGGGTTCCATGAGGGGCGTCAGCTTCTGGGATTGTCTCGACCTTTTTCTTGACGTCAAAGGAAAGAACCTGATCACCGAATTTATACCCATTATCTTTTTGATCGCGGCAGTGGGTATCATCTTTATCGATGGGTCCATAGGTGTAATGGCGCTTGTGGCAGGGCTTATCTACAATATTATCACCTACTACAAGGCCAGGGGAGATATCGAGATCTATGTGGTCTGCCTTGGATTTATCATAAACTTCTTAAAGGTTTCGGAGCGGATGACAAGGCACCGCGACGGTTCGGTCTTTGATGAGATATCCGATATCAAAGATACTCTCAAAAAGCTTGAGACCTTCAGAAGGAACGGACGTCACGCGGTTAATTCCGGCAATAAATTCACGGGTGTGGGAAATCCTCTGGAACTTTTGGGCGATTATCTCAGGATGTTCTTCCATGTGGATATCATCAGCTTTTACAGAAGTCTTGATGAACTGAAAAAGAACAGGGAAAACATCGAAAGAGTATACGAAAACCTGGGAAAACTGGATACTTACATCGTTATTGCTTCTTTGAGAGAGGCTCTTACCGATCACTGCATTCCTGAAGAAGGCCACGGTATCAGGGGACTTAACATGTATCATCCCCTTATTTCCGATCCCGTCAAGAACAGTATCGAGACATCCGACAGGGGAGTCCTTATAACAGGCTCCAACGCATCGGGTAAATCCACTTTTTTAAAGACCGTGCTCATTAACGCCATTATGGCGAAGTCGGTACATACCTGCACGGCCGATGCTTTTTCCATGGATGATTACAGGATCTTTTCATCCATGTCCTTAAGAGACGACCTTCAAAACGATGACAGTTATTTCATGGTCGAGATCAAGGCCATCAAGAGGATAATCGACAAAGCCGAGGACGGCGATCCCCGTCCCGTGCTTTGCTTCCTTGACGAAGTGCTTCGCGGCACCAACACCATCGAGCGTATCGCAGCCTGCACCAGTATCCTTGAAAGCCTTAGGGAAAAGAAGGTGCTTTGCTTTGTTGCGACCCATGACATAGAGCTTACGGGACTTGTGGCGGATAAATACGATAACTATTATTTTGACGAGACTGTCACGGACAATGATATTTCCTTCAGCTATAAGTTAAAGCAGGGCAGCGCGGCCACGAGAAACGCCATTAAGCTTTTGACTCTTATGGGCTTTTCCGAAGAGATCACAGACAAGGCCGGCAATATGGCTGCTGATTTTGAAAAGACCGGCAAGTGGAGGACTGTATGACAAGTGTGACCATATATTCGGACGGCGCTTCAAAGGGTAATCCCGGCCCAGGAGGATACGGTACAATAGTTTCTTTTACCGATTCAAAGGGTGAAGTTCACGAACTTGAGCTTACCGAGGGCTTTAAGGAGACCACAAACAACCGGATGGAGCTCATGGGCGTGATCGTGGGCCTTGAAGCCTTAAACAGACCCTGCAGTGTGAAAGTCATTTCGGATTCCAAATATGTTGTGGATGCCTTTAATCAGCACTGGATAGACTCCTGGAAGAAAACGGGATGGAAGAAGGGCACGGTCAAGAATATCGAACTGTGGGAAAGACTTTTAAAAGCAATGGAGCCTCATTCCGTTACCTTTGAGTGGGTGAAGGGCCATGCGGGACATCCCGAAAACGAACGCTGCGATCATCTTGCTTCCGGCAGTGCCGAAGAGGCCGGCAAAGCATAGTTTGAGATAAAAATTTTTATATAACCTATTGTTTTCTAGATTCAGTTGTTTTATACTTA
Organism: Lachnospiraceae bacterium; assembly: GCA_016280465.1. Classification (GTDB taxonomy): domain Bacteria; phylum Bacillota; class Clostridia; order Lachnospirales; family Lachnospiraceae; genus UBA1258. Next base: position 54,195 of record JAEEGT010000163.1, on the reverse strand, counting down.
AGAAGCACAAGATGTTGTGCTTCTTATTTTCTTTTATTCCAAATTTAGTACTTTATTTTCTGGGAGGTTTTTGAAAGGTGAGCGCAAATACGGAGGATAAAAACGTAAATTACGGGGAATTGTACAAACCCGACAAAGAGATCTACGTTATCAAAAAGGACGGCAGCAAGGAGATCTTCAACGTTCAGAAGGTCATCAATGCCATTGCGAAGAGCGCATATCGTGCTCTTACAAAGTTTACTCCCGCTGAGAATGAAAAGATCTGTAAATATGTTATCCAGCGCGTGAGCGAGATGGGTCTTGATGAGGTACCCATCCCCGTTATGCATAATATCGTTGAATCCGCCCTTGAAGAGGTTAAGCCCATTGTTGCAAAGAGCTACAGGGATTACCGCAACTACAAGCAGGATTTTGTACGCATGCTGGATGATGTTTACAAAAAGAGCCAGTCCATCATGTACATCGGTGACAAGGAAAATGCCAATACCGATTCGGCCCTGGTTTCCACCAAGAGAAGTCTTATCTTCAATCAGCTCAATAAGGAACTGTACCAGAAGTTTTTCATGACCACCGAGGAGATCCAGGCCTGCAGAGACGGATATATTTACGTTCACGACATGTCTGCCCGCAGAGATACCATGAACTGCTGCCTTTTTGACGTTCAGAGCGTTCTTACCGGCGGTTTTGAGATGGGTAATATCTGGTACAACGAGCCCAAGACCCTTGATGTTGCTTTTGATGTTATCGGTGATATCGTACTTAGTGCTGCCAGCCAGCAGTACGGCGGATTTACCGTACCCAGCGTCGATCTTATCCTTGAACCCTATGCCCAGAAATCCTATGACAAATATATAGACAAATACAGAAGACTCGGTATCGACGATGATATGGCTGCTGCCGAGGCTTTGAGCGACGTTACCAGAGAATTTGAACAGGGCTTCCAGGGATGGGAGTATAAGTTCAATACCGTTGCTTCTTCAAGGGGTGATTATCCTTTCATCACCGTTACCGCCGGTACAGGAACAGGCAGATTCGCAAAACTTGCCACCATTTCCATGCTCAATGTACGTCGTCGCGGACAGGGCAAGAAGGAATGCAAGAAACCCGTTCTTTTCCCTAAGATCGTATTTCTGTACGATGAAAACCTTCACGGACCCGGCAAGGAGCTTGAGGATGTATTCGAGGCCGGCGTAAGATGTTCCGCCAAGACCATGTATCCCGACTGGCTGTCCCTTACCGGTCAGGGATATGTTGCAAGCATATACAAGCAGTACGGACGTATCATTTCTCCCATGGGCTGCCGTGCCTTTCTTTCTCCCTGGTATGAGAGGGGCGGTATGCATCCTGCAGACGCCGATGACAAGCCTGTATTCGTTGGACGTTTCAATATAGGTGCGGTTTCTCTGCATCTTCCCATGATACTTGCCAAGGCTCGTAAGGAAAGCAGAGATTTCTATGAAGTACTGGATTATTATCTTAACCTTATAAGACAGCTCCATATAAGGACTTATGCATACCTCGGAGAGATGAGAGCCTCCACCAATCCCCTTGCTTATTGTGAAGGCGGATTCCTGGGCGGACACCTTAAACTCACCGATAAGATCAAGCCTTTGCTCAAATCTGCAACCGCAAGCTTCGGTATCACGGCTCTCAATGAGCTTCAGGAACTCTATAACGGAAAGTCCCTTGTGGAGGACGGTGCATTTGCCCTTGAGGTCCTTGAATACATAAACAAAAAGATCACCGAGTTCAAGGAAGAAGACGGAAACCTCTATGCCATTTACGGAACTCCCGCAGAGAGCCTTTGCGGACTTCAGGTTCAGCAGTTCCGCAAGAAATACGGCATCATCGAAGGCGTCAGCGACAGGGAATATGTTTCCAATTCCTTCCACTGCCATGTATCGGAGGATATCACTCCCATACAGAAACAGGATCTGGAAGCAAGATTCTGGGATCTTTCTAACGGCGGTAAGATCCAATACGTTAAATATCCCATCGATTACAACATCGATGCTGTTAAGGCTTTGATACACAGGGCCATGGACATGGGCTTCTACGAAGGTGTAAACCTGTCCCTTGCTTATTGCGATGATTGCGGTCATCAGGAGCTTGAAATGGATGTCTGCCCCAAATGCGGAAGCAGAAACCTTACAAAGATAGACCGCATGAACGGATATCTTTCTTATTCCAGGGTTCACGGGGACACCAGACTGAATGATGCCAAGATGGCAGAAATCGCAGAAAGGAAGTCCATGTAATCATGAGATATCACAATATAACCAAGGACGACATGAAGAACGGCGACGGCCTTCGTGTTGTGCTTTGGGTCGCAGGCTGCAACCACTGCTGCAAGGGGTGCCAGAACCCCATAACCTGGGACCCGGAAGGCGGACTTCCTTTTGATGAATCCGCCGAAGCGGAAATATATGAACAACTGGATAAACCCTATATAGCCGGTATCACCTTTTCCGGCGGAGATCCCCTGCATCCTGCAAACAGGCAGGGCGTGCAGGAACTTGCGGCCAGGATCAAGGAAAAGTATCCCGAAAAGACCATATGGCTCTATACCGGAGACCTGTGGGAGAATATCTGTCATTACCCCATAATGAAATATGTGGATGTGCTGGTAGACGGTGAATTCCAGATCGATAAGCTGGATGTTACCCTTATGTGGAAGGGAAGCAGCAATCAAAGAGTCATTGACGTTCAAAAGAGTCTTGCCCTCACGGATCCTTCCACACCACTTTTACACTGCGGGGATCATTTCGGAAATCCCGTGGTATCAACACCACTTACATGCGGAGATTACAATGGAACGAGTTGCACATTTTGAGAAGGTCTCGACAGACCGTTTTATAAATGATTTTACAGATACTTTTCCTAAGGTATCTGCTGAAGAAGCAAAGAAGATCTATGATAAGATAAAGCTTCCCAGGCGTGCCACTTCCGGAAGCGCCGGCTATGATTTCTTTATGCCCCTGCAGGTTACCTTAAGCCCCGGTGAAACAGCCAAGATCCCTACGGGAATACGGGCAAAGATGAGGGAAGATTATGTGCTCATGATCTATCCCAGGAGCGGACTCGGGTTTAAGTATCGCCTTCAGTTAAACAATACCGTGGGCATTATAGATTCGGATTATTACGGATCCGACAATGAGGGCCATATTTTCATCAAGGTTACCAACGATACCAATGAAAACAGGACTCTTGTGATGGAAGAAGCCACCGGATTTGCTCAGGGTATCTTTATGCAGTTTGGCATCACCGAGGATGACGAATGTACCGATGTGAGAAACGGCGGCTTCGGAAGTACCACAGGCAAGTGATCCAATAAGTTTTTTGTTTGCGTTTAACTCAATGTAGTGTTATCATTTAACGGTAGAAACGTTAGGAGGACACTGCATTGAGTTTTTTTAAAATCGTAACAGATTCCACTGCGGACCTTCCCGCAGAATACCTCAAAGAGAATGACATAACCGAATTTTTCCTGCCTGCCACCATCGCTGGAAGTACCTATCGGAGCCTTACGGAGCTTCCTCTCAAGGACTTTTATGACATGATGAGAAGCGGAGAGCGTACCCAGACTTCCCAGGTTAACCCCGACGAAGCCAAGGAAGGCCTTCTTAAACTCATTGATGCCGGCTGTAAGGAAATCCTTTATATCGCTTTTTCTTCCGGACTCAGCGGCACCTATAACAGTGCACGTATTGCAGCGGAGGATATCAAAGAATCTCATCCCGATGTTAAACTGATCGTTATCGATACACTTGCAGCTTCTTTGGGCGAAGGCCTTTTGGTCTACTATGCCGTAGAGATGCGCAAAGCAGGCAAATCCATTGACGAAGTGGCTGCCTGGGTTGAAGAACACAAGCTTAACCTTGTTCATATATTTACCGTTGACGATCTGAATCACTTATATCGCGGCGGCCGCGTTTCCAGAAGTGCCGCTTTCATCGGTACCATGCTCAATATCAAGCCCGTTCTTCATGTTGACAATGACGGACACCTGATCCCCCTTGGCAAGGAGAGAGGCAGAAAAAAATCTCTTCTCGAACTTGTAAACTACATGGGTGAGCATATGGGATCCTTTAAGGACCAAAATGAAGTGTTCTTTATCAGTCACGGCGACTGTGAAGAAGATGCGTTTTTTGTCAAGGAAGAAGTTCAGAAGCGTTTCGGTATCAAGAACTGCCTCATCAATCCCTTAGGATTTACCATCGGTGCTCATGCGGGCCCCGGAACCGTTGCACTTTTCTTCCTCGGAGATAACAGATAATCTTGATTGACAACTGAGAAGGTGGATCAATGTTCGGATACAAAAATTCCGTCAGACTTTGTCTTGTTGAATATCTTTTGGCTCTGGTAGCCCACATCATCTATGCGTTCCGCTCCGGCGGAATGGAGATGGGCCGCCTTATCCTTATGTTTTCGGCTGTTATGATCACCATTACCTTTATCCTTACGGTACTGGTGCCCAGCGAGAAGATCGTGGTTGCCATGATATTTGTGTCTGTCCTTTTATCCACCACGGTGATTGGTTATCTTCTTGAGACCCTTGCTTTTTCGGTCCTGATATTTGCCGTAATGACATCCTGCATCACCATATTCATGAAGGCGGAATATATAGTCTATGCCGGTATCTTTTCCGTCATGGCCTTTATTTCCTATTCCATCTTTTTCCCGGAGATCATTTTAAAGAATGTGCCTTCCATGCTGATGTTTGCTTTTTATATCTTTATTTATGCTTGTTCCTCGGCAAACCTTTATGTGGTGGTATATTTCGCAAGAAAATACATGGACGGCATGAAGGAAAAAGCAGAAGAAGCCGACAGGGCCAACGAATCCAAGATGCGTTTCCTGGCCAATATGTCTCACGAGATACGTACTCCCATGAATGCCATCTGTGGTATGGCGGAGCTTACACTTCGTGAAGACCTTTCACCGGAGATCAAGGACAATGTTGAAAGCATCCAGACTGCGGGCAAGGTCCTTATATCCATCGTTAATGATATCCTGGATTATTCAAAGCTTGAAAGCGGCAAGATGGAAGTCATTCCGGTTACTTATTCCTTCCATCAGATGATCGGCGATGTCCTTAATATGATGCGTATCCGTCTTGAAGACAAGGAAGTGGAACTTCGCTCCAACATTCAGGAAGATCTTCCCGATATGCTCATAGGCGATGAGATCCGTATCCGCCAGATCCTCTTTAACCTTCTTTCCAACGCCATCAAATACACGGATAAGGGCTATGTTATCCTTGATGTGAAGGGTACCGTGGAAGGCGGTTTTCTGGATCTTTCCGTAAGCGTTACGGACAGCGGTATCGGTATCAAGAAAGAAGATCTGCCCAAACTTTTCTCAAGTTTTCAGCAGGTTGATACCAGAAAGACCAGAAACCGTGAAGGTACGGGACTTGGTCTTGCCATCTGCAAACAGCTTGTCACCCTTATGGGCGGTTCCATAAATGTGGAGTCCACCTACGGTGTTGGTTCCAAATTTACTTTTACCCTGTCTCAGAAGATCTCGTCTCCGGACCAGGGACTTAAGACAGAAAATATCGAGAAGGCCGAGGCTCCCAGAGTTGTGGGCAATAACGCCAAGGTATTGGTTGTTGACGATAACGCTGTCAACTTAAAGGTTGCCCAGGGACTTATCCGTACTTACGGTATCGAAGTCGATACCTGTATGAGCGGAAGGGAATGCCTTGAGATCTTAAGAGAACACAAGGATTACGATATAATCTTTATCGATCATATGATGCCCGAACTGGACGGTATCGATACCCTGAACATGATCCGCGCCGATTCCGACGAATACATGCAGAAGGTGCCTCTTATAGCCCTTACCGCCAATGTTGTCAGCGGTATCAGAGAGATGTTCATTTCCGAAGGCTTCAACGATTATGTGGCCAAACCTATTGACATGGTATGGCTTAACGGTATACTTAGAAAATACTTACCTCAGGATAAGCAAAGATAATTATTACTTGGAGAGATACAATGACTAAAATACGTACACGTTTTGCACCCAGTCCCACGGGTAGAATGCATGTGGGAAATCTTCGCACGGCTCTTTATGAGTACCTTGTTGCCAAACACGAGGGCGGTGACTTTATCTTAAGGATTGAGGATACCGACCAGGAACGTTTTGTGGATGGTGCCATTGACATAATCTATAAGACTCTTGAAAAGACCGGGCTTAAGCACGACGAAGGTCCCGATATCGACAAAGGCTACGGCCCCTATGTTCAGTCGGAGCGTATGAAGACCGGTATTTACCTTAAATACGCAAAGCAGCTCATCGATCAGGGTGATGCCTATTATTGTTTCTGTGACAAAGAAAGACTGGACGGATTAAAGCAGGTCATCGACGGCAAGGAGATCGTTGTTTACGACAAGCACTGCCTTCACCTTTCCAAAGAGGAGATAGAGGCTAATCTTGCAGCCGGCAAGCCCTACGTGATCAGGCAGAACGTGCCCAACGAGGGAACCACCACTTTTCATGACGAGCTTTACGGTGATATCACCGTGGACAATTCCGAACTGGATGACATGATCCTCATTAAATCCGACGGATATCCCACTTACAACTTTGCCAATGTTATAGACGATCATACCATGGGGATCACTCATGTGGTCCGGGGTAACGAATATATTTCTTCTTCCCCCAAGTATCAGAGACTTTACGATGCTTTCGGATGGGAGAGCCCCAAGTATATCCACCTTGCTCTGGTTACCGATGAAAACCATAAGAAGCTTTCAAAGCGAAGCGGTCATTCCTCCTTTGAGGATCTTTTGGACCAGGGTTTTGTTACGGAGGCCATAATCAATTATGTGGCGCTTCTTGGATGGTCACCCGAAGACAACAATGAGTTCTTTACCCTTCCGGAACTTGTCAAAGCCTTTGATTATCACAAGATCAACAAGTCCCCTTCAGTGTTCGACATTCAGAAATTAAAGTGGATGAACGGCGAATACATCAAGAAGATGGATGACGATAAGTTCTTTGAAATGGCTCTTCCCTATATCGATGAGGTTATCAAAAAGCCCCTCGACAAGAAGAAGATCGCAGCCATGGTGAAGACCCGTATCGAAGTTTTCCCCGACATAAAGGATCACATCGATTTCTTCGAGGAGCTTCCCGACTACGATATTTCCATGTATGAGCACAAGAAGATGAAAACAAACCTTGAGACCTCCAGGCAGGTTTTGAGCGATGTTATCCCTCTTTTGGAGGCTCAGACGGATTACAGTAACGATGCGCTTTTCGCTTTGCTTTCAGATTATGCTTCAAAGAAAGAGTATAAGACCGGGTTTGTGATGTGGCCCATCAGAACGGCTCTTTCGGGCAAGCAGATGACTCCCGCCGGTGCCACCGAGATAATGGAGGTCCTCGGCAAAGAAGAGTCCTTAAAGCGTCTAAAAAAGGGATTGGATCTTCTAAAATAACCGATGTATTAAATGACGGCCAGTTAAGGGCCGCAAGCCACAGCCTTGGGCCCGCACTTGTTTATGCGGGTCCGGGGACAGGCAAAACACAGACCATCACACATCACATTCTTTTTCTTCTTGAAAATCTGTCGGTCTCTCCCGACAAAATCCTCGTTATCACATTTACAAAAGAAGCTGCCTGCCAGATGCGGGACAGGTTTATAAAACTGTGTCCGGAAAAGGGTTCAAAGGTGCATTTCGGCACTTTCCATTCGGTGTTTTACAAAATAGTCCGTGCTTTCGGGAAAAAATACCGTATCGCTTCGGAAAGGGAAAAAGAAAAGATCCTTGGACTTATATCCAAAGACAGGGGCGAAGCAAAGGATCTTTCCGACAGGATCTCAAGGTATAAATCCGGAACTGGCCTTGAACTTGTGGAACCAAAGGAGGAAAACCGCCCGGAGTTTATAAGGAAACTGGACCTTTATAATGCAATGTTGCGGCAGAACGATCTTTTGGATTTTGACGATATACTGATGGAATGCAGGGATCTTTTGCTTAAGGAACCATCCGTAAAAAGAACGGTATCTTCAAGGTTTACCCATATACTGGTGGATGAATTCCAGGATTCTTCCACGATACAATATGAGATCTTAAAGCTCATAAGTTCCGGGATGGATATTAAAAATATTTTTGCCGTTGGTGACGAAAATCAGTCTGTATATAATTTCAGAGGAGCCAGATTCGGTATTTTCAATGATTTTCTGAATGACTTTGAAAAAACCGGCGTGTACAGACTCAATATAAACTATCGTAATGAAGAATCCATTTTAAGGGCCGCAGACAAGGTAATGGGGATCTGTGAGAACAATGAATGCCGTCTTGTCACAGGTACCGGCTTCGACATGAGGATCTTTAAGAGCAAGCATGAAGAACAGACTGAACTTGCTGAAATGATCGTAAGATCAGTGGCGGAGGGAAAAAGCACCTGTGTTCTTTCCAGGACCAACAAAGACTTGGAGATATATAAAGCTCTGTATGAAAAAACCATGGGTAAGAAAGAGGATCCGGGAACAAAATCGGGGCGCTACATTGATATTATCGCATTGACGGCGGATATAATCGATTTTATAAGCGGTAACAAACGAAGTGCGCTTTTAAAGATACTTCCCTTTTTGGATCCCTATATTCCAAGAACATATTTTACCGAAGAAGATATCGACCTTACAAAGGTTAGCGAAAAGGTCGGGGATAACGGAATCAAACAAAGGATAAGGGATCTTTCAAGACACCTGCGGATCCTTTCCGCAAGAGAGCCGGAAAGCTTTGTATTATATCTTAAAAACGTTCTTTTTAAAGAAAAGGGTCTTTGGAAGTCTGAAGAAATGGAAGCGTCCTTTATAATAATTTTAAGTGCAGCCTGCAGATCAAAAAGCCTTTCGGAACTGTATTCTTTTCTTCAAGACAGTTTAAGTGAGAGTTCTCTTAAAGAAGAAAGAAAAGGGCCGGTCATTGAAAATCCTGCATTCCTGACCTTCCATGCTTCGAAGGGTCTTGAATTCGATCATGTATTTATCCCGGATGTAACGGAGGGGCACATTCCAAGAAGATCGGCTTTTTCAGAGACCAATGAGGAAGAAGAAAAAAGGCTTCTGTATGTTGCCATGACCAGAGCCAAAGAAAAACTGTTTCTTTATACGATAAAAAGCGAGGGAAACAACTCGGTGCTTCCCTCGGAATTCTTAAAGCCGCTATTGTAGATCACATATCTTCAAATTCAAGATTGTCCAGATATTCGTCAAACTTATCAAAAACCTTTTCATATTCCTCATCGCTTTCGATGTTGCGAAGCTCCGGCTCTTCATTGGGATCGTCGGGATTCTCGGAATATCCGTAAAACCAGACTTCGTCGGATGCGGCGTTGCCTTCATCGTCCATGGGCTGGAGTGCTATATAATCCCTGCCGTCCACTTCTAAGATAGTAAGTATGGAACATACGACGGTTCCTTCGTCGAGTTCGAGAGAGACGGTCATTTCCTCGTCCATTTCCTGCTCAAAATCTTCGGGTTTAAATTCGCTCATGAAGACCTCCTGGGATCATTGTCATTATCAATGATACATTATAAAAAATTATGTAATAATAATACTTTATTTGTGTTACAATATCCATAGTTTTTTGAATTTCCGGGCGAGAGGTTATGATGGATCACTTGATAAAACGGACTCCCTTTGCGGGATACGGGGTCAAAAACCATAAAGAAGGCACATATTTTGCCGCAAATCTTCCCTGTATCCGTGAATGCGGAGTCTTGATCTATGATATTGACAATAAAGATAAACCCCTTAAGATCACCTTTGACAGGCGTTTTTCTATGGGTAATGTATATTCCTGTGTGGTAAAGGGCCTTGACCTTAAGGGCAAAGCCTACAGGTTTTTCTGTGACGACAGGGACTTTCCCGATGCATATTCAAAGAAGATCATCGGTAATGAGGTTTTCGGAGAGCAGGTAAAAGAAAGCGAATTAAAGAGCGCCCTCGGTTCCGACAGATCCCCTGCCGGCTGGAATGAGGATGTGCTTTTGGAGATTCCCTACGAAGATTCCCTTATTTACGAGGCTCATGTCAGAGGCCTTACCATGGGGGACCCTTCTTTAAAGAAAAACAAAGGAACCTTTTTAGGGATCGAGAGCAGGATCCCTTATTTAAAGAGTCTCAACGTGACGGCTCTTTTGCTTATGCCCGTTTATGAGTTCATAGAGCGGGAGATGAGCAAAGACATAAATTTAAGTTTAAAGCGTGCCAGGGCTGACTTCAGGGAACCGGTCAAGAGTACCAAGGTTAATTACTGGGGCTTTTGCAAGGCTTATCCCTTTGCGGTCAAAAGAAGCTTTTCTTCTTCCGGGGATGCGGAGTATGAGTTTAAGCACCTTGTAAAGAAACTGCACGCAAACGGTATCGAATGCCTGCTTACGATCCATTCCGATGTTGCAGGGACTTTCGATACAATGTGCGAACTGTTGCATTTTTATACCGAAAACTTCCATGTTGACGGCTTCCGGATCGTGGGAAGCAGGTCTTATTTCGAAGAACTTGTAAAGGATCCTTTCCTTAAGCGGAGCAAACTGATATTTGAAGATGCTGATACCTCCCTGCTTCAGGGCGAGGGTCTTGCCCCTTATCGTAATGTTTCCGTGATCAATGAGGCTTTTCTTCGCAATTCCCGCAGGTTCCTAAAGTCCGACGAGGATACGGTGTCTTATATGAGTTATGCGGTCAGGGACAATTCAAGGTACTGGTCCCCCATAAGGAACATTACGGATTTTTCCGGCTTTACCTTAAAGGATCTGTTTTCCTACAACAGGAAACACAACGAAGCGAACAACGAAGAAAATACCGACGGAACCGACTATAACTACAGCTGGAACTGCGGTGTTGAGGGGGATACAAACAGGCGAAGCGTGCAGAGCCTTCGCATGAAGCTATACAAGAACGCATATCTTTTAATGTTTCTTTCCCAGGGAACTCCCCTGATGGTATCCGGGGACGAAGTCCTTAATTCCGCCGAAGGAAACAATAATCCCTACTGCCAGGATAACACCATCGGCTGGGTAAGCTGGGAAAGTAAAAAGGCTAACAGGGAATTCAGGGAGTTTGTTAAGAATCTTTCTTCTTTCAGAAAGAGACATGCGGTTCTGCATCAACCCGGTGAGCTTAAGCTTTTTGATTATCTTTCCTGCAAGTTACCGGACATTTCCTTCCACAGCGAGGAAGCCTGGAAGATCGATCAGAATCCCGCTTCCAGGGAATTTGCGGTGCTTTACTGCGGACAGTATGCAAGACAGTATACCGGCAGGGCAGAGGATTCAATATATGTGATCTACAACATGCATTGGGAAAAAGCGGATTTTGTCCTTCCCGTTCAGGATCCCAAGGCAAAATGGAGCCTTCTTTATTCCACCGACGGCTCAACGGACGATTCTTTTGACGAAAAGAAAGCGATTCCTCTGACCGGCGGAGATTACAGGGCGTCGGAGCGGAGCATATCTATTTTGCTCCTTTCGGGACTAAACAATTGAATTAACGGTAAAACAATGATAATATAAATTAATTTTGAGTTTGGAGGTTTATATGATAGACGATAAAAAGGTATTATTCAGCGGCATGCAGGCCACGGGTAATCTGACATTGGGAAATTATCTGGGAGCTCTTAAGAACTGGCTTACTCTTTCCGACGAGTATGAATGCTTTTATTCCGTTGTGGATCTTCATTCCATTACTGTAAGACAGGATCCCGCAGAATTAAGAAGCCGCGCGAGAAAGCTTCTGACCCTTTATATAGCAGCGGGTCTGGATCCCAAGAAGAACTGCATTTATTACCAGTCACACGTAAGCGCTCACGCTGAACTTTCCTGGATATTAAACTGCTTTACCTATATGGGCGAACTTAACCGTATGACCCAGTTTAAGGATAAATCGGCAAAGCATGCCGATAACATCAATGCGGGACTCTTTACCTATCCCGTGCTCATGGCTGCGGATATCCTGCTTTATCAGGCGGATGTTGTTCCTGTTGGCAAGGATCAGCTTCAGCACCTGGAGATCACCAGAGACATAGCCCAGAGATTCAATGCCATCTACGGTGATGTGTTTACCATTCCGGAGCCTTATCTCGGAAAGTCCGGTGCCAAGATCATGAGCCTTCAGGATCCCACCAAAAAGATGAGCAAGTCCGATGAAAACGTTAATGCAAGCATTTATCTTATGGACGACAAGGACACCATAATCCGCAAGTTCAAGCGTGCCGTAACGGATTCCGATGGCTGTGTTGCCTACAATGACACCCAGATCGGTATCCACAATCTTATCGATATCTACAGTGCCTGCACCGGCAAGACTCCCGAAGAGATCGTTAAGGAGTTTGACGGTAAAGGCTACGGAGATTTCAAACTTGCAGTGGGTGAGTCTGTTGCCGATATTCTTATGCCTTTGCAGGAGCGTTTCCACCAGCTTGAAAAGGATAAGGCATATATCGACGGAATCATCAAGGAGAATGCCGAAAAAGCAGGTTATTTTGCAAACAAAACACTTCGCAAGGTTCAGAAGAAAGTAGGTTTTCCCGAAAGGATCAGATAATTTTTCCGAAACGAGAGGGGTATCATGCGCAAATTAATTCAGTTTCAGAATATAATCAAGGAATTTGACGGTCAGCTTGTTTTAAAGGGTATCAATCTTGATATCTATGAGAATGAGTTCGTTACTTTGCTGGGTCCTTCCGGCTGCGGCAAGACAACGCTCCTTCGTATCCTTGGCGGATTCCTTGAACCCAACCAGGGAAGAGTTATATTTGACGATGTGGATATTACGGATATTCCCCCTTACAAAAGGGATCTTAATACCGTATTCCAGAAGTACGCTCTTTTCCCCCACATGAACGTTTATGATAACATTGCCTTCGGTCTCAGGATCAAGAAGGAACCTGAGGACATCATTGCCCAGAAGGTTGCCCGTATGTTAAAGCTTGTGGGCCTTGAAGAATACGGAAAGCGCGGCGTCAATGAAATGTCCGGCGGTCAGCAGCAGCGTGTTGCCATAGCAAGAGCCCTGGTCAATGAGCCCAAGGTCCTTTTGCTAGACGAGCCTCTGGGAGCTTTGGATCTTAAACTCAGAAAAGAAATGCAGCACGAACTTAAAAAGATCCAGCGAGAGGTGGGTATCACCTTTATTTATGTTACACACGATCAGGAAGAAGCTCTTACCATGTCCGATAAGATCGTGGTCATGAAGGCGGGCGAGATCCAGCAGATCGGTACCCCTACAGACATATATAATGAGCCCGTCAACAGATATGTTGCCAACTTCATCGGAGAGAGTAACATTGTGGACGGTATCATGATGGAAGACTACAAGGTCATGTTTGAGGACAAGGTCTTTGAATGTGTTGATGCCGGCTTTGGTACATCCCAGCCTGTTGATGTGGTCATCCGTCCCGAGGATCTTGAGATCGTCGCACCCAGGTCCGGAAACCTTAAGGGTATTGTCAAATCCGTTCTTTTTAAGGGTGTGCATTACGAGACCATTGTGGAAACAAAATCCGGTACCGAGATCACCGTTAAGATGAACGTGTCCGAGGACAAGCCCGTAGTCAACGAAGAGGCGGGAGAGATGATGTCTGCCAATGACTTTTATATCGATCTTTCCGACCTTGAAGAGATAAACAATGATTTTATCATCGCCCGTGCCGATGCTCAGGCCTGGAATTCCGAAACGGAAGAGCGTATATCCATTCATTCCGTTGAATACGATGCCAAACCCGAATACGGCAGCTACCCCGTGGTCTTCACCACTCAGGCGGGTACCAGCGTTACGGTCAACATGATCATCGAAGAAGAAAACCGTATCGTCAACAAAGAGTACGAGGAAGAGATCTTCGCGGTTAATTTCTTTAAGAATTCCGATGAGATCCAGGAGAGTATCGCTCTTGAGACAGACCTTAAGACCTGGGCCAATGCTTCCGCCTGGAGTTTAGAGGACGGTTCTCCCGTTACCATCACCGAAGTTGTATATGACTTTGATCCCGCCGCCGTTACTCCCGGCGTGTACAACGTGACCTTTAAGACCGAAGGTTACGAATACAAGGTCGATACCACCAAGGAGACCAAAGTGGGAGATTCCGTGGGACTTAAGTTTGACAAGGAAGCCATTCACATAATGGAAAAAGAACTCTATTAGGAGATACGAGATGAAACAGTTTCGCAAGATGGTGTATCCGTATCTTATATGGAGCACCGTTATGATAGCAGTTCCCATGCTTTTGATACTGCTTTATGCCTTTACCGTAGGGGGAAACTCGGTTTCCAAGTTTATGTTCAGTTTTGCAAACTTCAAGCGTTTCCTGACTGATAAAACTTTCCTTGTGGTTTTGTACAGATCCTTGAGGATAGCCGTTGAGACCACCGTAGTCTGTGTGCTCTTAGGTTACCCCACAGCCTATATAATCGCAAAATTTACCGAGAAAGTTAAAATGCGCTGGGTCCTTTTGATCACCCTTCCCACCTGGATAAATATGCTGGTCCGCACCTATGCCTGGACCGGTATCCTTCAGGATGACGGTGTCATAAACAGCATTCTTTCTTTTTTCGGAGCGGGTCCCATAACCTTTATGTATACGGATTTTGCGGTCATCCTCGGTATGGTGTATAACTTCCTTCCCTTTATGGTGATACAGATATACACCTCCCTTACCAAGATGGATTACAGCCTTATCGAAGCTGCCTGCGATCTGGGTGCTAATCCCCGCAAATGCTTCACAAAGGTTACTTTACCACTTTCAATGCCCGGAGTTATCAGCGGTATCACACTGGTGTTCCTGCCTTCGGTATCCAGCTTCTGTATTCCCAGGATGCTTGGCGGCGGTTCCTACGTAATGGTGGGAACCATAATTGAATCCCAGTTCCTGACTGCCGGCGACTGGAACTTCGGCAGTGCAATATCCCTTATCATGGCCATCATCATCATGATCTCCATGTATATCACCAAGAAGGTCGACAAGGGTGAAAAACTGGAAGGAGCTCAAGTATGAAAAAGAAAAACAGAACCGGCTCCTACATATTCTTAGGGCTCATAATGATATTCTTATATGCGCCCATAGTCTATACCATTGTTTTTTCCTTTAACGAAGGTAAGTCCCTTACAAAGTTTTCGGGATTTTCCCTTAAGTGGTACGGCAAGATGTTTGCCAACAACACCATGATGGAAGCTTTGTTTTATACCATCGCCTGCGCGCTCCTTGCCACAGCCATTTCCACTCTGGTGGGAACCGTTACCGCCATTGGTCTTTCAAAGTCAAAGAAAGTCCTTAAGAATGTGGTGGAACAGGTTAATCAGCTTCCCATAATGAATCCCGAGATAGTTACCGCTATCGGGTTATTGATGCTTTTCAGTGCGGCACATATCGAAAAAGGATTTTTTACCATGGTGCTGGCTCATATCATGTTCTGTATTCCCTATGTGATCCTGAGCGTTATGCCAAAGCTTCGCACCCTTAATCCCAATCTCGCGGAAGCTGCCATGGATCTTGGGGCAACTCCGGTACAGGCTCTAACCAAGGTCATTGTACCTCAGTGCATGCCGGGTATCATTTCCGGAGCCCTTATAGCCTTTACCATGTCCTTTGATGATTTCGTTATTTCGTATTTCGTCACGGGAAACGGTGTGAGCAATATCTCCATCCTTGTCTACACCGAATCGAGACGTGTAAATCCTTCCATCAACGCCCTTTCCACGCTGATAGTCGTGATTATCACCGTTTCTTTGATACTTGTGAATGTTATACCGGCTCTTGCGGCCAGAAAGAACCGCAAGACAGCAGGTGTTGCAGAATAATTTTCAGGAGGATTTTTTGAAGAAATGAAAAAGAAAGGTTTGCTTGTTCTTTTTGCGGGAATATTGATGACCCTGGGGCTTGCGGGATGCGGTGCCAAGGAAAAACTTAAGATCTATCTTCCCGGCGAATACATGAGCGATGATCTTGTACCCGATTTTGAGAAGAAGTACGGTGTCAAGGTTGATGTGGAACTCTTTGATTCCAACGAGATGATGTATACCAAGGTAATGGCCGGAGACAATTATGATGTGTTGATCCCTTCGGATTACATGATCGAAAGGCTTATCAAAGAAGATTATCTTCAGAAACTGGATACTTCCAAGATCTCCAATTACGGAAAGATCGTATCCGACATAAGAAAGGCGCCATACAACGGTTACGATCCCGCAGGTGAATATTCCGTGCCTTATTTCTGGGGTACCGTGGGTATCGTTTACAATGAAAAGAATGTTCCTTCTTCGGAAGTGGAAGAGAAGGGCTTCGGTATCATGAAGGATACAAAGTACGCCGGAAAGATCTATATGTACGACAGCGAGCGCGACAGCTTCATGATCGCCTTTAAGGATCTTGGATACTCCATGAACACCAATAATGAGGATGAGATCAATGCAGCCTATGACTGGCTTGTTGAATTGAACACCACCATGGACCCCACTACCGTTACCGATGAGGTCATAGACGGTATGGCTCAGGGCCGAAAAGATCTTGCCATCGTTTACAGCGGTGATGCGGCATACATCCTTTCCGAGAATGAAGATATGAGATATTACACACCTTCTTACGGAACCAACGTGTGGGTTGATGCCATGGTCATTCCCAAGAATGCGTCCAATCCCGAACTTGCATATAAGTTCATCGACTATGTCATCAGTTACGATGCCGCAATGGGTAACACCGAAGCGGTTGGATATGCTTCCGTTAACTCCGATGTTCTAAATGAGGTTACCAAAGAAGGCGGACTTTATGACGGTAACGAGGCTTATGTTCCCCGTACGGGTTATGACAAGGACGAAGTCTTCACCGACAATGAGTTTTTAAGAAAGAAGCTTTCCGAGCTTTGGATCAAGGTTAAAGCCAGCAAGTAAGACAGTTTGGTACTAATATAACAAAGGCCGTCGAGATAAAGTCGACGGCCTTAATTTATGGATCTGTATATGATCGATGGGATCATTCATCCTCGGAGAGTTCCCTGAAGATGATGCAATTGGGTTTTTCGACCTTCATTTCCGGTCCGTTCATGACCAGGGTGCCTTTCTTAAGATCAGCTGCAAAGAAGGTCATGGTGTTTGATTCGTGGTTTAAGGATACCAGGAACTTATTGTTGGGGAAAAGAGTGGCATCCTTGGGATATTCGCCGCTGACGGGAAGGCATAGGAGCTTTTTGAGTGTTCCTTCTTTTTCAATCTCAAATACCGTGGCGCTGTTGTCACCGGCATTGGTGGAAACGATGTATTTATAGTCGGCGGAGATATTGAGGGCACTGGCTGCGGAACCCGAAGCATGATAGCTGTTTAAGGTGGATACGGTCTGTATCTTCTCAAATTCGGGATTGCATGCGCCTTTGTTTTCGTAGGTGTAAACGTCAATATAGCATTTTAACTCATGGACGATGTAGAGGTAATGACCGTCCTGGGAGAATTTGATGTGTCTGGGTGCGGATTCCTGCTCACTGCGGATGATGTCGCAAAGCTTTAATTTGCCGGTGGAGTGATCCAGGGCATAAACATTGACATGATCCATGCCAAGGTCAGCAGCCAAAAGATATTTATCGTCACGGGTCATCTTTACGCAGTTTACATGGGGATGGAAGTTACGCTCGGCAACTATGCCCATGCCCTTAAGATAGATCTCATCGGTGATGGGACCGACACTTCCGTTCCTTTCAAGCTTGAGTGCCGTGATCTTGCCGTCGTGGTAGCCTGCCACAAAAAGAAACTTGTCGTCGTAAGAAGTGGAAAGATAGCAGCCGCGCATACCGTTGATGGACTGCATGTTAAGCTTCTCCAGAAGGCCGCCTTTTTTGATCTTGTAGCTCTCAACGCCAAGGTCGGTGATGGAATATAAGAATTTTTGATTGTGCGAGATGGTTATGTAGGAGGAATTGGAAACAACGACCCGATCTTTCTCTGTGAAACGCCCTTTTGAAAGGTCTACGTCATATATTGAAATTCCGAATTTGTCGCCCTGAGTATAACTGGATACATATGCAACATATTTTTTAGCCGGCATAAGAAACCTCCCTTACGAATGTGGAGATATTATACCATATTTTTGTGTACAAATCATTAGGTTGTGATATATTATATTATCGGAGCAGATTTTGGTGCTTTTTATTTTGGTGCAATGAAAAAGACATTTAAGGAAAAAGCCGTATTTGCGGCAGCAAGAGTCACAAGCAAACATAAGTATCTTTTACCCGCAGCATACCTTATCCTGGGTATCGTTTTGGGGGTTTACGGTGTATTGCGTCATTTTTTCCTTAACGGCAAGAAATATATATCGGTGGCCGTTGTCCTTGTTTTCTTTTTCATGAGTTCCAGTTTTACTTCGTCTGATAAATCCGCCGACAGAAACATCTATCTTGATTCCGTTTCCATTGAGAACAGCGGATCCGAAGCGGAGCTTACGGTGGTCAACGAAGAACCGGTAATGACGGAACAGACCGAGATCCTTGACACACAGACGGAAGAGCCCGGTGACGACGGATATCTTGTGGATGTTGATGCCGAATACGAAGAAAACGATGCTTTTTCCATTGAAGACGTAAAGCGTGACATAAAGACCGTAGAAGGGGATGATACCGCTTCTTTTGACAAGAATGCCTGGTATCTCATACTTGTAAACAAGACTCATCCCATACCGGAGGATTACAAGGTACCTCTTGCGACCATTACAGGTCGTATGCAATGCGATGAGAGAGTGCTTGGTCCCCTGCTTGACATGCTGGATGCCGCCAAGAAAGACGGAGTGAGCCTTTTTGTCACATCTCCCTATCGAAGCGGGGAACTTCAGCAGGATCTTTTCGATCGCCGCATCGTTGTTCTTATGAATGAAAAGGGATTTTCTTATACGGAAGCTTATAAATCCGTTTCTAAGAAAGTCATCGTTCCCGGCACCAGTGAGCATCAGCTGGGAATGTGCTTTGACATAGTTACTCCCGGACATACGACTCTGGATCATGAATTCGGAAATACCGAAGGTGGCAAGTGGTTAAAGAAACATTCTGCCGAGTACGGATTTATCCTTCGTTATCCGCGGGGTAAAGAAAAGATCACAGGCATCGATTTTGAACCCTGGCATTTCAGATATGTGGGTATCGAAGCTGCCAAATACATAACGGAACACGGAATCACTTTGGAGGAGTTTTTGGAGGATCTTTGATCCTTTGCATATTATGGGTTTTGACATTTTGAAGCGCGAAGGAAGCGCCAAACGAGGAGTTTTTCATACAGTTCACGGAGATATACAGACTCCGGTCTTTATGAACGTTGGTACCGTGGCGGCTATTAAAGGTGCTGTGGCCACAACGGACCTTTATGATATCGGAACACAGGTGGAACTCAGCAACACCTACCATCTGCATGTCCGTCCCGGTGACAAGCTTATAAAAGAACTGGGCGGACTTCATAAATTCATGAACTGGACCCGTCCCATCCTTACGGATTCAGGCGGTTTTCAGGTCTTTTCCCTTGCGGGACTTCGAAAGATCAAAGAAGAGGGTGTTACTTTTCATTCTCATGTGGACGGTCGCATTATCTTTATGGGGCCCGAGGAGAGCATGCAGATCCAGTCTAATCTTGCATCCACCATTGCCATGGCCTTTGACGAATGCCCTTCAAGCGTGGCCGAAAAGTCCTATGTAAGGGACAGCGTTGCAAGGACCACCAGATGGCTTGAACGCTGTAAAAAGGAAATGGACAGGCTCAATTCCCTTCCCGATACCATCAACAGACAGCAGATGCTCTTTGGCATCAATCAGGGCGGTGTCTACGAGGACATAAGGATCGAGCATGCGAAGACCATTTCGGAATTCGATCTTCCCGGTTATGCCATAGGCGGACTTGCGGTGGGTGAATCCCATGAAGAGATGTACAGGATAATCGAGAGTACCGTTCCTTATTTGCCGGATAATAAACCCGTCTATTTAATGGGTGTCGGAACTCCTGCCAATATAATCGAGGGCGTATACAGAGGCATTGATTTCTTTGACTGTGTATATCCCTCCAGAAACGGCCGTCACGGTCATCTATATACGCATCACGGAAAGATCAATCTTTTCAATGTTAAATATGAGAGGGATCTTCGCCCCATAGAAGAGGGCTGCGGCTGTCCTGCCTGCAGGAATTATTCAAGAGCCTACATAAGGCACCTGCTTAAAGCAAAAGAAATGCTGGGTATGAGGCTTTGCGTCCTTCATAACCTGTACTTTTACAATAATCTCATGGCGGAGATAAGACAGGCTCTGGATGAAGGCAGATTTTCAACCTACAGGGAAGAAATGCTGGAATCCTTGAATTCCGGGGATGATAAATGACTGTTGCCTTAAAAGGCAAAGTTATGTATTATAAATCTAATATATCTTAGGAGGAGAAACATGAACGTATTTTTAACTGCGGCCGAAACCGGCTCCACTGCGGCCAGCCTTGTAAGTATGCTGATCTCTTTTGTTATTCTGGGTGTATTTTTTGTGTTCATCATCATCTTACCTCAGAAAAAAGAACAGAAGCGTATGAACGCAATGCTCACATCCATGGAGATCGGTGACTATGTGCTCACCAGCAGCGGTTTTTACGGCATCATCATTGATATTACCGATGACACTGTTATTGTTGAATTCGGTAACAATAAGAACTGCCGTATCCCCATGAAGAAAACTTCCATCGCTCAGGTTGAGAAGACCAACCAGTAATCAAAAACAGGACGTACAGTGCCGTTGGTGCTGTGCGTCTTTTTTTGTTATTAATGCTCTTACGGAGCATCGGTTTCATTACCTTTCACAGCTTAGCAAAATAGAGGTTGAAATTTTAGACGACATGTAATATCATTAATTTCATACTGTAATGCGTTAAAGAGGTGAGAGGTCATGGATTATTATATTACCTGTATTCCCGGTGACGGTATCGGCCCGGAGATCGTGGCCGCAGCCAAAAAGGTTTTGGATGCGGTTGCCCGGAAATTCGGACATTCTTTCAAATACACCGATATTTTGATGGGCGGAGCTTCCATCGATGTTCACGGAGTTCCCTTAACAGACGAAGCCATTGCCACCGCCAAGGCTGCGGATGCGGTTCTTATGGGTTCCATCGGCGGAGATACCAATACCTCCCCCTGGTATAAACTTGAACCCTCAAAGCGTCCCGAGGCCGGGCTTTTAAAGATCCGTAAGGCACTCAATCTTTTTGCGAACCTTCGTCCCGCCGTTCTTTTTGACGATCTGGCGGATGCCTGTGTTTTGAAAAAGGAGATCTGCGAAAAAGGCTTCGATCTTGTAATCGTAAGAGAACTTACAGGTGGTCTGTATTTCGGCGAAAGAAAGACATATACGGACAACGGTGTAAGAACAGCCGTAGATACCCTTAAATACGATGAAAAAGAGATTAAAAGGATAGCCGTCAAGGCTTTTGAGATCGCAAAGAAGCGCCGCAACAAAGTCACCAGCGTTGATAAGGCTAACGTCCTTGATTCTTCCAGACTCTGGAGAGCGGTGGTCAATGAAGTATCCGCTGACTATCCGGAAGTCACCCTTGAACATATGCTGGTAGACAATTGTGCGATGCAGCTTGTAAAGGATCCTTCCCAGTTTGATGTGATACTGACGGAGAATATGTTCGGAGATATCCTTTCCGACGAAGCCAGCATGATCACAGGTTCCATTGGAATGCTTTCCAGTGCCAGCCTCAATGAGACAAAGTTCGGTCTTTACGAACCCAGTCACGGATCCGCTCCCGATATAGCGGGAAAGGATATTGCAAACCCTATAGCGACGATCCTTTCTGCTGCCATGATGTTACGGTACAGTTTCGATCTTAACAAAGAAGCGGATGCTGTGGAAAATGCCGTCAGAAGCGTGATCCGCAAAGGTATCAGGACAAAGGATATAGCTTCAGAAGGCTTTGAGACCGTTGGCTGTAAGGCCATGGGAGAACTGATCGCCGAAGAGATCGGCTAAAGGAGAAAACTATGAATTCAGACAATGTTAAAACAGGTTCGGCTCAGGCACCTCACAGAAGCCTGTTCAATGCACTGGGCTTTACGGAAGAAGAAAGAAAGCGCCCCATGATCGGTATCGTTTCTTCTTACAATGAGATCGTACCCGGCCACATGAATCTTGATAAGATAGTGGAAGCCGTTAAAATGGGTGTTGCCATGGCAGGCGGAACTCCGGTGGTATTTCCCGCCATTGCCGTTTGCGACGGTATCGCCATGGGCCATATCGGCATGAAATATTCCCTTGTTACCAGAGATCTTATTGCGGACTCAACAGAGTGTATGGCCATAGCCCATCAGTTTGACGGACTTGTTATGGTACCAAACTGTGACAAGAACGTTCCGGGTCTTTTAATGGCTGCCGCAAGAGTTAATATCCCTACCGTATTCGTATCCGGCGGCCCCATGCTGGCCGGCCATGTCAAAGGAAAGAAGAGAAGTCTTTCTTCCATGTTTGAAGCTGTAGGAGAACTGGCTGCGGGCAAGATCACTGAGGAGGACCTTTGCGAATTCGAAGAAAAGGTCTGCCCTACCTGCGGTTCCTGTTCCGGTATGTATACGGCAAACTCCATGAACTGCCTTACCGAAGCCCTTGGTATGGGACTTCGCGGCAACGGTACCATCCCTGCTGTCTACAGTGAGAGGATCAGACTTGCAAAGCATGCCGGCATGCAGGTAATGGAACTTGTTAAAAAGAACATCCGCCCCAGAGACATCATGACTGAGAAGGCCTTTATGAACGCTCTTACCGTGGATATGGCTCTCGGATGTTCCACAAACTCCATGCTTCATCTTCCTGCCATAGCTCATGAGGCGGGAGTTAAGTTAAATCTTGAGATTGCCAACGAACTGTCTTCAAAGACACCCAACCTTTGCCACCTTGCTCCCGCAGGTCCCACATATATGGAGGATCTTAACGAAGCTGGCGGTGTTTATGCGGTAATGAAGGAACTTACCAAAAAGAACCTGCTCTATACCGATCTTATTACGGTTACGGGCAAGACCGTCGGTGAGAATATAGCCAATGCTTATAACCTTGATCCTAATGTCATAAGACCTGTTGAGAACCCTTACAGTGAGACCGGCGGAATTGCCGTTCTTAAAGGAAATCTGGCTCCCGAAGGCTCAGTGGTAAAGCGTTCCGCAGTCGTACCCGAAATGATGGAGCACACCGGTCCCGCAAGAGTCTTTGACTGTGAGGAAGATGCCATCGCTGCCATAAAGGGCGGAAAGATCGTGGCAGGTGACGTTGTTGTCATCAGATACGAAGGACCCAAAGGCGGCCCCGGCATGAGAGAAATGTTAAATCCCACATCGGCCATTGCCGGAATGGGGCTTGGAAGTACGGTAGCTCTTATTACCGACGGCAGATTCTCCGGTGCGTCCAGAGGAGCTTCCATCGGACACGTTTCTCCCGAGGCGGCTCTCGGCGGCCCCATCGCCTTTGTTAAAGAAGGTGATATGATCCATATAGACATTCCCGGAAACAAGCTGGAGCTTCTTGTGGAGGATTCTGTTCTTAATGAACGAAAGAAAGACTTTACTCCCAAAAAGACCGACATTAAATCCGGTTATTTGTTAAGATACAGGGAACTTGTATCAAGTGCATCCGAAGGAGCCGTTTTAAAGGTTCCCGGCAGAAACTGATAAAGGTGGTGCAGAATGCTTCTTACAGGCGCAGAGATCGTTATCGAATGTTTAAAAGAACAGGGTGTGGATACCGTATTCGGCTATCCCGGGGGCACTATACTTAACATATACGATGCTCTTTATTCCCACAGCGAGATAAAACACATACTTACATCCCATGAACAGGGCGCAAGCCATGCCGCAGACGGTTATGCAAGGTCTACGGGCAAGGTTGGAGTATGTATGGCTACCTCCGGACCCGGTGCCACCAATCTTGTCACCGGTATCGCTACGGCATACATGGATTCCGTTCCCATGGTAGCCATAACCGCCAATGTGGTACTTCCCTGGCTTGGCAAGGATACATTTCAGGAGGTTGACATTGCAGGCGTGACCATGCCCATAACAAAGCACGGTTATATCGTTAAGAATGTTGCTGATCTTGCCAATACCCTGAGAAAAGCTTTCTTTATCGCAAAGAGCGGACGCCCCGGTCCCGTCCTTGTGGATATCACAAAGGATGTTACTGCCGCCAAGTGTGAATATACTCCCAAGAAGCCTCGTGAGATCGAACGTATCGATAAGTTCACGGAAGAGGATCTTAACAAGGTTTGCAAGCTGATACAGGCTTCCAAGAAACCCTTTATATATCTCGGAGGCGGTGCCATTGCCAGTGATGCCTGTGACAGCGTTAAAAAGTTTGCAGAGCTCATTGATGCTCCCGTTTGCGATACTTTAATGGCAAAGGGTGCTTTTGATGCCTACAGCGACAGATATACCGGTATGATCGGCATGCACGGTACCAAGGCTTCCAACCTTGGTGTCAGTGACTGTGACCTTTTGATAGCTCTCGGCGCAAGATTTTCCGATCGTGTTGTGGGTAATGTAAAGACCTTTGCTTCCAAGGCCAAGGTTATCCATATAGATATTGATGCTGCGGAGATCGACAAGAACATAAAGACCAAGGCTTCTTTGGTGGGTGATCTTAAGTCGGCTCTCGATAAGCTTAATTCCATGCTTACAAAGCAGGATCATTCCGAGTGGATGGAGAAGATCAAAGAACTTAAGGAAAAGTATCCTCTCGGTTACGACAGGACAAAACTGACCTGTCCTTATGTGGTGGAAGAGACCGACCGTATAACCAAGGGTCAGGCTATAATTACCACCGATGTGGGACAGCATCAGATCTGGGCTTCCCAGTTCTATAAATATACAAGACCCAGGACCTTCCTTTCTTCCGGCGGACTTGGCACCATGGGCTACGGTCTCGGTGCCTGCATCGGAGCCAAGGTTGGAAATCCCGATAAGATCTGCATTAACTTCGGCGGCGACGGCTGTTTCCGCATGAACATGAACGAACTTGCCACCGCAAGCAGATTCAATATTCCCATTATCCAGATCATCATCAATAACCATGTTCTCGGAATGGTAAGACAGTGGCAGACCCTTTTCTACGAAGGCCGTTATTCTCAGACCGTTTTAAATGATAAAGTTGATTATTGCAAAGTATCCGAAGGCCTCGGCTGTGATGCTTACAGAGTCACCAAAAAAGAAGAATTTGCTCCGGCTCTTGAAAAGGCCATCAAAAACAAGCGACCTGCGGTCATCGAGTGCGTGATCAACGAAGATGACAAGGTGTTCCCCATGGTTCCAAGCGGTGCTCCTTTAAGCGATGTCTTTGACGAAAAGGATTTGGGAAAAACAGGTAAGTAATGAGAACTAGGATCACGGTCTTTCTTTCTGTCCTGTTTGCATTTGTGCTTTTATCGGCGACTGCTTTGTATTTTCTTGCGGCAAACAGGTATAAGAGCGGTTTTTCTTACGGAACGGTCATTAACGGCGTGAAATGTGCCGGACTGAGTGTTTCGGAGGTTAATGACCTTCTTTTGGCCGATACCGTGTTTGAAGGTGTAAGGATCACTTCTTCTTTTACCGATACGGAAAAGATCGCTCCGAATGATTTCGGATTCAAGGCGGATTACACAGAGGATCTCAAGGGACTGCTTTTTAATCAGAATTCCCTTTTATGGGGAAAGAATCTGTTTTACGGCATTGACGGCATAAGCATTTCTCCCGTCATAACCTTTGATGAAGATAAGCTATTGTCCTGTATCGGGAAACTCAATGTCATCAGGGAATTCAGAGAAGATCATGTGGGAGAGATAAAGATTCTGTTCGGAGATAAGGGTTTTTACCTTTACGACACCGAAAAAAGAGTCCTTGATGCCTCCAAAGTTTACGCACTTGTTTACGATTCCGTGAAGAAACTTGAGTCCGATGTTGCTATTCCGGACCAATGGATCGATTATCCCGAAAGAACTCCTGCGATGGAGCGGGAGATGGTCCTTTGGGATGAGATCAAAGACTTTGTTCAAAGAGATTTTGTCTTTGATATGGGTGCGGAGAAGGTTCATGCCGACAGCCTGTTTCTTAGCAGCATCCTTGAAAGAAACGGTGATGATTTTAAACGTTTCGAAGACGGTTCTTTGTACTTTGATGTTAACAAGGTTGAGGGATTTATAGACGATCTTTGCGACAGATACGATACCTACAAGCTTCCCAGGGATTTTGTTTCCGTAAACGGTGAGCAAAAGCATATTGAAAGGTCCACTTACGGGACTCTCATTGACAGAAAAGCGGAGAAAGAATATTTTCTTTCTGCGGTCAGGGAAGGGACCGGTGAAACACATACCCCGCAGTATACGCACAAAGCTTTCGTTCGCGGCCTTGACGATATTGGACCCACCAGGATCGAGATAGATATTACCAGACAGAAGCTTTATTATATCGAAAAAGGGTCCGTGGTAATGGAATGCGATGTGGTGACCGGTAATCCGAACAACGGACATGCGACTCCCGAAATGGTCTGTTACGTTATAAAGAAGACCAGGGACACCTACCTTAAGGGTGAAGACTACAGGTCCTTTGTCAACTACTGGATGCCGATATACAAAACCTCCATCGGAATTCACGATGCCACATGGCAGAGAAAGTTCGGGGGAGAACGGTATTTAAATCACGGTTCCCACGGCTGTATCAATATGAAACTGAAAGAAGCCGAAGAGCTTTTTGATATGGTTACCGTCGGTGTTCCGGTGCTTGTTTATAAGTGATGCATAATTATTCATTTGTGTTGACAGAATATACATTTTAAATTATCATTACCCTTAAATTATCGTTTTGATAAAAAAGTAACCAATATAAATTTATATATTCAGGAGGATGAAAAAGTGGGAAGAGTGTACAACTTTTCGGCAGGTCCGGCAATGATGCCGTTGCCTGTACTTAAGGAGATCCAGGAGGAACTTCTTGATTACAAGGGAAGCGGAATGAGCGTTATGGAGATGTCTCACCGTTCCAAGGTTTATCAGACGATCATCGATGAGGCAGAGGCCGACCTTCGCGATCTTATGGGTATTCCTGACAATTACAAGGTTCTTTTTATTCAGGGCGGAGCTACTTTACAGTTTTCCATGATCCCCATGAACCTTTGCAAAAACGGTGTTTTTGATTACATCGTTACCGGTGCCTGGTCAAAGAAAGCCATGACCGAAGCAAAGAAATTCGGCAAGGTCAATGTGATCGCCTCAAGCGAAGACAAAAACTACAGCTATATCCCCGACTGTTCAGATCTTCCCGTGGATGACGATGCGGATTATGTTTATATCTGCGAGAATGAGACCATTCACGGAACCACTTTCCAGAAACTTCCCAACACAAAGGGCAAGATCCTTGTATCCGATCAGTCCTCCATGTTTTTAAGCAAGCCCTGTAACGTTTCCGATTACGGCATCATCTACGGCGGAGTACAGAAGAATGTGGGACCTGCTGGTCTTTCCATCGTGATCATCAGAGAAGATCTTATCCGTGAAGATCTTAAGCCCGATGTTCCCGTATATTTAAGATATTCCACCCATGCTTCCAACGGCAGCATGTACAATACTCCCAACTGCTGGGCTATATATGTCTGCGGTAAGGTATTCAAATATTTAAAGAGTCTCGGCGGTCTTGAAAAGATGAACGAGATCAATAAAAAGAAAGCTGCCATCCTTTATGATTTCCTTGATAACAGCAAGTATTTCAAGGGTACGGTTGAAAAGGAATTCAGATCTTTGATGAACGTTCCGTTTGTTACCGAAAGCGCCGAAAAGGATGCTGAAGTCGTTGCCGCCACCAAGGCTGCAGGCTTTGACAACCTTAAAGGACATAAGAGTGTCGGGGGTCTTCGTGCTTCCATCTACAATGCAATGCCCATCGAAGGCGTGGAAGCTTTGGTTGATTTTCTTAAGAAATACGAGGAGGAGCACAGGTAATGTTTAAGTACAGCTGCTTAAATCCCATTTCCAAAGTGGGTATCGATAATTTTTCGGATAATTATGTTAAGACAGACGAAGTAAATGATGCTGAAGGTATTCTTGTAAGAAGTGCCGTTATGCATGAAATGGAGTTTTCCGATAAGCTTCTTTGCGTTGCAAGAGCCGGTGCCGGCGTAAACAATATCCCCCTTGATACACTTGCAAAGAAGGGCGTTGTTGTATTCAACACTCCCGGTGCCAACGCAAACGGTGTTAAGGAACTTGTTATCTGCGGAATGCTCCTTGCTTCCCGTGACGTTATCGGCGGTATCAATTTTGTTCAGGATATAAAGAACGATGAAAACGTTGCCAAACTTGTTGAAAAAGGCAAAGGAAAATATGCCGGCACGGAAGTTCGCGGCAAGAAGCTTGGTATCATCGGTCTTGGCGCCATAGGCGGACCTCTTGCCAATGCTGCAAGACATCTTGGCATGGACGTATACGGCTGCGATCCTTATATCTCCATCGATGCCGCATGGAACCTTTCAAAGGATATCCATCACGTTAAGACAAGAGAAGAGATCTTCCAGAACTGTGATTATATCTCTGTACATGTTCCTCTTATCGAGAGTGACGATCCTAAGGTAAATACCAAGAAAATGATCAACAAAGAAACTCTCGCCATGATGAAGGACGGAGTTATCATTCTTAACTTTGCACGAGATCTTCTTGTTGATGACGATGCTTTGAAGGAGGCTATCGACAGCGGTAAGGTCCGCAAGTATGTGACCGATTTCCCCAATGCAAAGACTGCGGGAATGGACAATGTTATCGCTATCCCTCACCTGGGAGCTTCCACCGAAGAATCAGAAGATAACTGTGCTAAGATGGCCGTTAACGAGATGATGAACTATCTTGAGAACGGTAACATCGTAAACTCCGTAAACTATCCCACCGTAGATATGGGATTCTGCAATCAGAAGGGAAGAGTAGCTATCTTCCACAAGAACATTGCAAATATGATCACACAGTTTACGGCTGCTTTCGGTGAAGTCGGCATCAACATCAGCGATATGATGAACAAATCCCGGGGTGAAGTTGCATATACCATGCTTGACATCGAAGAGCCCGCTACCGACGCTATAGTCAAGAGGCTTGAGAGCATTGAGGGAGTATTCCGCGTTCGCGTGGTTAAATAATTTAAGCGACGATACTTGGCGTTTGTGGAGTTAAGGATTACAGTAAAGTAGTTTCATCGCTCACCCGGCTCCACTACGCTCAACTAATCACTAACAACAACTAAGCGGCATTACACGTTCGCCTAAAGGCCTCTCGTGTATGCCGCTAAGTTTTTTGTAAGTGATGGATTTTCGCTTCGGTTCCCGCCTAACTGTTCGCTTATGAAACTCTTGCTGCAATTATTTGTTACATCCGAAACATAAAATGCAAATTAAAAAGTGTTTTCGAGACAATACGCAGCGTCGGCGCTTAGCGAGGTTCTATCGAGCTTAGCGTCCGTTACAGCGAGGACATTAGCGAGAGCGTGTCGAGAAAATACTTGTTTAATTTGCATTAGTGATTTCAGATTTAAAACTGCTCAAACTCCATATAGTCCCCGTATTTATCCATATGTCCGAGAGTACTCTGGAATTTCTTCTCGGATTCCGCAGACATAAAGCTTGCCGCATCCATATAGCGGATGAAGATATCTTCCGGTGTGCTTTTTAACTCAAGAGCAAGAGAAGACATAATGGGCTTTAATTTATCCAGCTGGAAGGACACCTGAACCTTCTGGGGATCGATGCCGTCAAGGACCTTGTCTGCATATTCACTGACTTTCTCGTATATGTATTGATCTTCTTTTTCCATTTTTTGTTACCTCCGGTTAGAGAATAATAAATTTTCGGTACCATTATAATAGCACAGATCCGTTCTTTATGATATTATCAGATTATAGTATAAACAAGGAGCGAAACATGTCAACAATTTCTCCATTTTGCGCCGTAAGACCTGCTCACGGTCTCGAAGATAAGATCGCGGCGCTTCCCTACGATGTTTATAACAGAGCCGAAGCCAAGGCTTTTGTTTCAAAAAATCCCGATTCTTTTTTGATGATAGACAGACCCGAAACGGTCTTTCCCGATGACTTTGATATGTATTCCGACGAAGCTTACGCCAAAGCCCGTGAACTCTACGAAAAGAAGAAGGCGGATAAAGAGTTTGTCAAGGAATCAAAGCCCTGTTATTACCTTTACGAGCTTACCATGAAGGGGCGTGTTCAGACCGGTCTTGTGTGTCTTGCAAGTGTTGATGAGTATCTTGACGGAACCATCAAAAAACACGAGAATACCAGAGCGGACAAGGAAGTTGACAGGATCCGCCATGTGGATGCCCTGAGCGCCCAGACCGGCCCCATTTTCCTTGCATACAGAGCAAAGAAAGAACTCCTTGAGTTCATTGATGCATATAAGAAAAACAATGCTCCCGAATTTGATTTTGTAAGTTCCGACGGGATCCGTCACAGAGGCTTTAAGGTCGGGGAGCCTTCGGACATTGCATACCTTACGGATTCCTTTAAAAAGGTTCCCAATCTCTATATTGCAGACGGTCACCACAGATGTGCCAGTGCTGCCAAGGTTTGTCTACAGAGAAGAGAAGAAGGTCGTATAAAACCCGGCTCCTTTGAAGGCTTTTTAAGTGTTGTATTTCCGGACTCGGATCTTATGATCATGGACTACAACAGAGTTATCCTGGATGATAAGGGCCTTACGGAAGAAGATCTCATCTCGAAGGTAAAAGATAAGTTTGAAGTCAAAGAGATCCTTCGCAGCGTTTCGAAGCCTTCGAAAAAAGGCGAGATCTTCATGATCCTTAAAGACAGGGAATTTGCGATCTCTTTAAAGAAGGAGTTCATTCCAAAGGGTGCCGTCGAATCACTGGATGTATCCGTGTTACAGGATTTTCTTTTGGAGCCCGTGTTTGGCATAAAGGATCCCAAGACCGATAAGACCATTGATTTTGTGGGCGGTATCAGAGGTGTTGAGGAACTTATCAGGCGTGTGGATGAAGGTGCTTTTGCTGCATTTGCCATGTATCCAACCGCCATGTCCGAACTGTTTTCCGTGGCTGATGCAGGACTGCTTATGCCTCCCAAGTCCACCTGGTTTGAGCCGAAGCTTCGAAGCGGACTCTTTATAAATGAGTTTTGATCCATATATTTGTGAAGGCTGTATTTTTTCTTTTTCACAAAAGAAGGAGGAACTATGGATAATAAGCTTTACAAAATGATGAACTGGCCGGAGATCGAAAGCGTTGTCTATTCCGAATGCAGGAATCCCGAAAGGATTCTTGGAGCTTATCAGGTTTCGGGAGGCGTGCTCATTCAGGCCTTTTATCCCGGTGCCGAAGAAGTCAGGGTCAAAAATCTCAGGAATGAAAATGTTTATACCATGGAATGTGTGGATGAAGAAGGCTTTTTTGCCGTATTTGTCCCTGTTAAGACCGGTTTTTCCTATGAATATCTGATCACCTGCGACGGAGTCACAAAGACCTGCCCCGAGGTTTATAAGTATATCCCTTCGTTCTGGGGGGATCTTACCGAAAAACTGGATGCAGGTATCCTTTATGATTCTTATCGCTATTTCGGGGCCCATTTCTGCGAAAGAAAGGGAGAGCTGGGAACCGAGTTCATTACCTATGCTCCCGGAGCCGAGCGTGTAAGTGTAGTGGGTGACTTCAATTCCTGGGACGGCCGTGTCCATCAGATGTGCTGCATCGATGAGCGCGGTATCTTCGGGATCTTCATTCCCGGCCTTCCGCTGGGGTCTCTTTACAAGTTGGAGATAAAGCTTAACAGCGGACTCACCTATTTAAAACGGGATCCCTTCGCAAGAGCTCTTGAAAAGGGCGAGGGCGACGCCTGCGTGGTGGCTTCTGAACCCGAGTATAACAACAGGGCATACAAAAGAACGGGTCTTAAGGATCGTTTTTCTATCCTGAATATTTCAATCGAGGAATTTAAAGCCGCTACTTCTGAGGATCTCTTTACCCGGATACTTGACAATACCAAAAAGAAAGGCTTCGATGCCGTTCTTTTTCCGGATCTCACAAAGTGCGATTACAAGATAGTGACGGATTACGGTACCGTTTCTTTCTTTGCGACAAATCCTTCATTGATCGGATCTTCGGAGTTAAAGGAACTTATCGACCGGCTGCATAAGGAAGGCGTAAAGGTTCTTCTGACTGTGGAGCCCGCAGGGTTCATTGCCGACAACGGCGGACTTCGGGGCTTTGACGGTACCAGGCTTTTTGAAGGCAACGAAAAAGAGATCGCAGGAAGGCTTTCCTTCGATTTTTCCAAACCGTTTGTCAGAAACTATCTTATCAGTGCCTGCGACTATTTTACGGATGTATTCTGTGTAGACGGACTTTGCATAGGCGGAATGGACAGGATCCTTTACCTTGACTACGGAAAGTTTGACGGCGAATGGATGCCCAATATCTACGGAGGCAATGAAAATCTTAATGGGATCGAGTTTTTAAAGCACCTGAATTCCATACTCCACAAAAAGTATCCGGGGCTTATTACCGTTGCAAAGGATTCCCTTGTTTCCAATACCCTGACCCTTCCTCTGGACGAAGGCGGCATGGGCTTTGATTACAAATTCCACACTCAGTTTGACACGGATCTTTTGAACTACTTAAACAGGGATGCTTCGGGCCGCAGGAACAATCATTTTGAGCTTACCTACAGCCCCGTATATATTTTCTGCGAAAGATTCATTTTATCGCTGCTTAGCGACAATTATTCGGATTATGCGGAGGGCATATACAAAAATATGCCTTATTCCGATACCGATAAAAAGAAAAACTTACGGCTTCTTTTAAGTTATATGTATCTTCATCCCGGTCGCAAGTGTCTTACGGAATTAAAGAGTGAGGATGAAAAGCTGGATGTGCTGGTCACCGCCCTCAACGAACTCTACAACGAAAGGGATGAACTTTCGGAGGATACGGCGGGAGATGGCTTTGAGTGGGTCAATGCCATAGATTCGGAGCATTCCGTTATCGCATTTTTACGTAAGAACAGGGAAAAGAAACTTCTTGCCATTGCTAATTTCTCCGGTGAGCCTCTTAATTTCAGGGTCGGTTTGGAAGCCGGAACCTATAAAGAGATATTTGCTTCGGAACAGATCCGCTTCGGAGGTGAATACAAACTCTCGGGTAAAGCAAAGCAGACATCAAAGGTCAGATGTGACGGAAAAGAGGATTCCTTAAGCGTTAAGCTGGCGCCTTTCTGCATTCATGTCTTTGAAAAATCTCCTTGCCAAAACATTTGATTATCGTTATAATATCCATTGTTGCAAACCGCAACAGGCTTCCGTGGCTCAGCTGGTAGAGCAACGCATTCGTAATGCGTAGGTCGCCGGTTCGAATCCGGCCGGGAGCTTAAAGGGATCGGATTTTATCCGGTCCCTTTTTTTATTAGCTCGGAAGGAAACCAAGCGGCTGCGAAGCAGACAAATCACTTATTATGTCCGCGTACGACGTACAAATGTATATATTGCAAAGAAAACGGCATTTTTTGAATTTATTTTTGGCACTTTTTGAAGTTTCCTTTTGTTGAATTGATAAAATCCCTATGCTAAAATTAGATTTAACAATTATTGACGAGGAAATGTAAATGGCTACACTTTGGGGTGGACGGTTTACCAAGGAAACCGACCAAAAGGTATTTGATTTCAATGCATCCATACGCTTTGACAAGCGTCTGGCAGAGATGGATATTACAGGTTCCGTCAGTCATGCCACCATGCTTAAGCGTGCGGGTATCATTTCCGCCGAAGATGCCACGGCCATCATCGACGGTCTTATGTCCATTCGGGACGATCTTTTGAAGGGCGATCTTTTTATCGACGAATCCTTTGAAGACATTCACAGTTTTGTGGAAGCAAAACTCATCGAAAGGATAGGAGATGCCGGAAAGAAACTCCACACCGGCCGATCCAGGAACGATCAGGTTGCTCTTGACATGAGACTATATACCAGGACTTATGTCATCACCATTCATGAAAGATTAAAAAATCTGCTTTTTGTTATATACGATCTTATGGAGAGCAATCTTGACACCTATATGCCGGGATTTACTCACCTTCAGAAGGCGCAGCCCGTTACTCTTGCGCATCATCTCGGAGCTTATTTCGAAATGTTCAAAAGGGACCAGGGCAGGTTATATGATCTTTTCAAGCGTATGAATTATTGCCCTCTGGGAGCGGGAGCTTTGGCCGGGACCACATATCCTCTGGACAGGGATTTCACCGCATCTCTCCTTGATTTTTACGGTCCCACCTCAAACAGTATGGATTCCGTTTCCGACAGGGATTACCTTTTGGAATTTCTTTCGGATCTGTCCATCATAGCCATGCATTTAAGCCGCTTTTCCGAGGAGATCATCCTTTGGAATTCCAATGAATACGGTTTTATAGAACTGGACGATGCTTATTCAACCGGATCATCCATCATGCCGCAGAAGAAAAACCCGGACATTGCCGAACTTGTCCGCGGCAAGACCGGAAGAGTCTACGGAGCGCTCATGTCACTCCTTACCACTATGAAGGGTCTTCCCCTTGCATATAACAAAGATATGCAGGAAGACAAGGAAGTTTCTTTTGACTCCATGGACACCGTAAACAGCTGCCTTGAACTGTTTACAGGCATGCTCTCCACCACCAAGTTCAACAAAAAGAAAATGGAAGAGAGTGCGGTAAAGGGCTTCACCAATGCAACGGATGCTGCAGATTATCTGGTAAAGAAGGGAATGCCCTTCAGAGATGCCCATTCCGTCATCGGAAGACTGGTTTTGTACTGTATCGATCAGGGAATTTCCATTGATGAAGTCGATATCGGCAAACTCAAGGAATTCAGCGAATTATTTGATGAAGATGTTTACGAGGCAATTTCGTTAAAGACCTGTGTGGAACGAAGACTTACAGTCGGAGCTCCCGGGATCGAGGCCATGAAATCTGTCCTTGTGGAATATAAAAAATATTTGGAAGAACAAAACAGCGAGGTGTAAAGAGATGGAAAAGAAGTTAAGAGTCGGCATTTTGGGCGGAACGGGAATGGTTGGTCAGAGGTTTATCTCTCTCCTTGAAAACCATCCCTGGTTTGAAGTGACTACCATTGCGGCAAGCCCCAGATCCGCAGGAAAGACCTATGAGGAGGCAGTCGGCGGAAGATGGAAGATGGACACTCCCATGCCCGAAGCCGTTAAGAAGATTGTTGTCAAAGACGTTACCGAAGTTGAAAAGGTAGCTTCCGAAGTAGATTTCTGCTTCAGCGCAGTTGATATGACCAAAGAAGAGATCAAGGCCATCGAGGAAGCTTATGCAAAGACTGAGACTCCCGTGGTTTCCAACAACTCCGCACACAGATGGACCAAGGATGTTCCCATGATCGTTCCCGAGATCAATGCGGATCACGCAGAACTTATCGAGACCCAGAAGAAGAGACTCGGAACAAAGAGAGGCTTTATCGCCGTTAAGCCCAACTGCAGCATTCAGAGCTATACTCCCTGTCTCTGGGCATGGAGCGAGTTTGAGCCCTACGAAGTCGTTGCTTCCACCTATCAGGCGATCTCAGGCGCCGGCAAGACTTTCAAAGACTGGCCCGAGATGGTTGAAAATATAATCCCTTACATCGGCGGCGAAGAAGAAAAGAGTGAAAAAGAACCTTTGCGTGTTCTCGGAACCCTTAAGGATGGCGAGATCGAGCTTAAGAAAGATCTCCTGATCACCTCTCAGTGCATCAGAGTTCCCGTATTGAACGGTCATACCGCATCCGTATTCGTTAAGTTCCGCAAGAAGCCCACTAAGGAACAGCTTATCGAAAAACTGGTTACTGCCAAGGGTGCTCCTCAGGAGCTTTCTCTTCCCAGCGCTCCCAAGCAGTTCATTCAGTATCTTACCGAGGATAACCGTCCCCAGGTAAAGCTTGATGTGGACTATGAGAAGGGTATGGGCGTATCTATCGGTCGTCTTCGCGAAGACAGCGTTTACGACTTCAAGTTTGTGGGACTTTCCCACAATACGGTCAGGGGTGCCGCAGGGGGTGCGGTTCTTTGCGCCGAACTTTTAAAAGCCAAAGGATATATTACAGCCAAGGCTTAAGAAGGGCATATTTCTTTTATGGATGATTTGCGTTATCAGGTTGATTTGCTTACGGCAATGAACCAAAAACTTACTGGTAACGAAAAGATGTACAATATGATCTGCGAAGGATCCCAAAGAGCATTTTTGTACATTAATTACGTTACCAATTCAATAAAACAGATCGGCAAGTGGGAGAATTTCGGAGACTTCAGGTTAACTGACGCCTCCGATCTTTCGCGCCTTTCGGAAATATTTGACGAATCGGGAGAGAGTGAGTTAAGAACCCTTCTTTTCCCTGAAAAAGAAAATCATTTTTCCGACAGGGCAGACCTGTTATTCTCTGACAAAAAGACATGGATCGGGGTCGAAGTCCTGGTACACATGGACGAAACGGGTCTTTTATCCGAAAAACTCATTTGCTTAAATGATGTGACTGCTATAAAGAACCGTCAGGAAGACCTTAAGTACATGGCTTATTTTGACCTTCTTACAGGCCTTCATAACAGGAATCATTTTATCTCCAAACTCAAAGAATTTGTTGAAAGAGCCGATGTTGAGAGAGCCGTTGTCAGCGTGATCCTTCTGGATGTTGACGACTTTCATAAGATAAGCGATGCCAGGGGCATTGTTGTCGGGGATGAGGTTATCCAGAATATCGGTCTTTATATCAAAACGCTTGAAAACAACAATGTCATCGCTGCCAGATTTGACAGTGATATTTTCTGTATAGCCGTTTACGACCCCGTAGGCTCCAGAAGTGTGGATGAGATCTACGGTTCGGTACGCGGTTTTCTTTCAGTTCCCATAAAACTTTCCGACAGGACCGAGGTATCTGTCAGTGTATCTGCAGGCGTTGCGGAGTATCCTGAAGCCAATGACAACGCACTTTCCCTGATCAATTGTGCCGAGATCGCAATGCTTAAGGCTAAGGATGCGGGCAAGAACAATATCAAGTATTTCAATTCCGGAATGCTTGACAGTTTCCTTCGTGATGTCGAGATTGAAAACAAACTGAAAGAAGCGGTTCACGAAAGCAATTTCTTTTTAAATTATCAGCCTCAGTACTATGCTGATTCCAAGCGCTTAAGAGGTGTGGAAGCCCTTGTCAGGTGGCGTGACCGGGATGGGTCCATGATAAGTCCTTCGGTGTTCATCCCTCTTTCGGAAAAGAACGGCACCATAATCTCCATCGGCGATTTTGTGCTGGAAGAGAGTATAAAGACCCATGCGGCATGGAAGAAGAGATTTGACTGCAATATCATCCTTTCCATAAATATTTCTTCCATTCAGTACAATCGCGCGGACTTTGTTCCCAAGATCCTTGATACCGTAAAGCGTTACGGAATGGATCCCGAGGAACTGGAACTTGAGATAACCGAATCCGTTCTCATCGAAGATTTCAAGATGGTCATCCAGAAAATGTATGAACTGAGAGATTACGGCATCAAGGTGTCTTTGGACGATTTCGGCACCGGCTTTTCTTCTTTGTCCTATTTAAGAGGCCTTCCCATCGATACCTTAAAGATCGACAAGTCTTTTATAGACAATATCTCCACCGATGAGGCCGCCAGGGTCATTACGGAATCTATCGTTAATATGTCTAAGCGCCTTGGTTTTTCCACTGTGGCCGAAGGTGTTGAGAGCGAAGAACAGCTTGATTATCTCAAGGAAATATCCTGCGATCTGATCCAGGGCTTTTATCTTGGAAAGCCCATGGATGAATCGGGAATTCAGGAGATACTTTTAAGGACAATTTAAACTGCGGGGTTATATATGCTTATCGGCAGAAATAACGAATTAAATCAGCTTGCCACCTATTACGAGCGTGACAAGAGTCAGATTGTTGTGCTTTACGGCCAGAAATATGTGGGTAAGACTGCTCTGCTCAATGAATTTATGTCCGATAAACCGGGCTTTTATTACAGAGCCGAGCCTGTTTCGGAAAAAGAACAACGATATCGTTTCGGACTTTTCTTTGCGTCCCTCGGGATCAAGACTTTGAAATACCCGGAGTATTCCGATATCTTTGCCTGCTTCAGTCAGAAGCACACCCAGAAAAAGGTCATAGTCATCGATGAATTTCAGAATATAATCAAGAATTGTCCCGATTTTATGGACAAACTGGTTTCTTATGTACATTCCGGCTTGAACCGCCAGGATGTCTTTGTGATACTTTGTTCTTCTTCCGTAAGCTTCGTGGAAAATTCCATGGTAGAAAAGATCGGCGAAGCGGCCTTTGAACTTTCCGGCTTTTTAAAGATCAAGCCCTTGAACTTCAGGCATTTAAGGGAGTATTTTTCTCTTTATACCAATGAGGACTGTGCCCTTTGTTATTCGGTGCTTGGCGGATATCCCGGCCTTTGGAGGATGTTTGATGAAAAGCAGTCTGTTAAGGACAATATCGTAAAGAACATCCTTGATAAGAGCGGTCCCCTTCATAACGTTGCAAATTCCCTGATAGAGGGCGAACTTCGTGAGACGGGAGTCTATAACACCATTCTTTCCGCATTGTCCGAAGGGAAGAACAAACTTAACGATCTTCATGAGCACACCGGCTTTTCCAGAGCTAAGATCAGCG
Source organism: Lachnospiraceae bacterium (assembly GCA_016280465.1). Taxonomy (GTDB): domain Bacteria; phylum Bacillota; class Clostridia; order Lachnospirales; family Lachnospiraceae; genus UBA1258. The sequence continues at coordinate 15,520 of JAEEGT010000163.1, read as the reverse complement.
TATATATCAAGAACCTTATGGAGCTTGATTTTGTAAACAAGGTCTTTTCCGTTGATTCGGAAGGGCGGGACAACGCCCAGAAGGGACTTTACGATATTTCCGTACATTTTCTTGATTTCTGGTTTACTTTTCTTTTTAAGAATTCGAGTCTGATGGATACTGAATCCCCCGAGGAATTCTATGCTTTGCGGATACTTCCGGGGCTTAAGCAGTATGCGGGCAAGTATTTCAAGGAGATCTGCTCCGATTATCTAAAGGGTCTTAACGATCGAAACAGGCTTCCCATCCGTGCCGAAAAATACGGCGTCTGGTACGGGAAACTTGGCACCATCGATGTGGTGGCTTCCGACAATTCCGGTAAGAACCTGATAGCAATGTGCATCTACGATAAACCCATGGTCACCTACGATGACTATGAGAGACTTTTGATGCTTGCATCCAAAGCAAAGATATCCCCCGACAACGTTTATCTTTTTGCGGGCATGCGTTTTGACGAAAAGATAACCCTTGAAGCCAAAGTCGGGAAAAATTTAAAACTTGTATTATTGGACAGAATATAGAATATGGGTAAAAACCTGTTTATAGCCGAAAAGCCCAGCGTTGCCAGAGAATTTGCCAACGCTTTGCAACTGAATATGAAATCGATGGACGGCTACATGGAATGTGACACAGCTGTCGTTACCTGGTGCGTAGGGCATCTGATAACCATGAGCTATCCTGAAGTATACGATGAGAAATACAAGCGGTGGTCCTTTGATACCCTGCCTTTTATCCCCTCGGAGTTTAAATACGAGGTTATCCCTTCCGTAAAGAAACAGTTTGAGATCGTAAAAAAGCTTCTTACCAGAGACGATGTGGACACCATATATGTCTGCACAGACTCCGGGCGTGAAGGAGAATACATATATCGTTTAGTGGATACACAGGCGGGAGTGGGAGACAAAAAGGTCAAGAAACGTGTCTGGATAGATTCCCAGACCGTTGAAGAGATCAACCGCGGCATCAGGGAAGCAAAGGATCTGTCGGAGTATGACAACCTTTGTGCTTCCGCCTATTTAAGGGCCAAAGAGGATTACCTTATGGGAATCAACTTTTCCAGAGCCCTTACCCTTAAATATGCTTATTCCGTAAAGGATTTCCTTAAGAAGGACAAGGCCGTTATTTCCGTGGGCCGCGTGATGACCTGTGTTCTCGGTATGATCGTGGACAGGGAATTTGAGATCCGGAATTTCACGGAAACTCCCTTTTATCGTGTCCTTTCTTCCTTCGTAGCCGATGATTCCAAGGTCACCGGCGAGTGGCGTGTATGTGAAGGCAGCCGTTATTACAATTCTCCCAAACTTTACAAAGAAAACGGCTTTAACAAAGAAGAGGACGCCAAAGAACTCATTGCCCTTGTTGACAAAGGCGATGATACAAGCGCCACCGTGGTATCGGTGGAAAAGAAAAAAGAGACCAAGAATCCGCCCCTTCTTTTTAACCTAGCGGAACTTCAGAATGAATGTTCAAAACTCTTCAAGATAAGTCCCGATGAGACTCTTGCCATTGTGCAGGAACTCTACGAAAAGAAGCTTGTTACTTATCCCCGTACCGATGCCCGTGTTCTTTCTACCGCAGTGGCCAAGGAGATCCACAAGAACATCCGCGGACTTAAGGATTATGGTCCCTTGGGGGGCTTTGCAAAGTTTTTAATTGAGAAAGAAGCCTACAAAGGCCTTGAAAAGTCCAAATATGTGAATGATAAGCAGATCACGGACCACTATGCCATAATCCCCACCGGCCAGGGCCTTAATAATCTTAACGGACTTAAGGATGTGGCAGCCAGAGTATATGAGGTTATTGCCAGAAGGTTCATAGCAATTTTTCTTCCTCCCGCCCAGTATGTTAAGCTGTCTTTGGTGCTTGAGACCGAGGGAGAGAGATTCTTTTATTCTTTCAGGGCTTTGGAAAAAGAAGGTTATCTTTCCGCAATGAATTATTCTTTTGCGGGTAAAAAGGATACGGAAGAAAAGGATGACAAGGACTCCGAGGATGCAAAACTTTCCAAAGAGACTCTTGAAAAACTATGTATGCTCAAAAAAGGGAATGTCCTTAAGCTTTCCGGCTTTGAGATCAAGGAAGGAAAGACATCGCCGCCCAAGCGCTATAATTCCGGTTCCATCATCCTTGCCATGGAAAATGCGGGACAGCTTATCGATGATGAGGATCTCAGAGCACAGATTAAGTCAAGCGGTATCGGCACAAGTGCCACCAGGGCCGAGATACTTAAAAAGCTCATTACCATCGAATATATCAAATTAAACAAAAAGACACAGATCCTGACCCCCACTCTCATGGGAGAGATGATATACTGTGTTGTCAAAAGAAGCATTCCCCAGCTTCTTCGCCCCAAACTTACCGCAAGCTGGGAACTGGGGCTTACTCAGGTAGCCAACGGAGAGATATCTCCGGATGTATACATGGAAAAACTGGATGCATTTGTATCGAAAAACACCAATGAAGTGAGAGATACGAACCGGCTTTCCAATCTGCGTAACGACTATGCCTATGTGGCAAAATTTTATAAGGAGAAAAACTGATGGCAGACATTAAGATCAAAGATCTCTACACTTTGGAAGAAACAGCGGCTGCGCCCCTTCTTTCAAAGTATGAATATCCCTGGGAGGTGCTTCCTCATATTAAGGAGTTTATCCTTGAACTTGGAAAGACCCTTTCGGAGGATGAATACATCAAAAGAGGAGAGGATGTCTGGATCCATAAGACCGCCAAGGTATTTGATTCCGCTTATATCGGCGGTCCCTGCATTATCGGTCCCGATACGGAAGTCAGACAATGTGCTTTTGTCAGAGGTTCCGCTTTGGTCGGTGCCGGCTGCGTTGTGGGTAACTCCACCGAGCTTAAGAATGTCATTCTTTTTAACAAGGTGCAGGTACCTCATTACAACTATGTAGGTGATTCCATCCTTGGATTTAAGTCTCATATGGGCGCAGGCTCCATTACCTCCAATGTAAAGAGCGACAAGCGTCTCGTTGTTGTCCACAATGAAGGTACCGACATTGAGACCGGCCTTAAGAAGTTCGGCGCAATGCTGGGAGACAATGTGGAAGTCGGCTGTAACAGTGTTTTGAATCCCGGAACCGTTATCGGCAAGTGCTCCAATGTTTATCCCACCTCCTGTGTTCGCGGAGTCATTCCCGAAAACAGTATCCATAAAAATAACGGTGAAGTGGTCAGGAAAAAAGAAGATCGATGAGACTTGTACTTATAAGACACGGAGAAACGGACTGGAACAGACGAGGCAAGATCCAGGGCGTTACTGATATTTCCCTTAACGAAAACGGGATGAAAAGTGCGGGGGAACTGGCGGACAGGCTCAAAAACAGCGATTATTCTTTTTCCGTAGTATATTCAAGCCCTTTGAAACGAGCTTACGAGACCGGTGAGATATTGGCCCGGGAACTTAATATTCCCATTAAGGTAAAAGAAAATCTTTCCGAACTTTGTTTCGGAAAATTTGAAGGCTTGAGCTGGGCTGAGGTGGAAGAGCGTTTCCCTTCGGAATATCATTACTGGAACACTCACAGAAAAAAGGCGGCTCCGCCGGAAGGAGAATCCTATTACCATAAGTCTTTGCTGGTATTGAAGGATCTTAAGGAGATCGTGGAAGAAAATCCTGATGCCGAAGATATCCTCGTGGTTTCACATTCGGCCACCTTAAAGGCTATCATGTGTCCCGTAAAGCACGTGGACTACAATGATATGCTCAAAGTCTTTGTATTCAGAAATCTATCGGAGATCGTGCTGGAAGACCGGGATATTAAGGAGATACTTGCCTACGAGGGCTGAGGACCTTTTTCATAAGATTATCTGTAACAAAAAAACTCCGCAATGCGGAGTTTTTCTTTGTCTTGAAAGGAATATCAGGCATCCTGAGGTACAACGCCGTGTATAAGACTGATTATGTACTGTACACGTTTGTTGGCTCTTCGATAACTCTCCATGGCAGCCTCGAGATAATTGGGATTGTATGAGGTTTCGGTAAAGGACTGTTTGAAATAGTCATTGGCCTGGACCATATAATCCTTGCCCTCGGCAGCAAGAGAGGTGATGGATTCCCAGTAGATAAGATCCTTGGGAACGGGAACTTCGGCAAGATATTCGAATTTTGTCTGAAGAGCATCGAATTCTTTAAAAAGCTCGCTTATGGAAGTGTCGCTTTCGGGATCGATGGAATTGATTTCCTGATCGATCTTCACAAGGTCGTTAAAGAAGGTTGTCATGCTCTGTTCATATTCTTTGAGTGCTTTGGTGTCCTGCTTGGGCTTGCCGCAACCCATGAGAAGGAGCACACCCGCAAGCAGTATTATGATTGTCTTTTTCATTGTAATGCCTTCCTGTATTATTAAGTAAACAACAACACATAAGATACCACATTTGACATATAAAATCAACTTTATGCATAAGTATTGCATATTCACACTTTAGTGTGCTAAAATGTTCTGAAGTAAAATAAGATCAAAAAGGAGAATCCTATGTTAGGCGCAGAAGCTTTGGTTAAAGCCTTGACCGAAGAGGGTGTTGAATATGTTTTCGGCTATCCCGGTGTGGCGATCTGTCCTTTTTACAATGCCATCCTTGAAAGCCCCATCAAGACAGTGCTGGTCAGGACCGAACAGAATGCAGCTCATATGGCAAGCGGTCTTGCCAGAGTAACCGGAGGTGTGGGAGTCTGTGCCGTTACCAGCGGCCCCGGTGCCACCAATCTGATTACCGGTATAGCCACCGCATTTGCTGACAGTATTCCCCTTGTTTGTATAACCGGTCAGGTTAATTCCGCACTTTTGGGATCCGATGTGTTCCAGGAAGCGGATATCACCGGCGCGGCCGAATCCTTTGTTAAATACAGTTATCTTGTGAAGGATGCCGCCGACATCCCCAGGGTCATGAAAGAGGCTTTTCATATTGCAAGAACAGGCCGTAAGGGTCCCGTTCTTGTGGATATTCCCATTGACGTTCAGAATTCCGAGATCAAGAAATACAAATATCCCGAAGAAGTCAACATGCGGACCTACAAGCCTACATTTGTGGGTAATTTCGCTCAGATAAAGAAAACCGTCAAGGCCCTTGAAAAGTCAAAGAAACCCGTTATCTGTGCAGGAGGCGGTGTGCTCCTTTCCGGAGCCAAGGGTTCACTTCGTGCTTTTGCCGAAAAACACGGGATTCCCGTAGTATCCACCATGATGGGTATCGGTTCCATGCCTACGATGCATCCTTTGTATTTCGGTATGGTGGGAAATAACGGAAAACCCTGGGCCAATAAGGCCATGAACGATTCCGATCTTCTGATAATGGTCGGTGCCAGAGTGGCAGACAGGGCCGTCAATCAGCCGGATATAATCACCGAAAACAAAGTAATGATACATATCGATGTTGATCCTGCGGAGATCGGAAAAAACTGCGGTCCCACAATTCCTATTGTCGGTGATGCGGACAATATATTCGGTCAGCTCCTTGATTTTGATTTTGATATCGATACCGCAGACTGGCTTGATAAACTCAGGGAAGTCAAGAAAGACCTTACGGTTCAAAGAAAGACAAATCCGAATTTTGTGGATCCCGAAAAGTTTATCGGGATACTTTCCGACAAAATGGAGGATAACGGCATCTATGTTGCGGATGTAGGACAGAATCAGATCTGGTCCTGCGCCTACCATGTTGTTAAAGACGGTTTCTTTTTGACCTCAGGCGGTATGGGCACCATGGGATATTCTATTCCTGCGGCTCTCGGAGCAAAACTCGGACTTCCCGACAGGCAGGTCATTGCCGTATGCGGAGACGGATCCTTCCAGATGTCCTTTATGGAACTTGCCACCGCAAAACAGCAGAATGTTAACCTTAAGATCGTTGTCTTTAAGAACAATTACCTTGGAATGGTAAGAGAGTACCAGCACTTTACCTACAAGGACAATTATTCCGTTGTCGAACTTAACGATTATCCCAATTACGAACTCCTGGCCGGAGCCTATTCCATGGATTATCTGAAGGTTTCCCGTGATTCGGAGATCGATGGATGTATCGAAAAGATGCTTAATGATTCCAATTCCTGTATCGTGGAGGTCATGATCGACCCCATGGATCTGGTGAAAGGATAGGTGAAGCATGAAGAAAATATATTCCGTACTTGTAGAAAACCGTTCCGGTGTGCTCAGTAAGGTTGCGGGGCTCTTTGCCAGAAGGTGTTTCAACATCGATTCCCTTGCCGTAGGCGAGACCTTCGACTCCGAGATCTCCAACATGACCATTGTAAGCTCCGGCGATGAGCGTACACTTGAGCAGATTGAAAAGCAGTTGAACAAAAAACTTGATGTCATAAAGGTCAAGACCTTTGATGAACAGCAGTCCGTTTCAAGGGAGCTTATGCTTGTCAAGGTTAAATACAACAAGACTAACCGCAAGGATATCATGGAGATCTGCGATATCATGCATGCCGAGATCGTGGATATGTCCAAGACCCATATGATAATCCAGATATGCCAGTCACCTGACAAAATTGCTCTTTTTGTTTCAATGATGAACGGTATCAGCGTGGTGGAAGTTGCCCGTACCGGCACTTTAGCACTTCCCAAATGTAACGTTTTAGAGAACTAAAGCGATTTTTGTTGACATTTGTTCTTTTGGCGTATAGACTAATTAAAAGCAAATCTGAAAGGTAATCCTATGAATATCAGAGTAATCCAGCTTCTGGTAGACAACACATCCGGCGTTTTGAGCCGTATTTCCGGCCTGTTTTCAAGGCGTGGCTACAACATCGAGAGCATTACGGCGGGTGTTACGGCAGATCCCAGATACACCAGGATCACCATCGTTACAAGCGGCGATGAAGATATCCTGAACCAGATCGAAAAGCAGGTTGCCAAGCTTATAGATGTAAGAGATGTGAAGGTCCTTCCTCCCTCCGAGAGCGTATACAGGGAGCTTGCTCTTATCAAGGTCAAAGCAACGGCCAAGGATCGTCAGGGAGTCATATCCATTGCGGATATATTCCGTGCCAACATCATCGATGTGAGCAAAGACAGTCTTATAATCGAACTTACGGGCGATCAGGACAAGATCAACGCATTTCTCGGTCTTCTTGAAGGCTATGAGATCCTTGAACTTGCAAGGACCGGTATCGCGGGACTTTGCAGGGGATCTGACAATGTTACGTATTTAAATTAATAATTTTAAATAAAGGAGATTTAAAAATGGCTAAGATTTTTTATCAACAGGATTGTAATTTGTCGCTTCTCGACGGTAAGACAATTGCCATTATCGGTTACGGAAGCCAGGGTCATGCACATGCCCTTAACCTTAAGGAGTCCGGATGCAACGTCATTATCGGTCTTTATGAAGGCTCCAAGTCCTGGGACAAGGCTGTTAAGCAGGGCTTTGAAGTATTTACCGCAGCAGAGGCTGCAAAGAAGGCTGACATTATTATGATCCTCATCAATGATGAGAAGCAGGCCGATCTTTATAAGAAAGATATCGAACCCAACCTTGAAGCAGGCAACATGCTCATGTTCGCACACGGTTTCAACATTCATTTCGGATGTATCACACCTCCCAAGGATGTTGACGTTACCATGATCGCGCCCAAGGGACCCGGCCATACCGTTCGCAGCGAGTATCAGGCAGGCAAGGGTGTTCCCTGTCTCGTAGCTGTACATCAGGATGCTACCGGCAAGGCACTTGATCTTGCTTTGGCATATGCACTTGGTATCGGCGGTGCTAGAGCCGGTGTCCTTGAGACTACCTTCAGGACCGAGACCGAAACTGACCTTTTCGGTGAGCAGGCAGTTCTTTGCGGCGGTGTTTGCGCACTTATGCAGGCAGGTTTCGAGACCCTTGTTGAAGCAGGCTACGATCCCAGAAATGCATATTTTGAATGCATCCACGAAATGAAGCTTATCGTTGACCTTATCTATCAGTCCGGTTTCGCAGGAATGCGTTATTCCATTTCAAATACTGCTGAATATGGCGATTATATCACCGGTCCCAAGATCATTACCGAAGAGACCAAGAAGACCATGAAGAAGATCCTTTCCGATATCCAGGACGGTTCTTTTGCCAAGGAATTCCTTCTTGACATGTCTCCCGCAGGTAAGCAGGTACACTTCAAAGCAATGAGAAAGCTTGCTGCCGAACATCCCGCCGAGAAGGTCGGTGAAGAGGTAAGAAAGCTTTACAGCTGGAACAACGAAGAAGACAAGCTTATCAACAACTAAGCGTTAAAAGATTAAAAGGGAAGCGAACCTGCTTCCCTTTTTCTAAAAGGAGATCATCTCATGGGAATGACAATGACCCAGAAAATCCTGGCGAAGCATGCAGGTCTTGAAAGTGTTTCTGCCGGTCAGCTTATCGAGGCGGATCTTGATCTGGTACTCGGCAATGATATCACAAGCCCCGTAGCCATTAAGGAAATGGCCAAAATGGACGTAAAAGGTGTTTTTGACAAGGATAAGATCGCGCTTGTACCCGATCATTTTGTACCCAATAAGGACATAAAATCCGCCGAACACTGCAAGTGTGTACGTGAATTTGCCCTTAAGAACAATATTACAAACTACTTTGAAGTGGGAAAGATGGGTATAGAGCATGCGCTTTTACCCGAGCAGGGCCTTACTGTTGCGGGGGATGTGATCATAGGTGCGGATTCTCATACCTGTACCTACGGTGCTCTCGGTGCTTTTTCCACCGGTGTGGGAAGTACGGATATGGCAGCGGGTATGGCCACCGGCAAAGCATGGTTTAAAGTTCCCTCCGCCATAAAATTCAATATCATCGGAAAGCCTTCAAAGTATGTAAGCGGCAAGGATGTTATCCTGCATATAATCGGAAAGATTGGTGTTGACGGCGCCCTCTACAGATCCATGGAATTCACGGGAGAGGGAATCAGGAACCTTACGATGGACGACCGTTTTACCATTGCAAACATGGCTATCGAGGCCGGAGCAAAGAACGGTATCTTCCCTGTGGACGAACTTACCGAAAGTTATCTTAAAGAACACAGCAAGCGTCCTTACACAGTATATTCCGCCGATGAGGATGCGGTTTACGATGAAGTTTACACCATCGATCTTTCTGAGTTGAAGCCCACCGTAGCTTTTCCCCACTTGCCTGAAAATACCAGGACTTTTGATGAGATCAAAGAAGAAATAAAGATCGATCAGGTTGTTATCGGATCCTGCACCAACGGCCGTATCGATGACTTAAGGATCGCGGCAGAGATCTTAAAGGGAAATAAAGTCGCAAATGGCATGAGACTTATAGTCATTCCCGCCACCCAGTCCATTTATCTTCAGGCTATGGAAGAGGGCCTTATAAGGACCTTTATCGAAGCCGGCGGAATCGTGAGCACACCCACCTGCGGCCCCTGTCTCGGAGGTTATATGGGTGTCCTTGCGGAAGGAGAGCGGTGTGTATCCACCACCAACAGAAATTTTGTGGGAAGAATGGGACATATTTCCAGCGAGATCTACCTTGCAAGCCCTGCTGTAGCCGCAGCCAGTGCGATCAAAGGATTTCTTGCTTCTCCCTGTGACTTAAAAAAGTCTTAAGTAGAAAAACTGTGTAAAATGATTTATTATATCTAAGGAGCATAAATGAAAGCACAAGGAAAAGTTTTTAAGTATGCCGACAATGTCGATACCGACGTGATCATTCCCGCAAGATACCTTAATTCTTCGGATCCCAGGGAACTTGCGGCTCATTGCATGGAGGATATCGACAAAGACTTTGTTAACAAGGTTAATAAAGGTGATATAATCGTTGCCCGCAAGAATTTCGGCTGCGGATCTTCAAGAGAGCATGCACCCATTGCCATTAAAGAATCCGGTATCAGCTGTGTGATAGCCGAAACCTTTGCAAGGATCTTTTATCGTAATGCCATAAATATCGGACTTCCCATCATGGAGTGTGCCGAAGCCTCCAAAGCCATCAACGCAGGCGATGAGGTAAGCGTTGATTTTGACGAGGGCATCATTACGGATATCACCACGGGACAGACCTTTAAAGGTCAGGCATTTCCCGAATTCATGCAGAAGATCGTTAAAGCCGAGGGCCTTGTTAATTACATAAAAAACAGGTAACGGAGATTTTTTCCGCATGGGAAGAAACATAAAGGATATCATTAAATATTGCATTACATTTATGCTCGGAGCGGTAATAACGGCTGCGGGCATATTTTTGTTCCTGACTGTTTCAAAAAAGGATGATCTTAAAGCCGAACTTTCCGAAGCGGATGGACTTGTCAGCTTTTCCAACAGGATCTTTGTGGGAGACACTGAACTTAAGGATTATGTCATCTGTGCACCCATTTCCTTAAAGGATGCCTCCGCAAGGCTTTATTCTTACATAAAAGTTTCCACCGGCGAAAGCTTGTCCGTCGTTGAAAAGAAACCCTCCGGTAAAGCCATATATCTCATTGCCGATAAAAAAAGAAGCGGGGACCTTCCTGCCATTACCTTTGAAAACGGTAACATAAACATTTACGGCGGAACCGATTCTGAACTGTTAAAACAGGTTGATGTTTTTGCAAACCTGTATCTTGGCTTTTCTTTTGCGGGAGAAGATCGGGAGCATTTGCTTTTTACGGACCGTGAGATCTTTGTACCGGACACGGTTTATTACAACGGTGACGGACCTTACATCGAAAAGAGAGAACCCATCATCGTTCTTTGGAACCCTTCCTTTGCAAGAGGGGCGTATTTTAACCAGAATACAGTAAAGAAAAGCGATATTCTTTCTTTTTCCGACGATCGTTTATATGATTATGTCAAAATGATGAAAGCCATGGGATTTACCGGGATCCAGGCTACGGATATCTGTGCCGCCTGGGCGGAGTACGGTAATTACGAGTTCGTTCATCAAAGGCTCAGATTCATGGCTGATGCGGCTCATTCCCTTGGAATGGATTTTACCCTTTGGGTATGGGGGTCTGAGTTTAACGGATACGGCTGGATAGATACTTCCGTTGAATATTACGATCCTGCGGACGGAGAACTGTTCGGTTACAAGCCTGCGGTGGATACCTATGAAAAGTACTATGATATCTATTCCGAACTTGCAGATTGTTCCGACAGACTCATTGTTCATTTCTATGAGCCCGGTCATGTGGGGGGTATGGATCAGGTTGCAAAGCTTTCCCTTCTTATCCGTGATAAATTCATACGCATCAATCCGGAAATAAACACCGGCATCAATGTATATTCAAGATATTTCGATCTCAGTCAGTTAAGCGACGAGCTGGGAGAAGAAAACAAAAACTTTACCTTCTATACTCTGGCCATGGCAGGAGCGGAAGAGGAATTTGTCAATCTTCGTACCGTTACCATGCTTAACGATCTTGATTACGGTATCTGGTCCTGGGGAGTTATTGAGCGTGAGATCGATCAGACTGCCGAGATGACCGTAAATGCCAGGGAGATTAAGTCTGTATATAAAAACACCTCCTCTCTTGACCATATCAAAAAGCCGGAATACTGGAGTGAAATGGAAGCCTACCATAACGGCAACATCTTTTCACTTTATGTTGCTTCTAAATTGCTGCAGGACCCCGAGCTTGACCCCGACGTGCTGCTTTATGAAGCGGCTGAGGCTGTAGTGGGCAGGGATCATGCAAAGGATCTTTATGATGTTCTTTCTCTTATCCAGGATGCGAGAGTGGGAGAAGATCACGGAACCTTTTATGAGACGGATGAAAACTATATTTTTCTTAACGGGGCAATGGATCCTTCAAAGATCATTGAAGAGTGCGATGCGGCTTTAATAAAGCTTCAAAATATGATAGATGCTGATATTCATTCAAACACCCTTCCCCTTTCCGTTTCCGTTTCGGATATACTTAAGATGATGGTTCCGAATGTTCATCAGATCTCAGAGTATGCCGAATTCAGGCTGAATTACGGTAAACTTACCGAAATGGCTGAGACAGGTAAAAGCAAAGAGGAATTGTCTCTGTTTATAGAGTCTTTCTTCAAGCCCGTTTGCGAATATAATGTTGTTACCGGACTCTGGGGACTGGAGGAACAGCGTATCCAGGTCAGACTCATGGAAGAGTTTTGTGTGAGTCACGGTCTTGAGGCCGTAAACATGCCTTTGGTGGATCATTACCGGAAACAGCGGATACTTGGAGAGATGATCTCACTTCAGCAAAATTCCGCCGAGAAAGTTCTTTTCCCCGATTCGGCCACCTACCAGATGGACGTGGCGTACGGAACCGATAATACAAAGAGACTGGTAAATGAGCTTGTGTCGGAGGGCCTTCTTACAAGAGAAGGAGAGGATAAGGTCTATATTTCCGACTGGGAACGGTACATATATAATTTTTGAGGGTTGATCCAAGATGCTTTTTAATTCCTTTGAATTTGTGATTTTCTTTCCTGTTGTGGCGGGAATGTATTTCATATTGCCGAAGCGTATAAAGCCTGTATGGCTTCTTTTGTCCAGCTATTTTTTCTATATGTGCTGGAATGTTTATTACCTTTCTTTGATCCTGTTTACAACGCTCATAACCTTTGCTTCGGCCATCCTCATCGAAAGGTTTGAAAAGAAAAGTGCCAAAAAGGCTGTACTCATCGGCGGTATCGGAGTCAACCTCCTGATACTCTTTGTATTTAAATACTTTGATTTCTTTCTTGATAATCTGAACAAACTTCTTGGACTTGCAGGTCACGGCGGAGTGGTAAATCCCTTTGATCTGTTGCTTCCCGTGGGAATATCCTTCTACACCTTCCAGGCCATTGGCTATGTTGTTGATGTTTACAGGAAAGATACTCCCGCCGAAAGAAATATCATAAATTATGCCCTTTTCGTAAGCTTTTTCCCTCAGCTTGTAGCGGGACCCATTGAAAGGAGCAAAAATCTTCTTTCCCAGATCAAAGAGATCAGAAATAAAAGACTTTTTGATTATGAATCCGCGGTTTCCGGTTTTGTTATCATGCTTTGGGGTCTCTTTATGAAGACCGTCATTGCCGACAGGGCGGCCATAGTGGTTGACAGGGTATTTACAAACTATTATACTTTTGGCTTTTTTGAGCTTTTCCTTGGAGCTTTGCTCTTTACTCTTCAGATCTATGCCGATTTTGCGGGATATTCCTCCATAGCCATAGGTTCTGCCAGAGTGATGGGCATAAAACTCATGGAAAACTTCAATACTCCTTATTTTGCCACAAGCATCACGGATTTCTGGAATCGCTGGCATATTTCCTTAAGTACCTGGTTCAAGGATTATGTATATATCCCTTTAGGCGGAAATCGCAAGGGTAAGCTCCGTAAATATTTCAATCTTTTCGTTACTTTTATCGTGAGCGGACTCTGGCACGGTGCTTCCTGGAATTTTGTGGCCTGGGGTTTTCTGCACGGCTTCTACAGAGTTGTGGGAGAGATCACCGCGCCCTTTAAGAACCGTCTTTATGACAGGCTTAAAGTGAAAAGAGATGTTTTCAGTTTCAATCTTCTTAAGAGGATCGTAACCTTCCTTCTGGTGGTTTTTGCCTGGATATTCTTCAGGGCAAGGTCATTGAATCTTGCGCTTAACTATATAAAAAGAATGTTCCTTCACATAAATCCCTGGGTATTGTTCGGTGACGATCTTTACGCTCTGGGCCTTGACCGGAGGGAGTTTGGGATCCTTGCCTTTGCCCTTTTGCTTTTGCTTGCGGTTTCTTTATTAAGATATAAAAAGAACACGGATCTAGGCGGTTTTATCCTTGGGCAGAATCTGTGGTTTAAGTGGCTCGTGATGATCCTTCTTGTGATCGTTATCCTTGTTTACGGCGAATACGGTATTAATTTCGATTCCGCTAAATTCATATATTTTGATTTTTAACGAAAGGCTCCTATCTTGAAGAACAGTACCAAATATATAAAAAGAATAGTGTCCGTTACCGTCTTTGCGGCTGTTTTGTTCTGTGCGGTCCTTTATACCTATAATGTCCTTCGGTGGAAGGACACAACGGGAGATTATCTTTCTTCATTGGAACAGCTTAAGAATACCCCGAAGAACAGCATTGACGTTGTCTTTGTGGGAAGTTCCCATGTATTTTGCGATATTTACCCCTGTTATTTATGGGAAAAGTACGGAATAGCAGCCTTTGACATGTCTGTTTCCGGTCAGGACAAGGATTCTTCATACTATCAGCTTAAGAATCTTTTGAAGACCCAGAAACCTAAAGTGGTTTGCGTCGATGTTTTCGGACTTACCTTTGACAAGCATGCTGTAGAAGGAAATCTATACAGGAACATGCTGGCCCTTAAGACTTCACCGGATTCCGTAAGACTTGTGAATGACTATTTTGAAGGAGATACCGACACCGACAAAGGCGATTTTTATTTTCGCTGGCCCATCGTTCATACAAGATACAGGGAACTTAAAAGATATGATTTTGCTGAATACATTCCCAACAGATATTTAAGGGGAGAGTGGATACATTTTAACGTCGGAGAGGCTTATGCGGCTCCTGCCTCGGATGATGCTTTTGCACCCTGTGAATTGTCCCAAAAGAATCAAAAATGGCTAGAGCGTCTTTACGATCTTTCTCAAAAAGAAGGTTTCTCTTTGGTATTTACAGCGCTTCCATTTTATGCGGATTATCAGACCCAGCCTTTAATGGATGCTGCAGCTTCTTTTGCGGGTAAGCACGATATAGGTTTTGTGGATATCAACAGAAAGTATTCGGATGTGGGACTTGATTATTCAACTGATTTTGCTGACAGCAGCCATACCAATGCTTACGGGGCAAAGAAGATAACAGAATATATCGGGAGCTATCTTAAGGAGTTTTACGACCTTCCGGACCGTAGGGGCGACAGCCGTTATACACAATGGGACGAAGATCTTGCTTTTTATAAAAGGGCGGAGAATATCAATGCCCTTGAAAAAGCAGGCACTTTGGCGGAATTTGTGGATTTATTTAAAGAGAATGCACTTCCAGAAGACTATACCCTTGTGATTAGCCTTGAATATGTTAATATCCTTGAAGAATCCGACGAAGATTTCTTGGTTGCTTTTGAAAAACTGGGTATGATTCGGGACGAATATATTAAGGGCGGAAAATGGATCTTTAAAAACGGCGGACTTACCAAAGTACACGGGAACGATCCGGGTGCCGCGTATATTTATGAGCTTAGTCCTCACGATACTTTATCGGTTAAATTCATTGCCGACGGCAGTAAAGAAAACGTCATGATAAACACGGAAGACTATTCAAATGTAGGCAGTTATGTAGATCTGGTGGTCTATGATAATAACATCGAGGAACCGGTACTTCATAAAAAATACTGAGCAGGGAGCAAACAGCTTCCCTGCTCTTTTTTATCCCTGAAAAGGATCGGTATAGTAGCCGGATCTTGATATTGGTTCGCCTCCCATCAGAAGATGGGAACAGTCTCCGTAGACCTGAACTCTGAAGGATGCGATACCCTTTTGTCTCTCCTCGGTGCCTAAGATCGTGACTGCGGAGGGAGCCACAAAGAAGGTGTG
>JAEEGT010000162.1 GCA_016280465.1 Lachnospiraceae bacterium | reverse complement strand
TGTGATCCTTAAGGATCATCTTACGAACGGTCTTCTTTTCGTACTGGTAAACAGCCTCGCCGAGGATAGCAAGCCAGTCTTCTTTCTCTGCGAAAGCCTCTTTGAACTTCTCGGTGATGACTCTGATGTTTTCTTCTCTAACCTGCTTTTCGTCGGTGAATACGGCTACTTCCATCTCTTCGGGAGTAACGATCTTCTTCATCTCGTCGAACATTTCTGCAGGGATAGCGCAGCTTTCATACTCATGTTTCTTCTTGCCGACCTTGGCAACGATCTCTTCGATGAAAGCGATGACTGTCTGGTTAACTTCGTGAGCCTTGTAGATAGCTTCAAGGATCTTATCCTCGGGAACGATCTTGGCGCCGGCTTCGATCATGATGACTTTCTGCTTGGTAGAAGCAACTGTCATCTGAAGATCACCGTTCTTCCACTGTTCCTGGGAAGGGTTGATGATGAATTCGCCGTTTACAAGACCAACCTGGGTCATGGCGCAGGGGCCGTCAAAAGGAATATCGGAAATAGCGGTTGCGATTGCGGAACCGAGCATTGCAACAAGCTCGGGACGGCACTCGGGATCAACGGACATTACCATGTTGTTAAGGGTAACGTCATTGCGGTAGTCCTTGGGGAAAAGAGGTCTCATGGGACGGTCGATAACACGGCTTGTAAGAATTGCGTTCTCACTTGCCTTGCCTTCGCGCTTGTTGAAGCCTCCGGGAATTTTACCTACTGCATAAAGCTTCTCTTCGTACTCTACGGAAAGAGGGAAGAAATCGATGCCGTCTCTGGGTGCATCGGATGCGGTGGCTGTTGAAAGAACGGTGGTATCACCGTAATGCATGAACGCACAGCCGTTTGCCTGCTTACCTACACGGTTGATGTCAACGCTTAAGGTTCTGCCTGCAAGTTCAAGTTTGAAATTGTCGTACATATTCTGCCTCCTTTGAATGATTTGCAGAAGACGCCGAAACTACTGATAAATCCGCAGATCCTGTAGACTTGTCAGTGGTCTCGGAAGCTTCTTCTGCATGGTGTGGTTGTCCGGAACTCCGTAACCTTGTTAATGTAGAACAAGGGGCGGTTATCCCGCCCCCATGTTTACAATTACTTTCTGAGTCCCAGTTTGGCAATAAGGGTACGGTATCTTTCGATATCCTTAGCCTGAAGGTAGTTAAGAAGGCCTCTTCTCTGACCGATAAGCATGTACATACCGCGAGCGGAATGGTTATCGTTAGGGTTAGCCTTGAGGTGCTCGGTAAGCTCCTGAATACGTGCTGTAAGAACAGCTACCTGTACTTCGGGTGAACCGGTGTCGCCTTCAGATCTTGCATACTCCTTGATAATTGCCTGTTTCTTTTCCTTGGAAATCATTTTGAATCCTCCTGTGTTTCTGTAATCGCCCTTTACAAAGTCTGCAGTCGGAGTGTCTGTAAACTTAGAAAAGGGTTGGTTGATAGATATGTCTGTACATACAAACAGACCTTGTGTATTTTAGCACAAGGTCCGTGAAAATGCAACTGATTATTTCTCTGCGATGGAATCCCTTATATGATTTACATGGAACGTTGAAGCTTATGGCTGTTAAACCACAAACTGTCCCACCAGATCGTTCAATTCCTCGGACTGGGTCGAAAGCTCCGCTGATACGGCGCTTGACTCCTGTGCGGTGGCGGTGTTGTTCTGGACAACCACCGCTATCTGTTCGATACCCTTGCTTATTTCATCCATATTCTGTGCCTGGGACTTGGCAAGGTCTCCGGATTCCTGAACGATTTCCGCAATACTGTTGACGGATTCCTGAACTTTGTTAAGGGCTTCCGTGGTCATCTCCACAACCCTGTTTCCGTTGTCGATTTCATGAAGGGTATCGGTGATAAGTTCGTGAGTACTCTTAACTGCCTCAGAACTTTCATTGGCAAGAGAACTGATTTCTTCCGCAACAACGGCAAATCCCTTACCCATTTCACCGGCTCTTGCAGCCTCTATGGATGCGTTAAGAGAAAGAAGCTGTGTCTGCTTCGCAATTCCCGCAATGGTATTGGTTACCTGTTCAATCTGCTTTGAAGCCTCGGTAATACGCTCCATTGCACTGGTAACCTCCTTCATTCTTTCGGCGCTGACTTCCGCTTCGCTTCTTACCTGTTTTGCAAGTTCAACACCCTTGGCGGCGGATGAAGCCATGTCCTTGGTCTGGTTGTTGACGTTCTCTACGCTTGCGGTCAGTTCTTCAACCGCTGCGGCCTGGTCGGTGGCACCTTCTGCAAGATCCTGTGCCCCATGGGCAAGATTCGAAGAACCTTCAGCCACTCTGGAGGATGCGGTCTTGACGTTTCTGATGGTATCGGAAAGCTGATTTACGATTCGGTTTACGGAGTCTCTGATCGGTGCAAAGTCCTCCACGTATATTTCCGGGTTGTCCGTGCTTCTGGAGAAATCGCCGGAAGCTATTCTGTCGAGAGTACCGCTTATATCATTGACAACATTCTCAATTACGGTTGTGGAGTAATCAAGATCCTTGGAAAGTTTTCCGAGTTCGTCGGCGGAATCGTATTTGAGAGAAATTCGCATACGCCCCTGTGCCATTGAATCTGCCGCTTCCGAAATCTCTCTGACAGGCTCAAGAATGGACGCACTCAAAATCTGTCTTGCATTGACGATAAAGATGAATATACCCGCTACGATTAGCACCGAAACCGCAATCATGGAGATTACGACAATGAGGTTTGTCTTATATACGGATTCTGCCTTAGCTCCGGTCTCCTGGGAAACCGCTTTTAAATCCTTAACAACGACGTCGATTGAAGGGTAAAGAGTATCGTTAAAGAAATAGAACACTTCCTCGTTACTGCTTCCGCTGTTAAACATCTCCCCGAGGGTTATACCGTTTTGCTCAACGGTCTTTAAATCCGCACTGACTTTGTTCAGGTTGGCCTGATTCGAATACACCT
Source organism: Lachnospiraceae bacterium (assembly GCA_016280465.1). GTDB lineage: Bacteria > Bacillota > Clostridia > Lachnospirales > Lachnospiraceae > UBA1258. The sequence continues at coordinate 1,599 of JAEEGT010000162.1, read as the reverse complement.
TGGCAAAACTTTTAAGATTGGCATCAAACTCTGCAAACTTATCCATTGCCTTGCCAAGCTGTTCCTGTCTGATTGCATCATCGGGTGACGCCATAGCCCAGAGAAAAGCTTTGGAAAGAGCCTGAATATCTATACGGATTTCTCCCTGAATATTACCGGTTTCGTAGCTCTTCTGCATGGACATAAGTCCGCGTAAACTGATTCCGAGAGTAACGATTAACGCGCCCACGGCAATTGCAACAAAGACCAGAATCTTCTTAAAGACCATTCTGAATTTGTCTTCCACGTTAAGCATCTTTAACTGTTCTCTTGAAACACTCAACAATCCCTTCATGAGTCCTCCTGTATCCTGTAGGTAAAGTGAGCCGCACGATTGCGCCCACACAACAGAAAAATCATATCATTTGAGGATTAATGCTTTGCTAAAAGAAAAACCCCGACGCATCTCTGCGTCGGGGTTTGATGTTTATTTCGGAATTAGTACATTCCACCCATTCCTGCGCCGCCTGCGGGCATAGGAGGCTGAGGCTCCTTAATGGTGGCAACTGCGGATTCTGTGGTAAGGAAGGTGCTTGCTACGCTTGTAGCGTTCTGAAGGGCACTTCTTGTAACCTTGGCGGGATCAAGGATTCCTGCCTTGACCATGTCAACGTACTCTTCGTTGTAAGCATCAAAGCCTACGCCTGCCTTAGACTCACGAACCTTGTTAACGATAACGGATCCGTCAAGACCTGCATTGGCTGCGATGTAGTAAAGTGGTGCTTCGAAAGCCTTAAGAACGATGTTGGCACCGGTCTTTTCATCGCCGGAAAGAGAATCGGCAAGCTTCTTAACTTCCTTGGAAGCGTGGATGTATGCGGAACCGCCGCCGCAGATGATACCTTCTTCAACTGCCGCTCTGGTAGCTGCAAGAGCATCTTCCATACGAAGCTTTGCTTCTTTCATCTCGGTCTCGGTTGCAGCACCTACTCTTACGACCGCTACGCCGCCGGAAAGTTTTGCAAGTCTTTCCTGAAGCTTTTCTTTGTCAAAATCGGAAGTGGTGGTTTCGATCTGACCCTTGATCTGGTTGATACGTGCGGAAATGGCTTTCTTGTCGCCACAGCCGTCAACGATAACGGTGTTTTCCTTCTGAACCTTAACGGATTTTGCACGTCCGAGCTGTGCAAGGGTGGCATCCTTAAGTTCAAGACCCAGTTCGGAAGAGATAACCTGACCGCCTGTAAGGATCGCAATATCTTCAAGCATCTGTTTTCTTCTGTCGCCGTAGCCGGGAGCCTTAACAGCAACAACATTGAAGGTTCCGCGAAGCTTGTTGACGATGAGGGTGGTAAGTGCTTCGCCTTCAACATCTTCCGCTACGATCAAAAGCTTTGCGCCACTCTGAACAACCTGCTCAAGTAAGGGAAGGATCTCCTGGATGTTGGAAATCTTCTTGTCGGTGATAAGAATGTAAGGATTGTCGAGAACCGCTTCCATCTTATCCATATCGGTAGCCATGTATGCCGAGATATAACCTCTGTCAAACTGCATACCCTCCACCAGATCCAGCTCTGTGAGCATGGTCTTTGATTCCTCGATGGTGATGACGCCGTCTCC
>JAEEGT010000161.1 GCA_016280465.1 Lachnospiraceae bacterium | reverse complement strand
TGAGAGCAAGGAGATAAAAAGAAAAGAATTTGAAGAATTCAAGAATATGTTTGCCCTTTTCGGAGGAGTGCTGGTAATAATAATCGGAATGGTAGGAGTGCTTAACTTTATCAATGCGGTCATGGCGGGAATAATCGCGCGAAAGAAAGAGATCGCCGTACTTCAGGCCATCGGAATGACCGGTAAGCAGGTCAGAGAAATGCTTGTTACCGAGGGACTTATCTATACGGTGGGAGCGGGAATGATCGCACTTGTACTGTCCGCGTTGCTTGTGCCGCTGTTAAATACCACCATTGAGGAGATGTTCTGGTTCTACTCGGGTCATTTCTCCGTAACTCCGGTACTGATCATGCTCCCGATATTTGCGATCGTGGGTTTCCTGATCCCCGCGATCTCCTACAGAGGGCTTACCAGAGTAAGTGTGGTTGAAAGGATCCGTGAATTGGGCTGACAAAAAGGACCACGTAAAAATAGACCGTTCTGCTTGAGAAAAATGGGGATGATAATGTATATTAGAGAAAAGCAGCTTTTATGACTTGTATGAAGGGATTTCTCAAGCCCGGCGGAGAGATGTATGACAACAAAAATAACAGTCATCGTTGATAACAAAGAAAATACAGACCTTCAGGGAGAATGGGGACTTTCGATCCTCGTTGAATACGGCGGCAAAAAGATCTTACTGGATGCGGGTCAGACCGGGCTTTTCCTTGAAAACATGAAGGGCCTTGGGATCGATGTTTCCGATATTGACTATGCAACCTTAAGCCACGCTCACTACGATCATGCCAACGGCTTCATGCAGTTTTTTGATAAAAATACCAAGGCCAAGCTGTATTTAAGAGAGGGGACCGATAAAAACTGCTACAAGAAAGTCAGCTGGTTCCACGCATATATCGGTATACCAAAGAAACTTCTGAAAAAGCACGCGGGCAGGATTGAAATGATATCGGGAGATTATAAGCTCCTTGAGGGCGTGTATCTCATTCCCCACAAAACACCGGGCCTTTCGGAGATCGGTAAGCGTGAGAAGATGTATCAAAGGACAAAGCACGGCTGGATGTTTGATGATTTTTCCCATGAGCAAAGCCTTGTTCTCGATACCGACAAGGGCCTTGTTATCTTAAATTCCTGCTCACACGGCGGAGCAGCCAATATCATAAACGAGGTAAAAGAAACATTCCCGGATAAACGGGTTTACGGTTATATCGGGGGGATGCATCTTTTTAACAAGACTGAAGAAGAGATTAGAGCTACCGCCGCAAAGATCCGCGAGACGGGCATTGAGTATGTCTGCACCGGACACTGCACCAAAGACAGAGCCTTCGGAATATTGAAGGAAGAGCTTGGGGATACGGTATGTCAGATGCAGGTAGGATATAGCATTTCTTTTTAACTGCGAGTGAACCGAAAGGGCACAGAGTTTCCGATGCCGTCGGAAACTATCGTAGCGGAACCCTTAAAGCAACGCCGTAGCGACAGATATAAGAACGGTTATGGTAAGAATGGATACCACTGTAGTCACCGCAATTGCGGAGGACAGGATAGTGGTGTCCATTCCTTTTTTCTCGGCCTGTATCATAGGGAGATTTCCCACGGGAACCGCAGCCATGAGGCACATTGCCAGAGTGGCGGTCTTGTCGAAGGATACGGCATGGAGTACGAGCACGATAAGGATCGGCAGCAGTATCATTCGAAGTACTATAAACACCCATATACGAACATCTTTAAGACAGTCAAAGAAGCGGGATCTTGCAATTGATACACCAAGGAGTGCCATGGAAAGAAAGATGGTGGCGTTGCCCACATATTCGATGGTGTTTGACAGAATGGGCGGCAGTTTTACATTAAACCAGAATACGATCAGACTGAGAATCGCCATAACGGTACCGGGATTGATGATATTGCGAAGAGAGGATCCCTTGCTTTTGCCTGAATCATCGGGGCCGTTTCCGAGAACCGCCATTCCGTGGGTATAAAAAAGCAGACAGTAGAAGACATTTACCACTATCACATAGATTATGGCATTGGGGGGAAGGATCGCTTTGGCAACAGGGATCCCAAGGAATCCGATGTTGGTGTAAACGCTCATGAGATTGTAGAATTTGCGCTTGTCCGGGGCCACCTTAAGGATTCGGGGCATCACAAGACCTATGATGAGAAGCAGTGCGTAAAAAGCAAAACCGAGAATTGCCGCATAGATAAGATCCTTATGTTCGGCGGTTATATTGCCTCCGAGGATGGAAGCCATGATAAGCCCGGGATTACATACGTCCACAACGATGGCGGACAGTTTTTTTGAAGTCAGGTTATCGATCACACCCTTCTTCTGAAGAAGGATACCTATAAAAACAAGAATGCAGATCACACCCATCTGCTGCAGGATTATTGATAAGCTCATAAAACTCCTCTGTAGATTCGGATTCAGTGGTTGTCTGCCGAATTATACTACAGTTACGCCTCATTGTTCAATAATCTGTTTTAAGCACCGGGGTTGCGGCGGGAGTTTTTTTCTTTTGTCTCTTCCCAATAATTTCGCACTTCATCATATGCTGCGGCATTTCTGCCGTTCATTTCCGAAAGGATCTGGTCGAAGATGGCATCGATTCCGGAAACAGCCGATGCTCCTATGCTGTCGAAGACATGTATTTCCGTTTGAACAAGAAATTTAAGGGCGGAAGCCAGGTCTTTAGAGTCTGCTTCTTTGTCGTAAAGGTCTGCCATG
>JAEEGT010000160.1 GCA_016280465.1 Lachnospiraceae bacterium | reverse complement strand
GCAACGGGAAGAACCTCACCCTCTGCAACATAAGCCTTAAGCTTGTTGTCGGAGGTGGACTGAAGTCTGAAGAAGGTGATATCGCCGGGAGCGATGTCGCCCTCGAGGGTTCCGTTGGTAACCTCTACGGGAAGTGCTCTTGCCATGATCTTCTGATACTTCATCTCGTAGTTGGAGCAAAGCTTCTTGGTGCAGGTATTTCCGCAGTGGAAGCCCATGAAGGTATCGGTGAACTTGTAGTCAAACTTGCCTTCGATGGATTCTTTGTACATATCCTTAGGTACGGAGTTGTTGATATCAAGAAGGGTAACAACGTCGTCTGATACGCAGGTTCCGATAAACTCGGAGAGACATCCGTAGATATCAACCTCACAGGATACGGGGATGCCCATACCGGTGAGACGGCTGTTTACGTAGCAGGGAACGAAACCGAACTGGGTCTGGAATGCAGGCCAGCACTTGCCTGCGATGGCAACGTACTTGCGGTATCCTCTGTGCTCCTCTACCCAGTCAAGGAGAGTAAGTTCGTACTGAGCGAGCTTTTCAAGAACTTCGGGCTTCTTGTTACCGGCGCCGAGTTCGTCTGCCATTTCTTTAACCTTTGCAGGAATACGGGAATCTCCCGCATGCTTGTTGAATGCTTCGAAAAGGTCAAGCTCTGAGTTTTCTTCGATCTCAACACCAAGGTTGTAAAGCTGCTGGATAGGAGCGTTACAAGCAAGGAAGTTAAGGGGTCTGGGACCAAAGGAAATGATCTTGAGTTCGGAAAGACCCTTGATAGCTCTTGCTACGGGAATGAACTCGTGGATCATGTCTGCGCAATCCTCTGCATCACCAACGGGATACTCGGGGATATAAGCTCCTACGGAACGAAGCTTTAAGTTGTAGCTTGCATTGAGCATGCCGCAGTAAGCATCGCCACGACCGTCCTGAAGGTCGCCCTGGCTTTCTTCTGCTGCTGCACAGAACATCTTGGGTCCGTCAAAGTGCTTAGCAAGTAAGGTCTCGGAAATCTCGGGACCAAAGTTGCCAAGGTATACACAAAGAGCGTTACAGCCTGCCTTCTTGATGTCCTCAAGAGCCTGGCACATATGGATCTCGCTCTCTACGATACATACAGGGCACTCGTAGATGTCGCTTGCATCGTACTTTGCCTTGTAAGCCTCAACAAGAGCTTTACGTCTGTTAACGGAAAGGCTCTCGGGGAAGCAGTCACGGCTGACAGCTACGATACCTAATTTGATCTTGGGAATGTTTTGCATTATTGGTACCTCCTCCAATATTTTGTTACTTTGTGATTATTTGAAATACCGGTTTAAGTGCCGGGTAAATCTCTTTAAACTGCTGATAGCGCTTCTCGTACTTTGCAGAAAGCTCGGGATCGGGCTCGATGGTTTCTTTTACCTTAACAAACTTTGAAGCGATCTCCTCTACAGACTTGAATTCGCCTGCAGCAACCGCTGCGAGCATTGCGCCGCCCATTGCGGGACCTTCCTCTGCTACGGGAACATCCACCTTAACGTTAAAGATGTTTGCTATCATCTGCTTCCAAAGAGGACTCTTGGCTCCGCCGCCGCAGATCTTGGTGCGTTCGATCTTGATGCCGAGGGACTTGGCTACTTCAAAGGAATCCCTGAGTGCAAAAGCAACGCCTTCCAAAACCGCCTGGGTCATCTCTTCACGGGTCGTATCCATTGTCATGCCCACAAAGGTGCCTCTAGCAGCAGGATCGTTGTGAGGGCTTCTTTCTCCCATTAAGTAGGGTAAAAAGAATACATGATTCTCACCAAGCTTGTCTATTCCTGCCTGCTCTCCGCCGTAATCCTTGGTCTTAAGGATATCGTCCATCCACCACTTGTTGCAGGATGCGGCCGAAAGCATACATCCCATCAGATGGTAGGTGCCGTCTGCATGGCAGAAACTGTGAAGAGCGTTAAACTTGTCTACTCCGAAGCTCTTGGAAGAAACAAAGAGCGTTCCGCTGGTGCCAAGTGAGATGTTACATGCTCCGTCACCTACGGTACCTGTACCTACCGCTGCTGCCGCATTGTCGCCTGCGCCTGCTGCGATGACTACGGTCTCCGGGAATCCCAGTTCCTTTGCGACTTCGGGAAGGAGTGTACCCACCTTCTCGTAAGATTCGAAAGGCTTAGCAAGCCATTCTTCCTTGACCGAGCAAATGTCGCACATTTCCTTGGACCATTTGCGGTTCTTTACATCAAACAAAAGCATACCCGAAGCATCGGACACATCCGTGCAATGAACTCCGGAAAGCTTGTATGCAAGATAATCCTTGGGAAGCATCATCTTGCTGATACGTGCAAAGTTTTCAGGCTCGTTTTCCTTCACCCAGAGAACCTTTGGTGCGGTAAAGCCCGCAAACGCAATGTTTGCCGTATACTCAGAAAGCTTGCTCTTTCCGATCTCGCCGTTAAGATAGTCAACCTGCTTGACCGTACGTCCGTCATTCCAAAGTATGGCGGGACGGATAACCTTATCCTCGGAATCAAGGATAACAAGACCGTGCATCTGGCCGCCGAAGCTAATACCTGCGATCTTTGACTTGTCAAAATCCTTTGTAAGCTCCTTGAGGCCTGCGATGGACTGCTCATACCAGTCTTCGGGCTTCTGCTCGCTCCAGCCGGGATTGGGGAAATAAAGGGGATACTCCTTTGAAACCACATTCAGGATGGATCCTTCCGAATCCATCAAAAGAAGTTTGACTGCGGAAGTACCCAGATCGATACCTATGTAATACATAAATAACCCTCCGAATTGTAACCGTGTACACACATTTTATACAATCCGAAGGGTTTATTCAATCTATTTTTGGGTATTAACTTCTCAATTTTTGCTATTTTGCGCTAAAAGAAGGATCACTGCTTTTCGCTTACAAAGATCGAAGCACGGCTCTGGATGATATTGGCAACTTCATCTACGCTCTTTTGACCCTCAAAGAAAGGCGCTGCTTCTTCATAAATGATGTTTTCTATGTCAGTATAGCCGCCTCCTAACTTGTCTACGCTATAGATGAAAGTCTTGAAGGCTTCAACCTCTGCATCGTTTAACGGATCGATCTTAACGTCTTTGCCGCCGATCCATCTGGTATCGT
>JAEEGT010000159.1 GCA_016280465.1 Lachnospiraceae bacterium | reverse complement strand
GCCTTTTGCCTTTAAACATACGGGATTGTTCCCGGAACAGGCCGTGAACTGGGATTGGTTTTCTTCTATTATAAGGAACGCTAAAGATAAAGATCCCGGGAGACCGATCAAGGTCTTGAATCTTTTTGCTTATACGGGCGGTGCCACCATAGCCGCGGCCCTGGCGGGAGCTGAAGTCACCCATGTGGATGCCTCAAAGGGCATGGTGCAGTGGGCCAAAGAAAATGCCGCGTCCTCTGGTCTTGCGGATGCGAAGATCCGTTGGCTTGTGGATGACTGCGGCAAGTTTGTGGAAAGAGAGATCCGCCGCGGCAACAAGTACGATGCCATAATCATGGATCCCCCTTCCTACGGCAGGGGTCCCAAGGGTGAGATATGGAAGATTGAAGAGAGCGTATTCCCCTTTATTAAACTCTGCGAAGAACTTCTCTCGGAGGATGCTTTATTCTTTCTTGTCAACAGCTATACGACTGGCCTTCAGCCCGCAGTGCTTACCTATATGCTTAACATGGCCATTGTAAAGAAACACGGGGGCTTCGTAAAAGCCGATGAGATCGGTATTCCCGTGACCGAAACCGAACTGATTTTACCCTGCGGCGCCAGCGGCAGATGGATGAAACAATAGCCCGTAAATTCGGGAATATGATAAATATCGCAAAAAGTTGAAAAAATTTTAAAAAATGCTTGCTTTTTACGGTGACTTGCGTTAATATATCACTTGCTGTGACATGATAGCTATGAAGCGTGAGGTTGCCGCATACGGAAATAAATAACCGTTTGCGGGTTTTCCGCGGAGCGAAGGTCATGTAAACTGACGACAAGTCACTGTACCAAGCAACTGTCTATCATCAGGATAGAAACGACGTGTGAGTCGTTTGCCGTTGATTGAAGAATGCTTATGTGTTCTTCATTTTTTACAAGGCAGTAGGACACGCACGGGAGAGTGTACAGTCGCCGCTTGTCGTACTTAGATTCAAAAGTACGAATAGGAGGAGACTTTTTTTATGGCAAGTCAAGTAATGAGAATCACCCTTAAGGCATACGATCATCAGTTAATCGATGCATCCGCCAAGAAAATCATCGAGACCGTTAAGAAGAACGGCTCTCAGGTAAGTGGACCCGTTCCGCTTCCTACTAAAAAGGAAGTTGTAACGATTCTCCGCGCTGTTCACAAGTACAAGGATTCCAGAGAACAGTTCGAGCAGAGAACCCACAAGAGACTTATCGATATCATTACTCCTACACCCAAGACAGTCGAAGCTCTTCAGAGACTCGAGATGCCTGCCGGTGTAAGCATTGATATTAAGATGAAGTAATTCAAGAACAAGTTAACAAAGCCTCTACGCTAGAATGAATGCATATGCATTCCGCTGTAGGAGCGGTGAGAGCGCAGCGAACACGTAGACCGCGCCATTCTCCGAAGGAGAATTTTAATGCGCGGGTTTCCAAATGTGTGAACCGGGCAGCTCGCCACAAAAGAGAGGAGAAAATCTATGAAGAAAGCTATCTTAGCTACCAAAGTCGGAATGACTCAAATCTTCAACGAAGACGGTTCACTGGTACCCGTTACCGTTCTTCAGGCAGGACCTTGTGTTGTAACACAGGTTAAGACCGTTGAGAACGACGGTTACGAAGCAGTTCAGGTTGGCTTCGTTGAGAAGAAGGAAAGAATCGTTAACAAGGATGCCAACGGCAAGAAGGAATACGTTCATGCTCATGGCGCCAACAAGGCAGAAAAAGGACATTTTGCAAAGGCCGGCACCACCACAAAGAAGTTCGTAAGAGAGTTCAAGTTCGAGAACACTTCCGAATATGCTCTCGGTGCAGAGATCAAGGCTGACATCTTTGCTGCAGGAGACAAAGTTGATGCAACCGCAGTTTCCAAGGGTAAAGGTTTCCAGGGCACCATCAAGAGACTCGGCCAGCACAGAGGACCCATGAAGCACGGTTCCAAGTTCCATCGTCATCAGGGTTCCAACGGCGCATGTTCTTCACCCAGCCGCGTATTTAAGGGAAAAGGAATGCCCGGTCACATGGGACATGTAAAGGTAACGGTACAGAACCTTGAGATAGTAAGAGTTGATGCAGAAAACAACCTGCTTCTCGTTAAGGGCGCAGTACCCGGACCCAAGAAGGCATTAGTTACTATCAAAGAAACCGTTAAGGCTAATGCTTAAGAAAGATCGGAAGGAGGAACATTCAGATGGCACAGGTATCTGTATTTAATATGGACGGCAAGGAAGTCGGCAAGCTTGACTTAAACGATGCCGTATTCAATGTAGAAGTAAACGAGCATCTGGTACACATGGCTGTAGTTCAGCAGCTCGCTAACCTTCGTCAGGGAACACAGAAAGCAAAGACCCGCTCCGAAGTATCCGGCGGCGGCAGAAAGCCCTGGAGACAGAAGGGAACCGGACATGCACGTCAGGGTTCAACCAGATCTCCTCAGTGGACAGGCGGCGGTGTTGTATTCGCTCCCGTTCCCCGCGATTATTCCTTCAAGCTCAACAAGAAGGAAAAGAGAGCAGCTCTCAAGTCTGCACTCACCAGCCGTTTACAGGCTGACAAGCTCATCGTTGTAGACGAGCTTAAGTTCGACGAGATCAAGACCAAGAATTTCGCTAACGTAATGAGCAACTTAAAGGTTGACAAGGGCCTCGTAGTTCTTGCCGAGAACGATGCAAACGTAGTTCTTTCCGCAAGGAACCTTGCAAATGTTGACACTACTCTCGTTGGTGAGATCAATGTATACGATATCATGAAGGGCGGCGTTATCGTTCTTACCAAGGACGCAGCCAAGAAGATCGAGGAGGTGTACGCATAATGGCAGCTATTCAATATTATGATGTGATCCTTAAGCCTGTTCTTACAGAAAAGAGTATGAACGGCATCGGGGAAAAGAAATACACTTTCCTTGTACACACCGAAGCAAACAAGTCTCAGATCAAGGAAGCTGTTGAGAAGATGTTTGCAGGCGCAAAGGTCGCTCGCGTTAACACAGTTAACTACGACGGCAAAAACAAGCGCCGCGGAGCCACCACAGGCAAGACTGCCAAGACCAAGAAGGCAGTTGTATGGCTCACAAAAGACAGCAAAGACATCGAGATCTTTGCAGGCCTTTAATCTATACGCAGTAAAGCGTGATAACAAATCGTAAGTAAAGGAGATTTTAAAATGGCTATCAAGACATATAAGCCCTATACACCCTCCAGAAGAAATATGACCGGCTCTGATTTCTCAGAGATCACAAAGACCACTCCCGAGAAGAGCCTTTGTGTAGCGATCCCCAAGACTGCAGGTCGTAACAACCAGGGTAAGATAACCGTCAGACACATCGGCGGCGGTAACAAAAAGAAATACAGGATCGTAGATTTCAAGAGATACAAGGATGACATCCCCGGTATCGTAGCTGGTATCGAGTACGATCCCAACAGAACTGCTAACATCGCTCTTGTTAACTACGCTGACGGCGAGAAGAGATACATCCTCGCTCCCGAAGGTCTCAAGGACGGCATGAAGATCATGAACGGCGCCAACGCCGAAGTAAGGATCGGTAACTGCTTACCTCTTTCCGAGATCCCGATCGGTACTCAGGTACACAACATTGAGCTTTATCCCGGTAAGGGCGGACAGCTCGTTCGTTCAGCCGGCAACAGCGCACAGCTTCTTGCAAAAGAAGGCAAGTACGCAACTCTTCGTCTTCCTTCAGGCGAAATGAGAATGGTTCCTCTTGTATGCCGCGCAACCGTAGGTGTTGTAGGTAATGTTGATCACAGCCTTATCAACCTCGGTAAAGCAGGTCGTAAGCGTCACATGGGCATCCGTCCCACAGTTCGTGGTTCGGTTATGAACCCCAATGACCACCCTCACGGCGGTGGTGAAGGTAAGTGTGGTATCGGTC
>JAEEGT010000158.1 GCA_016280465.1 Lachnospiraceae bacterium | reverse complement strand
CCCTTGATTTGTCGGGTATGGTGGCAGGTACCAAATACCGCGGTGAATTTGAAGAGAGGATGAAGCGCCTTCTTTCGGAGGTTACGGAAGCGGGAGACATTATTTTGTTCCTTGACGAGCTTCATACTTTAATCGGTGCCGGCGGTTCAGAGGGCTCCATAGACGCCGCCAATATTTTAAAGCCTTCTTTGGCCAGAGGCGAGCTTCAGTTAATCGGTGCCACCACACTTGCGGAATACCGCAAATATGTGGAGAAGGATGCAGCCCTTGAGCGCAGATTCCAGCCCATCGACGTGGCTGAACCCACCGAGGCGGAGGCACTTCAGATTCTTGTGGGCATAGCTCCCAAATACGAAGAGCACCACAGAGTCAAATACACTCCCGAAGCTTTGGAAACCGCAGTGCGCTTATCCGCCCGCTATATCAACGACAGACACCTTCCGGACAAGGCAATCGACTTAATCGACGAGGCCGGTGCACTGGTGCGCTTAAAGAGCTTTAAATACGCCGACAAGATTGAGGCACTCAAAGAAGAAATAAAGACCGTAGGCAATCAGGCATTTCTGGCATGGCGCAACGGTCAGTACGACGAATACAGACCCTTAAGGCAGCAGCAGAACGCCTTAAATGACAAACTGAGAAAGCTCGAGGCCAAAGAACGTAACGCCAGAGAGAACTTCGTAGGCGAAGTCAATGAGAACCACATCGCCGACGTTGTGGCAGTCTGGACCAAAGTTCCGGTTAAGAAACTTACGGAAAAAGAAAGCGACAGGCTCCTTAAGCTTGAATCCATTCTCCACAAACGCGTAATCGGCCAGGAGGACGCCGTAGTCAAGATTTCCAAGGCTATGAGACGTCAGCGCGTAGGTCTTCAGGACCCCAACCGCCCCATCGGTTCATTCCTGTTCTTAGGACCCACCGGTGTAGGTAAGACAGAACTTTCCAAGGCCCTTGCGGAGGCTATGTTCGGGGACGAGAACGCCCTTATCAGAGTCGATATGTCTGAGTACATGGAGAGCCACTCGGTTTCCAAGATGATAGGTTCGCCTCCCGGCTACGTAGGCTTTGACGACGGCGGACAGTTATCGGAGAAAGTCAGAAGACACCCTTATTCCGTGGTGCTTTTTGATGAAATTGAAAAAGCTCATCCCGATGTGTTCAACATTCTTTTGCAGGTTCTTGACGATGGTCATATCACCGATTCAAAGGGCCGCAAGGTTAACTTTAAAAATACCATCATTATCATGACTTCCAATGCCGGAGCCGCCAGAATCGTAGAGCCCAAAAACCTGGGATTCTCGGCCAAAACCGACGAAAAAAAGGACTACGACACCATGAAGTCCCACGTTATGGAAGAGGTTAAGAAACTCTTTAAACCCGAGTTTATCAACCGTATCGATGATATCGTGGTATTCAGGGCGCTCAATAAGAAGGACATGGGCGAGATAGTCACCCTTATTTCCAAGAAGCTTATTGACCGCTGCAAAGAGCAGATGGAGCTTAAACTTACGATTTCGCCGGCTCTTAAGAAATACATCGTGGACAAGTTCACGGACACCAAAATGGGCGCACGTCCCATAAAGCGAGCCATTCAGTCCGAAATTGAGGACAAGCTTGCGGAAGAAATCCTTAAGAAGAACATTGTGTTCGGGGACACCGTCACCGCCACGAGAAAGAACGATGAAACCGTTTTTGTCAAAAAGGAAGTTAAATAATGGCCAAAAAATCAACGGCTTTTTTCTGTCAGTCCTGCGGCTACGAATCCGCCAAATGGCTGGGTCAGTGCCCGGGCTGCAGAGAATGGAATACATTTGTGGAGGAGCCTGTGGACAAAGGCTCCAAATCGGGTAAGATGTCCTTTTCTCCCGGCAGAGCTGTTCCCGTCATGCTTAAAGACATTACCGGCGGGGAAAGCGAAAGAATATCATCGGGCATCGGCGAATTTGACAGAGTACTGGGAGGTGGCAGTGTAGAAGGCTCTCTGGTACTCATCGGCGGCGATCCCGGCATCGGCAAGTCCACCCTTCTTTTGCAGGTTACGAGAAACCTTACGAAGACGGGACATAAAGTACTGTACGTATCGGGCGAGGAATCTCTTCGCCAGATTAAGATGCGCGCAGACAGACTTGGAACCGATTTTGACACTCTTAAAATCTTATGCGAGACCAACCTTTCGGACATAGGCGAGGCCATTAAGGCGGAAGCCCCCGAAACAGTGGTAATCGACTCTATCCAGACCATGTACAAAGAAGACATATCCTCGGCCCCGGGAAGCGTTTCCCAGGTAAGAGAGGCCACTTCTTTTCTCATGCAGATAGCCAAACAGCTTGAAATAAATATCTTTATCGTGGGCCACGTGACCAAAGAAGGCGCGGTGGCAGGCCCCAGAGTTTTGGAGCATATGGTGGATACCGTGCTTTATTTTGAAGGTGACAGGCATGCCTCCTACAGAATATTAAGGGGCGTTAAGAACCGTTTCGGCTCCACCGATGAGATAGGCGTGTTTGAGATGCGAGCGGAGGGACTTAAAGAGGTTTTGAATCCTTCCGAGTTTATGCTTTCGGGAAGAGCGGGAGATGCCAGCGGCTCCGTAATTACCTGCTCCATGGAGGGCACCCGTCCGGTTATGATAGAGATTCAGGCTTTAGTGTGCCGTTCCAATTTCGGCATACCCCGTCGCCAGACCACCGGCATGGACTATAACAGGGTCAACCTTCTTATGGCGGTAATAGAGAAACGCGCGGGCCTTAATATCGGCGACCATGATGCATACGTAAATATTGCGGGAGGACTTAAGATTAACGAGCCTTCTTTGGACCTTGCAACGGTCATGGCCATAGTATCAAGCTTCAGGAATAAGGCGGTGGATGAAAAAACCGTTATTTTCGGCGAAGTGGGCTTAAGCGGCGAAGTTCGTGCCGTAAGTCAGGCCGAACAGCGTGTTGCGGAGGCTCACAAGCTTGGATTTACTACGGTTGTGCTCCCCGCATCCAATATTTCCGACAGACTTAAATCCTTTAAAGGAATAGAAATAGTACCCGTTTCCAACATAAAAGAAGCACTTGATATTCCCATGGTTCATTGACATTGACGCAAAAATATAGTACAGTTTTTTTAATGATTGATAAAACGATTTACTAAATCATAAAGGAGACTGCGTCAATGTACAAATTGTATGTTAACCCCAACGTTAAAAAGGGCCACATCAATAAAGAACTTTACGGAAACTTCTCCGAGCACCTCGGAAGATGTATCTATGAAGGCCTTTATGTGGGAGAGAATTCAGACATTCCCAATGTAAACGGAATGCGTACCGATGTTGTGGAGGCTTTAAAGGAGATGAAGCTTCCCGTACTCAGATGGCCCGGCGGATGCTTTGCGGACGAATATCACTGGAAAGACGGTATCGGACCCAAAGAAACCCGTAAGAAAATGATTAATACTCACTGGGGCGGAGTTGTGGAAGACAACAGCTTCGGTACCCACGAATTTATGGAACTCTGCCGCCAGATAGGATGCGAGACCTACATTAACGGTAACGTAGGAAGCGGCACCGTTCAGGAGATGAGCGAGTGGGTTGAGTATATGACTTTTAAGGGCGTATCCCCCATGGCTGACATGCGTGTGAAGAACGGCCACGAAGAACCCTGGACCGTTGATTACTTCGGAGTAGGCAACGAAAACTGGGGCTGTGGCGGTAATATGCGTCCCGAATACTACGGAGATTTATACAGACGTTACCAGACATATATCAGAAATTACGGCGCTGTTAAGCCTATCAAGAAGATAGCCTGCGGTGCCAATGCCGGTGACTTCCACTGGACCGAGAAGGTTCTTGAGACCTGCTTTGACCATTCGTCAGGCTGTTTAATGGACGGCTTAAGCCTTCATTACTACACCATTCCCAACGGAAGATGGGAAGTTAAGGGTTCCTCCACCGACTTTGATGAGAAGTCCTGGTATCAGACCCTCAGCCGTACCCTTTACATGGAGACCCTTATCAAAGGTCACGGCGCCATCATGGACAAATACGATCCCGACAAAAAAATCGGCATGATGATTGACGAATGGGGTACCTGGTACGATGTAGAGCCCGGCACCAATCCCGGTTTCCTTTATCAGCAGAATACCATGCGTGATGCACTTGTTGCTGCCATTAACCTTAACCTCTTTAACAAGCACTGCGACAGAGTTAAGATGGCCAACATTGCCCAGCTTGTCAACGTGCTTCAGTCTGTTAT
>JAEEGT010000157.1 GCA_016280465.1 Lachnospiraceae bacterium | reverse complement strand
TCTTGTCTGGGAGATCATCAAAGCCAATGTGGTGCTTGTGGGTATCATGCTTTTTAAAAAGAACCGAAGGCCCGTGATAGTCGAATTCCACACAAAGATCAGATCCAGGATCGGCAGGAGTCTACTGGCAAATTCCATAACCCTTACCCCGGGAACCATCACAGCGGCGGTGGAGGGCAATTTCCTGCGTATTCATTGCTTTGACGAGAGCCTTGCAAAGGGTCTTGACGCAACGGTCTTTGAAAAGAGGATCTTAAAACTTGAGGAGGGATACGAAGATGTCATCAGATAGTCTTTTTGCGGCATATGGTGATTTTGCCACGGTGATACTCATTATCCTCGGCGTTATCGCGATACTGATCCTTATCCGCGCCATTACCGGTCCCACGGCCTATGACAGGCTGGTATCCGCCAACATGCTTGGTACGGTGACCATGGCCATGATAACGGTGCTTCTTGTGAAGCTGCAGGAAGGATATTTAACGGACATATGTCTTATCTATGCACTTATCTCGTTTCTTGCGGTGGTGGTGCTTTCCAAGGTTTACAAGGGAGCCTATGAAGCAAGACGTAAAAAGAAGGAGGGAAAGAATGGAAACTCTTAACCTCATCCGATTTATTGCCGGCACGGTCCTTATCGGTACCGGAGTACTTGTATTTCTGGTGGAACTCATAGGTGTATACAGATACAGATTCACTCTTGACCATATGCATTTTGCCGGAATGGGCGATACCATGGGACTTCTGTTTATCACCGTGGGAGCCATTCTTATAAACGGGTACAATTTTTCGAGCCTTAAGCTCATACTGGTGCTGGTTTTCTTCTGGTTTTCTTCTCCCGTATCATCCCATCAGATATCAAGACTTGTGATGGATACGGACGAAAGACTTAAAGACCACTGTACCGTTTTAAACGAAGAAGAAACAAAGTCTCTTACGGAGCGCTAAAGAGGGTCATATGACTGTTTTTCAATGTATACTTCTTTTATTTTTGATAATATGCGCCGTTGCGGCAAGTCTGTCAAAGAATCTGCTGAATTCGGTGCTCATATTTATGGCCTACAGCCTCATCATGTCCGTGATCTGGATGCTCCTTGAGTCTCCGGATCTGGCTATAACGGAAGCGGCCGTAGGTGCCGGAGTCACCAGTATCCTGTTCTTTGTGACACTTAACCGTATCCGTTCCATGTTTAAAAATGCCAATGACAAGAAAAAGAAGGAGGCCGGCGATGAATCGGAAGATCAAAGCACTCCTTGACTGGATAAGGACCGGACAGGAAGTTTTCAACGGTAACATGTCCGTAAGAAGAGTTTGGAACGATCCCGCAAGAGTGGGTGAGGTTTCCAAGGAAGAACACGAGGAACATATCAGCCTGGTCAAAGAAAAGGTTTACGACGAGGAAAACAACTCGGTACTTAAACGCCGTGCGGCTGCGTATCGTGTCATGGCGTTGATCTTTACCGTGTTCTTTGCCGTTGTTTTGGTCCTTACGGTTTCCTACATGCCACCCACCGGGGAGATCTATAAGCCTGACAACAACGAGGTTTCCGCAAGGTATCTCGAAAAGGGACTTGAGGAAACGGGAGCCGTCAATGCGGTAGCGGGTATGATCCTTGATTACCGTGCCTTTGATACACTGGGAGAATCCCACGTGCTTTTTGTTGCGGCAGTGGCTGTAATGGTACTTCTCAGAGTGGACAGAGAGAGTAAGAACAAAAACCGACTGGGCATGCTGGACCTTGAAGATGACACCATGTACGAACCCCACCACGATGCGGTGCTTCAGAAGGTGGCTATCCTTCTTGTGCCTGTCATCATGCTTTTCGGAATATATGTGGTGTTAAACGGACATCTTTCTCCGGGAGGAGGCTTTTCCGGCGGTGCCATTATTGGCGCGGCTTTGATGCTGTATCTTAATGCTTACGGTTTTGAACGGACGGAGAAGTTCTTCACCGAGAAGGTCTACACTCGTATCAGTTTCTGCGCCCTTGCTTTTTACGCACTGGCAAAGTGCTATGCTTTCTTCTGCGGTGCCAACGGGCTGAACAGCCATATCTCAAAGGGTATCGCGGGTCATATCTTAAGTGCCGGGCTCATCCTGCCCCTTGATATTGCGGTAGGATGTGTGGTTGCCTGCACCATGTACTCTTTCTATGCACTGTTCAGGAAGGGAGGTTTTTAATGGGCGGAAATCTTATCACCAATTATGCCGAAGCAGTGGCTATGATCATATTCGCCATCGGGTTTTCCGATCTGCTGCTTCATAAAAACCTCATAAAGAAGATAATCGGATTGAATATCATGGATACCGCCGTGTATCTGTTTCTGGCTCTTAAAGGCTATATTCGCGGAAGAGTGGCGCCCATCATCACTGACGGTGTCACATCGGCGGAAAAGTACATCAATCCCATACCCAGCGGACTGGTGCTCACGGGTATAGTGGTCTCCGTATCCGTTACCGCTCTCATGCTGGCACTTACCATAAGACTTTACGCCAGATACCATACTCTCGATCTTGATGAGATCTCCAGACTCCTTAAGAAGGAGGGTATGTGATGCGGGATTTCGTTCAGAATTTTCCTTTGTTTTCCATCATACTGTGCCTGATCTCTTCATCGGGCAGCATGCTTTTAAAGGGCAGGGCCGCCAAGTGGGTCAATACCTGCCTTATTACCGTGTGCGGTTTTCTTTCTCTGTCCGTGATGATCTACTGTATCCAAAACGGAAGCTTTGTATATATCATGGGTCATGTTCCCGCACCCTGGGGCAATGAAGTCCGGGGCGGAGTGCTTGAAGGCGGAATGGGATTTTTCTTTTGCCTGATCATGCTCATGTCCATGAACGGCGGGAGAAAGAAACTGCTGGAAGAGGTGGAGGACACAAAGTATAACCTTTACTATATCCTGGTCAACCTGATGCTCTGTTCCCTGATCGCCCTTGTGTATACCAACGACCTGTTTACCGCTTATGTTTTCGTGGAGATCAATACCATTTCCGCCTGCGGCCTCATAATGATAAGACAGATCGGGCGTACCCTTGTGGCAGCCATTCGGTATATGATCATGAGCCTTCTCGGTTCCGGTCTTTTCCTTGTGGGGATCTGTATGCTCTACGATCTGACGGGACACTTGCTCATGAGCAATATCAAGGAAAGCGTTGCGCTGATCTACGCTTCGGGAGAATACAGAGAACCGTTGCTGGTTGCCATTGCGTTCCTTATCGTGGGTCTTTCCGTGAAGAGCGCGCTGTTTCCCTTCCATGCCTGGCTGCCGGATGCTTACGGATATGCCACCATATCAAGTGCAGCCATACTGTCGAGCCTGGTTTCCAAGGGGTATATCTTCCTGCTGATAAAGATCGTATACCGTGTCATCGGTTTCGAGGTGCTTAAGGATACAAGACTTCTGAATGTGCTCTTTGTATTCGCCTGCTGCGGTATTGTTTTCGGAAGTGTTAACGCCATGAGGGAAAAGGACATAAGAAGAATGGTGGCCTACTCCTCCGTGGCCCAGATCGGATATATTTACCTTGGCCTGAGCCTGGGGACAAAGGCCGGAATGATCGCGGCGGTTTTCCAGATCCTTTCCCACGGTGCCACAAAATCCATGCTCTTTATTTCTGCCATCGGACTTACGGATACCTCCAACACCAGCCGAAAATTCAGCGATCTTACGGGCTCTGCCTTCAGAAATAAATTTGCGGGCCTGGGATTCGCGGCAGGTTCCCTTTCCATGGTGGGTATTCCACTGTTTTCGGGCTTTATCAGCAAGATCCTGTTTATGGATGCGGCGGTGGAGACAAGCGGCAAGATGCTTCCCACCATGATAGTACTTGCCGTCAGCACGGTGCTTAATGCCATTTACTTTA
>JAEEGT010000003.1 GCA_016280465.1 Lachnospiraceae bacterium | reverse complement strand
CTGATGATGTGGTATCTTGTACCGGGAAGGTCTTTAACTCTTCCGCCGCGGACCAATACAACACTGTGCTCCTGAAGATTGTGGCCTTCACCGGGAATGTAGGATGTTACTTCGATTCCGTTGGAAAGACGTACTCTCGCGATCTTACGGAGCGCCGAGTTAGGCTTCTTAGGGGTCTTGGTCTTAACTGCGGTACATACGCCACGCTTCTGGGGAGCTGCGGAATCCGTAGCCTTCTTGTGAAGAGAGTTGTAACCCTTCTGAAGAGCGGGAGCTGTGGACTTGGTAACCTTGGTCTCACGACCCTTTCTAACTAACTGGTTAAATGTCGGCATTCTGTTTCACCTTTTCCTTTCTATAATTTTGCGCACCGAAAAAAAGAATGCATTTTCACGCACGCTCTCACATTATACGCACGTAAAAATGCATTGTCAACATTTTTATTTGATTTATCTCGCATTCAGCCGTTTTCGATACTGTTTGGCGGCTATATATCTGGCGATCTCGGTGTAGACCCTGGTAAAAGCACATCCGTAGAGGAGCTGATCCTTCCTGGTCTGGACCCTTACCACCCTGGCAAAAACATCTACCTTGTAATTACTCTCCGGATCCGAATACATGACCCTGACCCTGGAGCCTCTGGCAAATCTTAAGTTCGGTGTCACCGGTAAAAAGAAACCGATCCCCGTGGCGCTTATGTCGCGGATCCTTACCTCCACCGGCTTGCCTCCGATTATATCGGTGACCGAGCCGTAGGTTCCCACCTGAACTCTCAGGGAGCTTCGCCGATTGACATGGGCTCCGTCGAACTTGCTGTGGATCACATGGTAAGCACGGCCGTTTCTTTCTCCCTTGGTGATCCATACCGCCCTCCAGTAGAAAGGAATTTCTTTTTCCTTGAAAGCGGTCATCTCGATCTTTGTATCCTGGGAAATAGCAAAGGAAAGCATGGTCTTACCGTGCATAAAGGGATAAACGTACAGAGTATCCCCTTCGGCAAAGGCGGGCTTGCTGGTAAAAGCAGCCCTGGTGCCTTTGTGAACAACGGTTATTCCGATCTCATAGTCCGATGTTATTTCCCCAAGTTTCATAGGGTATTATAAATCCTTTCCGGTAAGAAGCCTGTATGCCTGTCTGTACTTTGCGATGGTCTTTTCCACAACTTCCTCGGGAAGCTTCCAGTCATGGCCTTCATTGGCCTTGAGCCAGTCTCTTGCGAACTGTTTGTCAAAGGAAGGTTCCGAGTGGCCCGGTTCGTATTCGTCGGCAGGCCAGAATCTGGAACTGTCGGGAGTGAGCATTTCGTCGCCCACCACCATGTTGCCGTTCTCATCAAGTCCGAACTCAAACTTGGTGTCGGCGATTATGATGCCCTTTGAAAGAGCGTAATCCGCACATTTCTTATAAAGTGCGATGGAAGCGTCACGAAGCTTCTCCGCATATTCTTTGCCTTTGCCGGGGAATCTCTTCTCAAGATAGTCGATGCTCTGTTCAAAGGAAATGTTCTCATCGTGGTCACCGATCTCAGCCTTGGTGGAAGGTGTGTAGATGGGCTCGGGAAGCTTATCGGATTCCTTTAAGCCCTCGGGAAGTTTGATCCCGCAAACGGTACCGTTCTTTACGTAGCTTGCATAGCCGCTTCCGGTGATGTATCCGCGAACGATACATTCAACGGGGAGCATGTTGAGTTTCTTTACAAGCATCGAGCGGCCCTTAAAGTGCTCGGTCCTGAAAAACTCGGGCATGTCGTTGACATCCACCGATACCATATGGTTTTTGATGATATCCTCTGTAAGATCGAACCAGAATTTGGACATCTGGGTAAGGACCCGTCCTTTATCGGTAACTGTGTTCTTAAGGATAACGTCAAAGCAGCTTATCCTGTCCGTGGCAACAAGAATGAGATTCTCGCCCACATCATATATCTCGCGGACTTTTCCTTCCTTAACGGGAGCATATTCCTTCATATATAAGACCTCCGGGTTTATTTAATGTCTGTTCGCCACAGGTTCCCGCAGGGCACCTCTGCGACAGAAAAATGTTACCATATCCCCCGTAGTTTAGCAATTATTATAATTTTGTTTATGCATTTTTTCTTGTTTCGGATCTTTTCTTCTTATATAATGAAAATCACCATAAAGGTGCCAAAGAAAGGTAACAGATCCCATGAGCGAAGATTTTGAAAATATATGCGTGGTCTGCAGACGCCCCGAAAGCAAAGCGGGAACCCTCATAAAGCTCCCCGGCAACATGTGCGTGTGCCCCGACTGCCTGCAAAAGACCATAGACATGGCTGAGAGCATGAATATAGCTTCGAAGCTTAATCCCGGTATGTTTCCCACTGAGGGCATGCCTCCCTTCGGTGCTCCGACAGACCCTGCCGGCGCCGTATCACAAAAATCCGGGGAGGAGTCCGACGACAACAGATACCGCGAAGTAGAACCAAACAAAGAAAATACCGCTTCGGAAGGTTCCGATGACGATGAGACCGAAAGCGACGACAAAGACCAAAAAGGTCCCCGCCGTTACTATGCCGGAGGTTTCCCCAATATAAGTTTCTTAAATCTTGCTGACCTTCAGGAAGGCTTCCCCGGACGGAGCAAACCAAAGAAAAAGAAAAAGCCCCTTGAGCCCATTGACCTCAAGAATGTGCTCCCTCCCCACAAGATCAAGGAAAAGCTTGATGAATATGTCATCGGTCAGGAACAGGCCAAGAAGATCATCTCCGTTGCCGTATACAACCACTATAAAAGAGTTGCCACCGGCACCATGGATGAGATCGAGATTGAAAAATCCAACATCCTGATGATCGGTCCCACAGGTTCCGGTAAGACCTACCTTGTTAAGACCCTGGCCAAACTTCTGGATGTGCCCCTTGCCATTGCCGATGCCACCTCCCTTACAGAAGCCGGCTACATCGGCGACGATATCGAATCCGTAGTGAGCAAGCTCCTGGCTGCCGCCGACAATGATGTGGAGCGTGCGGAGCGAGGCATCATCTTCATCGATGAGATAGACAAGATCGCGAAAAAGAAAGAGACCACCTCCCGTGACGTAAGCGGCGAATCCGTACAGCAGGGAATGCTCAAGCTCCTGGAGGGCTCCGAGGTCGAAGTACCCGTGGGGGCAAATTCCAAGAATGCAATGGTTCCCCTTGCCACGGTCAACACAAGAAATATACTTTTTATCTGCGGCGGTGCTTTCCCCGATCTTGAAGAGATCGTCAAGCAGAGACTCAACAAGAAAACCTCCATCGGATTCAATGCCGAGCTTAAAGACAAATGGGATAAAGAAAAGAATATCCTGAGCCATGTTACCGTGGAGGATATCAAGAAATTCGGCATGATCCCCGAGTTTGTGGGACGTCTCCCTGTTCTGTGTCCCATGGAGATCCTTGACAAGGATATGCTGGTACAGATCCTTAAGGAGCCCAAGAATGCCATCCTTAAACAGTACCAGAAGCTGCTGGAACTTGACGAAGTAAAGCTTGAGTTTTCGGACGATGCTCTTTCCGCCATTGCGGAAAAGGCCATGGAGCGTGACACGGGGGCAAGAGCCCTTCGGGCCATCATCGAGGAATTCATGCTGGATATCATGTATGAGATACCCAAGGATAAGAACATCGGCAAGGTGACCATCACCGCCGAATACATAAACGGCACCGGAGGCCCCGTCATAGAGCTTAGGACCGATGCTCCGGTACCCAGGATCTCGGCACAGGCCTGATCCCGACCGCAGGTTTTTTACGGAACAAACCCGCAAACACAAAGACCGCTTGTAAACCAAGCGGTCTTCTTTATTATTTGCACAGAAGATGTGTTATCTCATCTGCGGCAAATTCAAGGTCTCCCATCCGGCTCCGTGCTTCCTTCAGGGCATCCATATATTTTGCTTTTTTATCTTCCACGCCGTTTACACTGTACATCACGTAAAAAGCACAGTTCTCCACATAGTCGTGAAGTGCCACGAGTTCATCGTATTCGGGATGTTCCTCGGGGTCCATACCGTTTCGAATAAGACTGTCCACGCGTTCATACAGCCCGCCGTATTCTTCGGCGATGACCTCGGATGCAAGATAGGAAGGCTTGCCAACGTAGGGACTTCTGTCGTAGTGGGTTATCTTATAATACAGACCCGTAAAGCAAACCAGCATCACGCCCCAGATGATCCCGAGAAAGACCGCGAGTTTGCTTACATTTTTATCTCTTTGCTGCTTCATCGTAGGCCTCCTCCATCAAAACTTTTAACTGACCCTCGGAGTATCCCTTGAGGGTATCCACATCATCAAGGATGTAAAGCCAGGTCCTCAGCATATATGCCGCAGACTTCTCCATGGCGTCGAAGAAATGGGCATATTCCGGGTTTCTGTTCCTGCCTTCGTCAGAATACTTAAACAGTTGCCGAAGGTTGTCCGCCATGGAAGTAGGTGTGTAGCTTGAATAGGTGAAGCTGTCGCTTGCCGCTATCCTCATTACATAAGAAAAAAGATCGGCATAACTGTTCGAGGCATAGACCGCATATCTGAAATTTTCCGTATCCTCATTCCAGCTTAAACTTATATCGTGACCGTAGGCGATCCTTGACACCTCAAGAAAATTTTCCTCCGCAATGGCTTCCTGGATATCGGAAATGTAAAGTACGGTGTTATCGTAGCTCTTCTGCTTGTATACCTTATAAGAAATATCGTCCGAGTAGGCAAAAAGAAGCACAAGGGCAATAAGAAAGATCACCGTTATGACGGAAGCGGCTATCCTTATATTTCGTCTGTTGACCATCACTCAGCCCACCTTTCTTCCGCATAATTGCTGATCACCGAATAGGACATATATCCTTCCGCGGTTGCTTTTGCATACAGGGCATCAAAGTCCTCAGCGGACATGGGAATGGCCGCAAGGGACCGGGCCTCTCTGTCTCCCATCAGGTCCGTAAGAACGGTCTTTTCTTCGCTGTCGAGGCTTGAATTCTTATCCGTAAGGGAGTAACGCACCTTCACAAGGGTATACAGCAGATTGGTGTATCTGTAGGTTGTTCCCTTTCCTTCGGCCAGTCGCTCCAGGATCTCATCCGTATTGTTAAGATCTGTGATCATGGAAATTAATTCATAGTGCTTCCAGTAGTAGCTGTATCCGTCACGATTTTCATTCACTACAGTTTCGAGTTCGTCGTACCTGCCTTCATCATAGAGTTTGTTCCACTCGACGATCTTATCGTGGGAAGCCTTTACTGCCGCAAAGGTCTCGGTAACCTCCTCACGCTTTGAAGTAAAAAACTTACCCTTCGAAATGGCGGACTTGTTTTCACTGCCGTACCACCAGCCTGAGGCAATGAGGGCACAAATTATGAACGTTATTGCAAAAACCTTTAAAAAAAGCCTGACTTCGTTGTTGAAGATATCAGCTTCGCCTCCCACAACACCATCAAGCTTTTCATCGTAATTATCCATATTTTTCTGTTATACCCGGCTTGCCGTCCGCGGAAATCCGCGAACGGCAACGGGTCCTTTACTTATATTGATGCTTTAGTTTTTCTTTTCCTTGTTATTGACCCTGGGGATCATCACAAAGGAAATGATGAGAGCTACGGCATAAAGCGCGCAGGTAAGATAAAGCACGGTCTGGTAGCCTTCGGGGTTAACCATTGCGGTGGATCCGTTTGAAAGAGTGATCTCCTTGAACTCGCCAACCTTGTTAACGATAAGGGTTGCTACCTGGTTACCGGTAAGTCCGGCGATAGCCCATGCGGATAAGCACATGCCGTGAACCGCTGAAATGGACTTCATGCCGAAGTGATCGGAAAGAAGGGTGGGAACATTTGAAAATCCTCCGCCGTATCCTGCATTGACCATGATAAGGAGAGCTACGCAAAGGATAGCAAGTACAGGCACTGCGGCACCGTTTACGATACCCTTGGTAACGATGGTGGCTCCGGTAAATGCGATGGAAAGGATGAAGATAAGCTTGTAAATGGTGTTACGATCCTTGAAGGTATCTGCCCATGCGGAGAAACCGAGACGGCCCGCAGCGTTGGCAATTGCGGTAACGCTGGCAAGAGCAGCCGCAACTTCTACGGAAAGACCGATAGCCTTGAAGATC
Source organism: Lachnospiraceae bacterium (assembly GCA_016280465.1). Lineage (GTDB taxonomy): Bacteria > Bacillota > Clostridia > Lachnospirales > Lachnospiraceae > UBA1258. Next base: position 5,615 of record JAEEGT010000003.1, on the reverse strand, counting down.
ATCTTCTCCTGGGAGATAAGTGCAAGACCGCAGGCAATGTTAATATAGAACATAAGCCAGATACCGATAAAGGTCTTGTTTCCGAAAGCTGTCTTAAAGTTGCTTCCGAGAGTCTTGAAGAACTCACCGATACCGCCCTTTTCATGGCTCTCAACCCAATCTGCGGGCTTTCTCAAAAGAAGGTGTCCCACAAACATCATTACACAGTAGATACCACCCATGATAAAGAACATGGGAGCGGGGTTGTTGTCAAATGCCTTAAGGATCTTCTGCATGATGGGGCTGGCGATAGCCTTGGCAAGACCAAAGCCCGCAACCGCAAGACCTGTGGCAAGACCTTTGCGGTCCTTGAACCAAAGCATAAGGGTCTTAACGGGTGAAAGATATCCGGTTCCGAGACCGATACCCATTACACAACCGTAACAGATAAAGATAAGAGGAAGGGATTTGAGCATGATGGCAAATCCTGTTCCTACCATGCCGGCAGTAAAGCAGATGGTCGCGATGAGGGAGGATTTGTGAATATCCTTCTCTACCACATCGCCAAGAAATGCTGCGGACATACCCAGGAAGAAGATAGCCAGGGAGAATGCCCATTCCGTAGCTGACTTGGTGGCACCGACATAGTCCGCGATCTCCTGTGAAAAGGTTGACCAGCAGTATACGGTACCGATGCTGCAGTGAAGTAAAAGTGCGGGAATGGCAGCACGGATCCATTTGTTATTCCATTTCATATGAAACTCCTTTCGTAAGAGCGAATTTGATCTTCGCTCCCGAACACATATATTAGTGCATAAAAACCACAGAGTATTATAAATTCATTCTGCCTGTTTTTCAACCTATTTATTACAAATCAAAAAGAACCTGCCCGGTACTTTTATACCGGGTAGGTTCCTTGGGTGAGAGATGTAAGATTAATGTGATATAAGCTGTTTTATGTATCAGTCTTCGGCTGCGGGGCGCTTGCCTAGGGTAACGGAAACCGTTATCTCTTCGAACTTACCGTTAACGTTCCTCTGAAGAGTAACATCAACCGTATCGCCCACTTTGTAGTAACTCATGATATCTCTGAGTCCTTCAAAGCCTGTTACCGTCTGGCCGTCAAACTTGGTGATGGTGTCACCGAAATAGATGCCTGCGGCTTCCGCTGCGGAACCTTCGGTAACCTTCACAACAAAGGCTCCCTTGGGATATCCCATGGTGGAATAATCGTCATAGGTACCTTCGATGCCGAGATATCCGCGGTTTTCCTCGCTGACTCTTTCTTTGGTCTCCCTTAAAGAGTATTCGGAGATCAGGTCCTTAACGGCATTGATGGGGATTGCAAAGCCCATTCCTTCGATGGTGGAACCGCCGATCTTTGAAGAGTTGATACCGATGACCTGACCGAAGGTATTTAAGAGTGCACCGCCGGAGTTACCGGGGTTGATGGCTGCACTGGTCTGGATAAGACCATCTGCAGAGTACTCGGAATCTTCGATCTTACGGTTTACCGCGCTGATGACACCTGTGGTAACGGACTGACCGTAACCGAGAGCATTACCGATGGCAATGGCAGGTTCACCGATATTAAGGCTGTCGGAATCACCCATTTCAGCAACTGTCACCGCCTTGATGGTGGCTGCGGAAAGATCCGCTTTCTTTACTGCGATGACTGCTATATCTATGTCGGCATCGGAACCCTTAACGTAGGCCGAAGCGGTGGTGCCGTCAACGAACTGCACCGTAAGGGTCTTGGCGGAATCGATAACGTGATGGTTGGTGGCGATAAAGAACTCGGTGTCGCTCTCGCCTACGATGATGCCTGATCCGCTGGCTTCAGCATCCTGTACGTAGCTGCGTCCCCAGTAATTGGTGATGGCTTCATACTGATTGGTAACGGCTACCATTGAAGGCATGACCTTGTCTACAACATCGGTAACGTCAGTTGCCACCATGGTGGCTCTCTGAACGTCCACGTTCTCGTTATTATTCTTAAGGAGTGCGGTCTCGAGGCTTGAAACGGTCTGCTTCAGTTCCTCAACTTCGGAAGAGCTGCCGTCCTTGTTTGAGACTATGGAATAAGGATTGCCCGCCAGTTCCGTAATGCCGTAAAAAGCACCTGCGGCACAGCTTCCGAAAAGTCCTCCCAGACAGATTGCAGCCATGGCCTTTTTAAAGAACTTATGCTGCTTTTTCGGTTTCTTTACCTTAACGGGCTGAACGGTGGCGTAAGGATTGACAGCCGGATTGCCGTCGCCGTAATTTCTTTGGGTATATGTGTTCTCATTGTACGTGTATTTTTCTTCGTCCATGGTATGTTACCTCCCATATTGTTGATATGTAAGACCGGACCCTCGTCCGATGCTCTTTATCTTTTATGGGTACATCATAAGATCAAATTGTGACGTAATTGTGTTCAAAAAATATAAAAATTATGAAATCCTATTCCCACTTATGAGTTTTTATCTTGTTACCCTGAAGCATCTTCATTTCTTCTTCGCTGCGGCCGTAACCCTGTCTTGAATCCACGGCGCTCCTGTCCCGCAGGAGTTCGTCGGCCCGCCAGTACTCGCGGTTTGCCGAAAGCTTATGGAGCTTACTCCTGTTAAGATGCCTGAAGGCTCTTCCCTTTTTGAAGCCCTTTATCCTTTCCGATGCCACGGATTTAAACTTGCGTGCCGTAAGGGAATCGGATCTTTTGGATGCCGCAAGAGCATTCTTTGTGCACCGTTTAAGCTCGGCAAAAATCTCTTCAACATTGAAAAGTTCCGGGTGTTTCACCAGGGAGACCGCAAAATCAAAGGAAAAGCCGAAGGGGGTTCCCTCATTGCCGGAAGAGTTCTTTATGGCAACCGCTTCGGAAACATAGGCTACCTTATATCCTTCCTTGATGGCCTTGGCAGCAAAAAGCATGTCTTCGTTGCAGATAACATGATTCAGAAAACCGCCCAGTTCGCTGAAAGTATCCCTTTTATACATTGCGCAGGCATTGGAGGCAAAGTAGGCTTTCCAGCCCATGGTCTCCTCATCTTTTGAAGACTTTATGACGGATTCTTCGGAAAAGAAATGGCTGTAGATGTGCTTTTCACCCTCTCCCAGTTCTCCTTCGGGGATCAGCCTTGCATAGGACATGCAGACCTTATCGTCCTTAAGAAAAGGTTTCTGAAGTTCGCTTATAAGGTCCTTCACCTGAGGGATTACTCCCTGATCCATAAAGATGATGTAATCCGCCGAAGACAGCTTTGCGGCCATATTTCTGCTTTTGCCGCAGTCGTACTCTCTGGCGGACTGGTGATGCACCTCCAGATTCTTGTGCTCATCCATGAATTTGGTGGTAAAAAGAAGGCGATCGAAATATTTCTCTTCCTTGTTAAAGATGATCACCCGATCCACAGGGACAGTCTGGGAAACCATTTCTTCCACCTGGCGAAGAAAGGTCTTGTCGGGTTTGTAAGTCATGATGATCAGATCTATTGACATATTCTCTCCTATATAGCGAAGGGACCGCGGAAAACCCCGGTCCCTTTCGAAGTCGTATTTATTGTCCCATCATTCCGTGGGGAAATCATCGGAGGATTCAACCGTTTTGGAGTTTGCAGCCACAAAATCACGAACATACTGACCGTATGAGGCAACAACATCGGAAACCTGGTAATTCTTCTCGCCGAAAAGGAATTCGTGAAGCCATGCCACACTGTCCTCAAGAGCGATGGGCATGATGCAGTCACCTGCGGAACCGAATTTACCGGTCTTAAGATCTGTCTTGCGGGGGAATCCGCCTTCGTCAACAATGTTGTACTCGGTAATGCCTCCGAGAAGGTCTAAGATCTCCTGAAGGTCCAGAGAAGTGTATACTTCGCTGAATACGTTGTTACAGATCTTTAAAAGTGCTGAAGGGCTTGCGGTCTTTGCTGTATCAAGACAAGCCTTTAAGACTTCACGCTGTCTTTCGGTACGCTTGAAATCGGAGCCTGCGGTGTAACGGATACGGCAGTAAGCTGTAGCCTGAAGTCCGTTTAAAAGCTGATATCCGGTCTCGGTAACGGGTGTATATTCGGTAACAGACTCAAGTTCCTCTACCATGTCACGCTGGTAGTTGTTTATGTGTTTGATCTCCGCATCGTCAACCTCGATGTAAACACCGCCGAGAGCATCGATAACATCACGAAGACCTTCAAAACCGATGGTAACAAAGTCCGTGATGTCCATATCCAGGTTCTTGTTCAACATCCTGATTGCCTGCTCGGCTCCGCCGAATGCGTAGGCACTGTTACATTTATTAAAGTAGTATTCGCCGCTCTGCTTCTGAACATCAAGGTAGGTATCTCTGTATACGGATACAAGCTTGACTTCCTTGGTCTCAAGGTTTACGGAAGCGATCATGATGGAGTCGGAACGTGTATTGGTCTTAAGATATCCCGCTCTGGAGTCTACACCGAAAAGTGCTATGTTCCGATAGCCCTTCATGGTCTCATTCTCCTGAACGGTCTCATTCATCTCGACTCTGATAACATCTTCCGAGATGGTGATACGGTCCACACCCTCATTCTCATCGGTAGCTTTAAGTACTACCCAAAGAACCACAAGAAGTCCGGCAAGAAGCAAAAGTTCTACGATAAACAGGATGATCTTGCCTATGGGGTTCTTTTTCTTTTTCTGCATTGCAGCCATAAAATCCTCCAAAATAAAGCCTTAAATCTCTAAAACAAACCATTCTTATCCTATACCCAAAGATTGGTTAAATCAATTTAAGGTTTTCTTAAGATGGGGCTTAAGAATTCTCCAGAGGCTTTATGGTGTAATCATTGTGATCCAGGGAAACATTGGGATTATAGTAAGGGTCTCCTGCATCCAGTACGGCCTGCCAGCGCTTTTTGAAGACCGCGACCTCACTGTCGTAGCGGGCAGCCTTGGCAGGGTCATTGTCAAGTCCCCGGGACTGGGACTCATAGTGGAAAAGCTCGCTGAAGGGCGTAAATATGTTAAGGTATCCCTTTTCTCTGAGTTTAAGGCAAAGATCCACGTCATTAAGGCAGATCTTAAGGTCTTCGTTAAGGCCTCCCACCTCGTCGTACTTTTTCCTCGATACCATGAGGCAGGCTCCGGTAACGGCAGAAATATTCTGGGCGTAACAGAGCTTGCCCATGTATCCAACGCTTTCATAGTTCTGAAGAGCCATGATATGGCCTGCTGCCCTGTGGGCTCCGAGACCAAGTACCACACCCGCATGCTGTATGGTCCTGTCGGGATAAAGAAGCTTGGCTCCCACGGCTCCCACATCGGGACGCTGCGCATACATGAGCAGTTCCTCGATCCAGGAGTAGGTGATGACTTCCGTATCGTTATTAAGAAGGATAACGTACTCTCCCGTGCTTTCTCTTACACCCAGATTATTGACGGCGGAATAATTAAATTCGCCTTTGAACTCAACCACTTTGATGCGGGCATCTTTTTTGAGTTCGTCGTAGTATTCGCGGATCTCTTCGGTCTCGCTGTTGTTCTCCACAACAACGATCTCATAATCGGGATAAGTGGAGCGCTCGGTTATGGAGTTTATGCAGCGTTCAAGATCTGCCCTGTGGTCCTTGTTGGGAATGATCACCGAAACCTTAGGCGTTGCAAGGAGGGCATAG
>JAEEGT010000156.1 GCA_016280465.1 Lachnospiraceae bacterium | reverse complement strand
GGTATCGCCTTCATTGATCCCAAGTTCTTCAAGTTTATCGAGAATTCCGTTATCCTTAAGGAATTGCTGGAAGAAAGTAAAGCCCTTTTCGGAATCGAGATTGGTATAACCAAGCATCTTTTCAATCCTGGGGCCCTCAACGATATATGCTTTTTCCTTGTCGTCATAAGTGACGGTGAAAGGCTCATCGCTGTAAAGTCCGGCAAATTCGGGAACCATTTCGGGTTCGAATACAACGGTCTTCTTGGGAAATTTGGAAAGAAGCTCGTAAATATGTAAGATAAGCTCCTTAACACCCTTGCCGGTTGCTGCGGATATTTCAAATATCTCGTAACCCTGGGGCAGAAATTCCTTTTTAAGTCTATCAAGTATGCCTTCGGGATCTTCACAGACGTCCATTTTGTTGGCAACGATAACCTGAGGCTTGTTGGCTACATCGGAACCGTATTTCTTAAGTTCATTGTTGATCGTATAGATATCTTCCACCGGGTCACGGCCTTCAACGCCGGCTCCGTCGATAACATGAACAAGAACACGGGTCCTTTCGATGTGACGAAGAAAATCAAGACCGAGGCCCACACCTTCGCTGGCACCTTCAACAAGACCGGGAATATCGGCAACAACAAAACCGCCCACGCCGTCCATATCCACCACACCGAGATTGGGCTGAAGGGTCGTAAAATGATAGTTTGCTATCTTGGGCTTTGCATTGGAGATCACGGACAACAGAGTGGATTTTCCAACATTGGGGAAACCAACAAGACCTACATCGGCAATACATTTAAGTTCAAGTATAACGTTGAGCTCTTTGGCGGGCTGGCCGGGCTTTGCATACTTGGGCGCCTGCATGGTGCTGGTGGCGAAATGCTGGTTACCTATGCCGCCTCTGCCGCCTTCAAGAAAAAGAACCCGTTTGTTGTCCCCGGACATATCAAGAAGTATCTTTCCGGTGGCTTCGTCCTTGACGATGGTGCCTTCGGGAACCTTTAAAACAATGTCATTACCGTTTTTTCCGCGGCAGTTTTTTTTGCCTCCGGGTTCACCGTCCTCGGCACTGTATTTTCTAATATAGCGATAATCGGTGAGAGTGTTCAGTCCCTCATCGACTTCGAAGATGACACTTCCGCCGTCTCCGCCGTCTCCTCCGTCGGGACCTCCGTCGGGAACATATTTCTCACGTCTGAAAGAAACATGTCCGTCTCCGCCTTTACCGCTTCTGATAACTATCTTTGCTCTGTCTGCAAACATGAAAACTCCTAAAATAAAATGAAAAAAGGGCTCGTATCAATGATACGAAACCCTTTGACGTACAAAACTTATTTGTCCTCTACAGGATAAACGGAAGCCTGTTTCCTGTCTTTTCCGACTCTTTCAAAACGAACGATACCGGAAACCTTAGCAAACAATGTGTCATCACCGCCACGGCCTACGTTAACGCCGGGATGAATCTTGGTTCCGCGCTGTCTGAAAATAATACTTCCTGCTGTAGCGAACTGACCGTCAGCTCTTTTCGCACCAAGTCTCTTGGATTCGGAGTCTCTGCCATTCTTTGTGGAGCCGACTCCCTTTTTATGAGCGAAAAATTGAAGGTTCATTCTGATCATGGGTTACACCTCCTATTTGTCAAATTTAAATTTTTCGGATGCTCCCCTGCAATTTCTTTAAGTCCCAGTTCAAGAGATCTAAATAAAAGCTGCACTTCGGGATCATCATAATCCGTCACCCTGATCTCAAGGATACCGGCTTTGGCATCCTGAAAGGAAGATACTTTCTTTGAAAGTAATTCCTCAAGGGAATTTGCGGTATTTATAAGAAGAACGGAAACCGCCGCACATACAATGTCGCGACCGTATCTGCCAAATCCTGCATGGCCCGCTGCTTCAAAACCGTAAAACCTGTCCTGTTGATCTTTAAGTAAGGTGACTGTCGTCATATAACACCGTAATTACGCGTTGATCTTGTCAATCTTAACCTGCGTGTATGCTTGTCTATGACCGTTCTTTTTGTGATATCCGCTTTTTCTCTTGTACTTGTAAACGATAACCTTCTTAGCGCGGCCCTGCTCCATAACGGTAGCGGTTACGGTTGCACCTGCAACGTCCTTGCCTGCCTTGAACTTGTCAGCGCTTACTGCAAGTACGGTATCGAAAGTAACCTCGCTGCCTGCTTCAGCCTCGAGTTTCTCAACACGGATAACATCGCCCTCGGAAACCTTGTACTGTTTTCCGCCGGTTGCAATAATAGCGTACATAGTCTGTTTTCCTCCTAATCCAAACCGAAAATCGGTTTTTACTCGCTAACTTTGGTGGCGCCTGGGCACACTTATACCTAGTTATGCGGCATACTCTGACATAATAGCAATAAGTTCCGGCTTTGTCAACAAATTTCTTTAAATGATACGTATTTCTTTTGCCTGGTGATCTCCGCAAGTCCAAGTTTCGTAATATCTATAAAGGAGGTCTTTACCGGATCCTTTAAAGCAAGCTCCTTCATGAGGCTTTTAAGCTCTTCTTCACATTCGGAGGATTCCGAATTGATAAAATCCACTATGATGATACCCGAAAGATTCCTTAATCGGATCTGTCTGAAGATCTCCCGGGCAGCTTCGAGATTTGTCTGTCTCACAAGTTGTTCTTTGGATCTTTTTGAATCGTTCTTTCCGCTGTTTACATCGATGACGGTCATGGCTTCCGTGGGCTCAATGACGAGAAAACCACCGGACTTTAAATGAACTGTCTTTGAAATACTTTCCTCGTAATTGGAAGAAAGCCCGTAAAGGATGGAAAGAGGCATGCTCTTGTCATTGTATGATTCGATTTCCAAGCAGGTAATATATGATCTTAAATCTTTTAACGAATCTTCCGAATCGGTTATGATCCGTGCGGGTTTAAGCTCTTCTAACCTCTCGTAAAAAGCAGGTTTTGCTTCATAGATCCTTGAATATGCCGTCCGACAGGAAGCATTTTGCATGATCTCATGCAATTTATCGGAAACAAGAACAATTTCGGAAGCAATGTCCGATTCCTGTGCAGTGGCACATTTTGTACGAAGGATGATGCCGGTTTTGGGATCTAAAGAAACCGCCAATGCTTTAAGCCGTTCCCTGTCAGCCTTTGATAATTTTGAGGATACGTGGATCTTCTTATCGTCGAAAACACCGACACAATAAAGTCCGTGGATACTTGTCTTTTCGGTTACCTTATAAGGTTTCTTTTTCTGAGCCTGAGCAATGATCTGAACAGGAATTTCATCCCCCTGTTTTATGCCGATATCAGTGGATCCGTCGTAACCGATGATCTCGTCAAAGGGAAGATACCCGGAAACTCCCGGCATTATATCCACAAAAACGGTATTCAGGTCACGGCGTACGTTCATTACTTTTGCAACAAAGATGTCACCTGTGCGGATCTCGCTCTTATCATCGGAAAAGATCTCTGTAAGGATACCGTTCTCAAAATAAAAGCAGGTGGAAACACCGTTATATTCCGTTATGACAGCCTTGGACGGTTCAGTCATTTACATCTCCCATGGGAACAAGTTCGCCGGATCCGTTCTTTCTGTAGATTTCCCTTCGAAGGGTGTGATAAGGATAATCTTCAAGATTTTTACCTTCCAGGGACAAAAGAGCCGTAAGAAGTGCCGCGGGTCTTAAATTGTCCGCCGAGGATGAATTTACCCTTGCAAAAAGAACGTTTTCTTTTATCAGTCTTATATCGTAGACCAGATCCTTGACATTGACGGGTAAAGGACCTGACTTTAATTCTTTGACAAAAATGACACTGTCTGCTTTGAGAAATTTGTCAAGCAGCTCTTCGGAAAGGGGATTTTCCTTGTGAAACTCCAGTTCATAGTCCGAAGCCTCCACACTGGCCATGGCATTACCGGCACCCTCGGGCAAAAGAACAACATCCAGGATCTCGATACCTTCCGCCATGGTGACATTGAGCTTATCCTTGATGAGGGTGTAATCTTCGGAATCGGCCACTTCCACATCAAAGTATTCGCCGTATCCTTCGATACCCACACCCAGAGGGGAAGCAAAGGACATCAGCATATGGGGCGAAAAACCCTTTGAGTAGATCATCTGTATATCGGTGCGCCTGAAGGCCTTCTGGAAATATCTCATAAGATCCAGATGACCTATGTATTTAACCACACCGTATTTTGTGAATTTGATCCTGACTTTCATTTAAAATCCTATCTTCTGACACAGATACCGCAGTCAAATCTGGCGGATCCGCATCCCGAACACTTATCCTTACAGTTATCCGTAACAATACCTTGCTGTGCCTTGTGCCATTCGTTCAAAAGGTGTCTCTTTGTTACGCCGCAGTCAATAAAATCCCAGGGGAAGATTTCATCATCACTTCGCTCCCTGGTGGTATAAAAAGTGGGGTCCACGCCGCACTCTTCAAAGGCCTTAAGCCAGTTGTCGTGGTGATAGTATTCGCTCCAGGCATCAAAGATATTGCCTTTTTTATATACGGAAAGGATAACGGGAGCAAGTCTTCTGTCGCCGCGGGCCAATACTCCCTCCAGCATGCTCACATCGGATTCGTGCCAGTTGTATTTAATGACCTTCTGGTTCAGCTGTTCGGATATGAAACGCTTGCATTTCGTTGCTTTGTCAATGAACTGTTCGGCCGTATTCTGAGGAGCCCACTGAAAAGGCGTAAAGGGCTTGGGAACAAAGAAGCTTGTGCTGGCAACGATCTGCACGCGACCGTTAACACGCTGATCCTTGGGCACAGTCTCGTAAAAGGCTGCGGCTATGTCGTTGGCAAGCTCGGCAATGCCCCTAATATCCTCATCCTGCTCGAAAGGAAGTCCAAGCATAAAATACAGCTTAACTCTGGTCCAGCCCCCCTTAAAGGCCAAAATGGCCCCGTTAAGGATATCATCCCTGGTGAGACCCTTGTTTATTATGTCACGCATGCGCTGGGAACCCGCCTCGGGAGCAAAGGTAAGACTTGATTTTTTGATGTCCTGTACCTTGCTCATGGCATCAACGGAAAATTTGTCGATCCTTAGACTCGGAAGGGCTATGTTGATCTTTTTGTCGGTACAGTCCTTGACCAGATAATCTATTAGCTCTTCAATATGGGAATAATCGGAAGAAGAAAGGGAACTTAGGGAGATCTCCTCGTAACCCGTGTTCTTCATGAGCTTTTCGGCTTTGTCCATCAGAAACTCAACGCTTCTTTCACGGACAGGTCTGTAGATCTGTCCTGCCTGACAGAACCGGCACCCTCTGATACAGCCTCTCATGATCTCGAGCACGACCCTGTCCTGAGTGGCGCGGATAAAAGGAACAACAGGTTTTTCGGGATAATAGGTATCGTCAAGATCCTTGACCAGTTCCTTTAAAACGGTCCCGGGAACGCCTTCATGAAGGGGTCTGAATTCCTTGATGGTACCGTCTTCATTGTAATCTGTCTCATAACAGGAAGGAACGTAAAGTCCCGGGATCTTGGCTGCCTCAATAAGGAAATCCTGTCTGGATACATTTTTACTCCGGCATTCCTTATAAAGGTCCAAAAGTCTTCGATACCGGGTCTCGCCTTCGCCTATATAGAAAATATCAAAGAAAGCATAAAGAGGCTCGGGGTTTGAGGTACAGGGTCCTCCGCCGATGACTATGGGATCATCCCAGGTACGCTCCGAAGCAAGAAGGGGTATGCCCGAAAGGTCCAGTATCTGAAGGATATTTGTATAACACATCTCATACTGGATGGTTATACCGAGAAAATCCATATTGCGGACCGGCTCCTGAGATTCCATGGTAAAAAGAGGGATCTTTCTTACCCTCATGATCTTATCGAGATCCGGCCAGGGTGAATAAACACGCTCGCACCAGGTATCCTCAAATTTATTGAACATATCGTACAAAATCGCGATGCCAAGGTGTGACATCCCGATTTCGTAAACATCAGGAAAGCACATGGCAAACCTGACGGCAATATTGTTTTTATCTTTGTATACGGCATTGATCTCGTTGCCGATATACCGCTCCGGCTTATCGATGCTTAAAAGCACCTCTTCCGGCAATGCCAAATTCTGCATAAATACCTCAACGTCTGGAAAGTTCTGTCATGATCTCATCCCAGGTAACGCCTTTTTCCACCATTAAAACCATTACGTGATAAAGAAAATCCGAGATCTCGTACTTTATCTCGCTAGCATTTGGATTCTTGGCGGCTATGACGATCTCCGTTGCTTCCTCTCCCACCTTTTTAAGGATCTTGTCAATTCCCTTGTCAAAAAGGTAATTGGTGTAGGAACCTTCTTTGGGATGGACTTTGCGATCCTCAATGACGGAATATACGTCATTAAGCACTTCGAGAGGGTTTTTCTCTTCAAACTCATAGGTTACCACATCGTTAAAGAAACAGGATGTGGCGCCGGTATGACAGGCGGGACCGTCAGGATCAACTTTGGCAAGGAGGGTATCCGCATCACAGTCATAGGAAAGACTCTTTAAATGCTGGTAATTTCCGCTTGTCTCACCCTTGAGCCAAAGTTCTTTGCGGCTCCTTGAATAATAGGTCATAAGGCCGCTCTTTAAGGTCTTGTCGTAAGCCTCCTCGTTCATATAGGCAAGCATAAGGACCTCGCCGGTCTTAAAATCCTGAGTGATAACGGGGATCAGTCCGTCGGAATTAAGCTTGAAGGTAGAAAAGGGAACGTCGTAACTTCCCACAAGTTCCTTGATCTGCTTATATTCCTTGTAGTTTTCATTGATGACTTCGCCGGTGATACCTTCGGCTCTGTCTGCTCTTAAGTGTTCGATGATCTTATCAAGAGAAGCTTCGGGAAGGATGGAAATATATGCAATATTGCTGTCTGCAAAGCCTTCGCTCCTTAAGATATTGATATCGTGGATAAGAACGGTCTTTGTGTAGGTCTCGATAAGTTCTCTGTTATCTTCAAATTCCTCCGATGTCTTTACGGAAGCGATGATCTTTGATTTGCCGAACTTATCGGAAACCTCTTTGGTGATATCGATGTTGCTTTGCTTGGAGTAATTGAGCACCGCTCTCTTGCAGCCTGCATAAAGCAGTTTCTTGATATCCTCCATGCGGTTTACGTTACCTGCCCCGATAACCGGGATTTTGATATTCTGACAGATTTCCTTGATGACGTCAAGGGATCTTTCATGTTCTTCATCGCCCTTGGACAGATCGAAGATCAAAAGCTCGTCGGCGCCGTATTCGGAAAATCTGCGGCAGAGTTCCAGGGGATTGTTCTCAACAATTGTATTGTCGGAAAAGAACGCAACTGCCTTTTCGTTTTTAAGATATATGCAGGGGATCAGTTTCTTTTTCATAAAGATCCTTTCGTGGATAATACGTCTTTGATCCTGGGATCGAAGGAACTTGCTTCGTCCAGGGCTTTGGCAAAGGCCTTAAACATGGCTTCGATCTTGTGGTGATCGTTGTTTCCGTTAAGGACTTTGATGTGCAGATTCATGCCTGCGCTGTAGGAAACGGAATAGAAAAATTCCTTAACGGTCTGGGTCTCAAGATAACCCACTCTTTCGGTGGCAAAATCGCATTCAAAATTCAAATAGGGACGGCCTGAAAGATCTATGGCACAAAGCACCAGCACATCGTCCATGGGAAGCATGAAGCTTCCGAAACGCTTGATGCCCGCTTTGTCCCCGAGGGTTTCCTTGATGGCAATACCCAGAACTATGCCCAGATCTTCCACCAGATGGTGACAGTCCACATTAAGATCACCGGTAGCTTTGACTTTAAGGTCAAAGAACCCGTGCTTTGCAAAACCCGCAAGCATGTGATCCATAAAGCCGATGCCTGTGTCTACGGAAGATTTGCCCTCTCCGTCAAGATCAAGCTGCATGGAGATATTGGTTTCTTTGGTCTCTCTTTCGATGAGTTTACAACGGGACATAAAAACCTCCGATATGGTTTATTCAAATCTTACGCGTATGGAATTTGCGTGAGCCGTAAGTCCTTCTTTGGTCGCAAAAAGTTCGATGTCCTTGTGTACGGCACGTAAGCCTTCTTCGGAATAAGAAATAATACTGGATTTCTTGATGAAATCATCAACACTTAAGGGTGAAAAGAAACGTGCGGTTCCGTTGGTGGGCAGGGTGTGGTTGGGGCCTGCGAAATAGTCTCCCAGAGGTTCGGAAGAATATTCACCGAGGAAAATGGCTCCTGCATTCCTTATGCGTGTCATGACTTCAAAAGGATTCTTTGTAAGGATCTCTAAGTGCTCTCCCGCAATATTGTTTACGGTATCCACAGCCTCATCAAGATCCTTGGCAACAAGGATGTATCCGAAGTTATCAAGGGACTTTTTAATTATATCGCTTCTTGAAAGATTAAGCAAAAACTTATCTACTTCAGCGGAAACTTTGTCCGCAAGTTCATCGCTTGTGGTAACCAGGATAGCACTGGCAAGCTCATCGTGCTCTGCCTGGGAAAGAAGGTCTGCGGCCACATATCGGGGAGTTGCGGTCTCATCCGCAAGGACCACTATCTCACTGGGACCTGCCAGGGAATCGATACCCACGTTGCCGTATACCTGTTTCTTTGCAAGGGCAACAAAGATATTTCCGGGGCCTGTGATCTTATCCACTTTGGGAATACTCTCCGTTCCGAAAGCAAGGGCTCCGATGGCCTGGGCTCCGCCAACCTTGTAGATCTCGTCGGCACCTGCAATATCGGCTGCCACCAGCGTACCTGGATTTACTTTTCCTTCTTTGGAAGGAGGTGTAGTCATGATCACGCGGTCAACACCCGCAACTTTGGCAGGGATTATGTTCATAAGAACGCTTGAAGGGTAAGCTGCCTTACCGCCCGGAACATAGATGCCTGCTTTTTCCACAGGGATTATACGCTGCCCCAGAATCGAACCGTCGGGTTTAACGTCTATCCAGGACTGTCTTAACTGTTTCTCGTGAAAAGCCCTGATATTTGCGGCGGATCTTTTCATGACTTCAACATATTCGGGATCTACCGCATCATATGCTTCTTTTATCTCTTCTTTGGTAACTTTAATGTTATCTTTGGAAAGCTTAAATCCGTCAAACTTTAATGTAAGTTCAAATACCGCTTCGTCACCCGTTTCTCTGACGGATTTAAGGATGTCGGCAACGGTTTCTTCGTATTTTCCGTAGTTACCGGTGCCGCGCTTTAAAAGGCCTGTAAGTATATCTTTTTTATTGGTTTCGTTTAACTGTACTTTACGCATGATAATCCTTTCCGATCTAAATTCAGGCTCTCTTTTGAAGAGCTTCTTTAAGTCTTGAGATAATATCGTTTATGCGCTTGGATTCCATCTGCATGCTGACCTGATTTACTATCATTCTTGCGGAAAGAGGACAGATCTCTTCCAAAACCTCAAGACCGTTTTCTCTTAAGGTAGTCCCGGTTTCCACAATATCAACGATAACATCGGAGAGCCCCACAATGGGTCCAAGCTCAACGCTTCCGTTTAATTTGATGATATCCACGGTCTGATGCTTTCGGTGGTAAAAGTAATCCTTGGCAATAACAGGGTACTTGGTAGCGACCCTGATCATCTTATGATTCTTTAAAAGATCTCCCGCTTCCTTGGGACCGCAAACACACATGCGGCACTTTCCGAAGCCAAGATCCAGTACTTCATAGGCACGACGGCCTTCTTCAAGCAGGGTATCCTTGCCCACAACACCGATGTCGGCGGCGCCGTATTCCACATAAGTGGGCACATCGGGACCCTTGGCAAGAAAGAACTTAAGCTTAAGATCTTCATTGACAAAAATAAGTTTTCTTGATTCTTTATTTTTCATCTCACGGCAGGTGATCCCTATCTCTTCCATGAGTTCAAGGGTCTTCTCCGCAAGTCTGCCCTTGCCAAGGGCAAAGGTCAGATATCTGTTTTCATCGCTCATATTATCTTAACGGAACCAGACTGACGGCGGTTCCTTCCTTTCGAAGTTTTTCGGCTTGTCCGATCATCTCTTTGTAATTCCCGGCATCATATTTCAACAATACCGGGCCCTGATGTCGTTCGGGCAGCCTGTGATTCCTCTCCAGGGCCATCAAAAGATCATCGATAAGAATAACAAAGCCAACAGCAGGCTTGCTGCTTCCGAAAGAAGAAACAAGGGTATCGTATCTTCCGCCCTTTGCCACAGCATCGCCGGAGCCGTAGGTATACGCTTTAAAAATGACACCTGTGTAATAATTGTATTTGCTGAGCATTCCAAGGTCGAAGGAAACGTACTTTTCGTTGCCGAAGACCTTAAGGATCTCATATACTTCCGTAAGTCTTAACAGAGCGTTTTTCGAACGCTCATTGTTGATCTTCTTAAGAGCGGATTCGATCACAGAGTAATCCCCTATGCTCTCTCCGGACAAAAGCAAAAGCTCCTTGCTCTTATCATCGCAATTGAGGGAGTCAAGAAGTTCGGTGGCTGGAATGAAGTTTTTGTGTGAAACATATTCTCTTAAAAGAAGCTCGTTTTCTTCCTCGATTCCGGCATTGTCGCAAAGGCCCTTAAAATATTCCATGTGACCAAGGGAGATCTGAAAATCTGAAAGGCCAGCACTCTTAAGGGATTCGATCACCAGATTGATGCTTTCCGCATCGGCCATGGCGCTTGCATCGTTCATAAGTTCCACGCCGATCTGTGTTGATTCCTTTAACTTGCCCTTAAGACCGGAGTTGTTAACGAAAGTATTTCCGCAATAGGTAAGCTTGATCGGATCCGTTTCTTCACCGTAGTATTTTGCAACACACCTTGCTATGGAAGGGGTGAAATCCGGACGAAGAACAAGGGTATCTCCCTCTCTGTCAAAAAATTTATAAAGCTCTCTGGAGGGGGTGGTGCCTATTTCTTTTGAAAAAACATCGAAGTACTCGAAGGTTGGAGTCTCTATGTCCTCATAGCCGTAAAGATTGATGGTATTACGGATAAGGGATTTTACCTTAAGCTTGTTTCTTTCTTCGTCGCCGTATATATCTCTTACTCCTTCGGGAGTGTGGATCAGTTCTTTTAACATATATTCCTCGCTTTATCGTGGTAACGTATTATTTGGTTATCATATTAAAGTAAAAGTTTTTTGTCAACCCTTGTTTACTTCCGCTGCGATCATATCGAGGTATGGAACGAAAATGCCGTTCTTTTTCGGAAGGAAGTTTTCCGGTTTCAGTTCGGAAAAAGCAATGCTCTTCCTGCCCCCCTCTTCCGCTCTTTTGACAAAGAAGGAAAGCTCCTCGATGTTCATGTAATAATACAGATCCTTGTGGGAATACCAGATGATAAGAAAAGCAACTCCGCCCTGATTCTTAAAATCGGTCATGAATCTTATCTGGTGCTCGTGAATATTATGAAGAGGAAAAGTGTCCGTTTCGTTTTCCTTGGCATCAAAACAGACGGGAACACCCTGGGCAGCACCGATGTAGTCCACGGTACTCTTCTTTTCGAAATAGGCCAGGGTAATGTGACGTGATTTTTGATCTATCTGAATGGGTGTTATGGGAGTCGGGATCTTCTGCACCAGACACAGCCCGTTTTCGGCATATTTGTCATTGGTGCGGTTGATAAGATCTTCCAAGGTGGATCCTCGTAACCCCCTGGATTTCCATGTAGGCATAATTAACCTCGGGAATTCAAATATTTATTTAAATATCTGTCTGTATCGATAACAAATTCGCGCTTTGAAAGTGGCTCATGTTCCGGTAATTCCGGAAAAAGAAGCCGGTATGCGATCAAAATATGATGAGCGGGGCTATGGTCACCAATGGGTTTGGCCTGCCCATATTTTCTGTCTCCCAAAACAGGAAAGCCCAAATGGTCCAGTTCTGCCCTGATCTGGTGGGTCTTACCCGTATGGAGCAAAACCTCAACCTTGGTAATATCCTTATCCGGATAATATTTTAAGGGCATAAAATCCGCTTCTGTCCTGACGGAATCTTTTACTTCACCATCGTAGACCGTAACTTTGTTGGAGCCGCTGTCCTTGACCATATAGGAAACTTTTCTCCCGGTTTCGGTAAAATGTCCTCTGACCAGCGTAACATAATACTTTTTAAGGCTTTTATCCTTTACAAGACGATTTAACAGATTGGTCCCGAACAGAGTCTTTCCGAAAAGCATGAGTCCCGATGTGTTTCGATCCAGTCTGTTACAGACTGAAGGGGTAAAATGTAAAAGTGACTCTTGGGTCAATTTCTTTTTACCAAGAAGGAATCCTATGATCCATTCATTGGCGGAAAGATCGGCAGGTCCTGCCTGCTGGCTCAAAATTCCTTCGGGCTTAAAGAAAATAAGAACATGTTCGTCTTCATAGATGATCTCGGGAGTACCGAACTTTTCATAGGCTTTCTCATAAAGACCGGTCTTTTGAGTGTCATCCGATATATCTGTAGTATCCAAGGCTTTTGAAGAAAACTTTTCAAAGGTCTCGTCACTGAAAAAAACTTTTATCTCATCGGATTCTTTTAATACATTGCTTCCGTCGGATCTGTGACCGTTGAGGGTTATATTTTTGTTACGAAGCTGTTTGAACAAAAGCCCCGAGGCAGCACCGGGCAACAGTCTCCTGAGATATTTGATAAGTGTCTGGCCCGAATCGGCTTTGGAAATAAATATACTCTTCACTGGTCCGTACCGTTAAATGGAAATGTTCAACAGGTTATCTTTGAGGAAAGAAATGTCTGTTTCATCCGACAGTTTGGAAAGATCGGAATATCTTTCGATAAACTTATCGGCATCTTTAAAGATCTTGACCGTTACTTCGAAGCCGGCGGTCTTAAGGGATGTGGCAAGATGTTCTTCGCAGGCCGCGGTATCGCAGTTTTCATCTTCGGTGATACCAATGAGAGTCCCTTTACGATAATAGGCGGCACTAACCTGGAAATTCTTTTTATAAGTGGTGAAATAAAGGTCATAGAAACCCTTGAAACCTGCTT
>JAEEGT010000155.1 GCA_016280465.1 Lachnospiraceae bacterium | reverse complement strand
TGGTAAGTGTAACAGTTGGCTCCGGCCAGCACCAGTTCTCCCACGTAGGAGTAGGTCGCCCAGTATACAAAGGGGTGATCGGGCTTGCATGGGATCATGATATTGACCTCTATACCCGAGTGCACCGCAATGAGCAGTGCCGCGAGAATTGATTCATCGGGGATAAAGTACGGAGTCTGGATATATATCCGCTTCTTTGCCTTGTTGATCATACGAAGGTAATTGTTTCGTATGTTCTGAAGGGAAGAGTCGGGACCGCTTGAAATTATCTGGATCGCGTGACCGCCCTCTTCCTTGGCGGGCGCGGGCTTAAAATACGACGCTTCACTGAAAAGGTTCTTTCTGGAAGCATAGTCAAAATCCTGGGCAAAACGGATGGAAAGTGCGGTGACGGCGGTACCCTTTATCCTGAAGTGAGTATCCCGCCAATGGCCGAATCTTTTGCTTTTGTCTATGTATTCCCGGCCTACATTGAAGCCGCCCACGTAACCGATCTCGTTGTCGATAACGGCGATCTTTCTGTGATTCCGGTAATTTATACGAAGCTGCAGCCACTTAAACAGAGCGGGGAAAAATTCCGCCACCTCGATGTTTTCATGCTTTGCAAGATCCTTCCAGAAACGGCGGCTTGTGTTTCTGCAGCCCATGCCGTCATAAAGGATCATGATCTTAACCCCTTCCGCGGCCTTCTGCTTCATGACGGAAACTATCCTCTGCATCAGCTCGTCATCGCGGATTATATAGTACTGAAAGAAAATGAAACGCTTTGCCTCGGAAATATCCTTAATGAGTGCTTCGAACTTGGCATTACCGTCGGTGAAGATCTCCACATCGTTGTCATCGGTGATAACGGCGCCGGAGCTTTCAAGATTGTAGTACACAATGTCCGAATAGGCGGGAAACTGGGAGGTCTTTACGGGAGGGCGCCTGTCCTCGATGCTTTCCTCCTGCCGCCTGATGGCTTCGTTGATCTGACCCTCGATCTCCTTGATCTTAAACATCCTTTCTTTGTGAAGATTAAGGCCTAAGATCAGGTAAAAGATAAAGCCCACGATGGGGATGGCATACAGTATCAAAAGCCATGCCCACACACTCTTTGGTTCTTTGCGCTGAAAGAACACGACGATTATTGCAAAGATCGTATCGAACAGTATGATGTTGTTCCATAAAAAAGTGCCGATTTTCGGCAAATATTCCGCAAGAATTTCCATTGTCTCTCCGGTAATAATCTTCTTGTTTTTGATATATATTGTATGTTACAATGTGGTTCGTGAATTTGACACAGAGCCCTTGAGCCACAGGGCTTAATCATAGTTTTTCGGAGGTTTATATCATGCCCACGCCCTTAATAATCGCTATCGTTGTCATAGCAGTCCTTGCAGGACTTCTGGTACTTCTTTATTTCCTCGGCAAAAAAGCACAGAAACGTCAGGAAGAACAGCAGTCCCAGATCGAACAGTACAAACAGACGGTTTCCATGCTCATCATTGACAAGAAAAGAATGCGCCTGACCGAGTCGGGTCTTCCTCAGGCCGTTATCGACCAGACACCCAAGCTTATGCGCCGTTCCAAGCTCCCCATCGTTAAGGCCAAGGTTGGCCCCCAGATAATGAGTCTTGTCTGCGACGAGAAGATCTTTGAAAGCGTTCCCGTAAAGAAGGAAGTCAAAGCCGTAGTCAGCGGTATCTATATCACCGAGGTAAAGGGCCTTCACGGCAAGAACAACACTCCTGTCGTTAAAAAGAAAGGCTTCCGTGCCTGGGTCGAAAAGATGCAGGAAAAAGCCGGCGCCAAGGCCATCAAATAGATCTGACGTTCATGTCGATCCGGCATTTGGCCAGGTGCTCGTAGTTAACTTCCATGTCGTACTCAATGGCCATGTTTATTTCATCCGCGGCCCGTTTACACATAACTGCCGTGGTATCTATCCCGATCATAACATCACCGTAAGGAGTCTTATAAGCCGTGTAGTTCTTTTTTCCTTCTTCGAAGGTCATATGCACGCTGTAAGACCCTTTTTTATTCAGTTCAAACTGCTTTTCGTCAAATTTGAGAACGCTCTGGACGATCTCATTCTCCGACATGGTCTCTTCGTAGACCACGTAATTCTTGTTATTCCTGGTGTAAAAGGTCCCCCGGTTGATGGTCTCGACCCTCTGGTCCTCCCCATCGGTAAAAGCATACTGGAGTCCCTTTATGGTTACCAAAACATCTCTTTTCAAGTCGATCCTTCTTTCTAATCTTCCAGATGTATCTGCATCAAAATGGATTTTTCCTGGTTGTCTATGTGTTCTCTGGCCGCGTCCCTGGCTCCGATGACATTCTCCTTAAGTATAGCGTCCATCAGGACCCTGTGCTCCTTGATGAGCCTTTCCCTGTTGCTCACGTCCTTGATGTATTCAAAACGATAGCGGTACATCTGCTCTGCCAGGTTGTTGATCATCATCACCATTCTTTCGTTGCCGGTGGCACCGATGATTATATCGTGAAAAGCAACATCCGCCTTGGCAATGACCGTGGCATCCCCGGTCTTCACCGCCTCCTCAAAATCGATGCAGGCGGCCCTTAAGGCTTCTTTTTCTTCTTCACTGATACGCTCGCAGGCAAGCTCCGCACAGAAAGTATCGAGAGCGCGCCTGACTTCCAGCACGTCCCTCAATCCCTTTTCGGAGATCTCCGCCACTATGGCTCCGCGCCTTGGCATCATGGTCACAAGACCCTCCTGCTCAAGCTTGTGGATCGCCTCCCTGATGGGAGTACGGCTCACGCCTATCTTCTTGGCCAGATGGATCTCCATCAGACGCTCGCCGGGCTTTAATTCTCCCGTAAGTATTGCCTTCCTGAGGGTCTTAAACACCACTTCTCTCAAAGGCAGGTATTCATCCATGTTCAACTCAAACTGATCTGTCATTTTTCCATCCAATCTACTCAAATCTTGGTCTTTTTGCATTGAAGAAAGTGCCGGCCCAGCAAAAGAAACCGGGAAAGGCTTTCCCCAGCGCTTCGGCTGCCGTCTTTGCTTCTTTTTCCGAATTGAAAGTGGCAAAGACCGTGGGGCCGCTTCCGCTCATTAAGCTGCCCGTGGCTCCCGCTTCCAGGGCTTTTCTTTCGATCTCGCCGATAACGGGATGCATGCCTTTCGTAACAGGCTCCAGCACGTTTCCGAGCCTTGATACCATTCCGCCGTTGTCATAGGCTTTTATGGCTGCGATCATTCCGTCCACATCGGGATGTTCTTCCGCAGGGCTTAAATCATAAGCCTTGTAAACCGCGGGGGTGGAAACGGATACATCGGGCTTGCATATCACGATCGGGATCGATGCCACCGCCGGAAGAGGTGTCAGTATCTCACCGATCCCCTCCGCAAGGCTCAGTCCCCCTTCAACGCAGAAAGGTACGTCCGCCCCGATCTTTACGCCTATTTTCCTAAGTTCGTCACAGGAAAGGCCCAGGTCGTACAGTCTGTTAAGACCCCTGAGAGTTGCCGCGGCATCGGAACTGCCGCCTCCGAGGCCCGCAGCTATGGGTATTCGCTTTACCAGGGTTATATCTGCGTCAAAAGAAACACCCACGGCTTCCGAGAGAAGTCTCGCGGCCTTGAGGATAAGGTTGTCCCCTCCGTCATTGCGTTCTTTTTCCAGGACCGGACTGTCGGTCTTGAGAGTGACTCCCGCCCCCGACTTACCCTTGGAAAAAGAAAGATCGTCGCACAGTCCCACGGACTGCATGATCATCCTTACATCGTGGTAGCCGTTCTCGCGCCTGCCGGTAATATCCAGCGCCGGATTTATCTTTGCATGTGCCTGTTCAAATATCATGTCTGTTCCAAATTGTTTTTTTGTGTATTTTGTACTTTGTATACAATTCTACCATCAGATTCCTCTTTTATCATTAAAAAATAAAATATTTTAAACTTTTTTCATTTTTGCCCTAAAGTATTATAATAGGGGTGCCGATATAGGAAGTAGATAACTGAAAGTATCTTCAGTTTTTGGTGTCTATCAATCAGCACAGGGATGTGCGCATGAAAAAAATAGGGATTTGAAACAGTCCCGGAAAGGAAAAATCA
>JAEEGT010000154.1 GCA_016280465.1 Lachnospiraceae bacterium | reverse complement strand
TGCGGCCCGCCGTTTTGTATTATTATTTATCATTGATTTTTTTTGATAAAAAAGTTAGTATATAGTTTGTTAATGATCCGAGCCCGAAAAATTGGCAAAGATCGGCCCCGCACTGCTTTCAGGGCAGGATTTCCCATGCGGGGGTATACCTATGATTTGGAGGCAATATGACACAGTCAAGAACTCATAACTGTAATGAATTAAGACTCTCCGACGCAGGAAAGCGCGTGACACTTGTGGGATGGTACGAAAATATCCGTCGTGTCAGCAAAAACCTGGGTTTTGTTATTTTGAGAGACTTTTACGGCACCACTCAGATAGTGCCCGAAACAGAAGAGATGATGGATGCTTTTCTTGCACTCAACACCGAATCCACCGTTCAGGTCGAAGGTGTGGTAAGAGAGCGTTCCAACAAAAATCCCAAGATTCCCACCGGTGACATCGAAGTGGTTCCCGAGAAGGTTACCGTTCTCGGAAAGTGCATCTACAACGAGCTGCCCTTTGAGATCAACCGTTCCAAGGATGCCGACGAGAATACCCGTCTTAAATACAGATTCCTTGATCTCAGGAATCCCGAAGTAAAGAAAAAGATAGTTCTTCGTTCCAATATCGTTGCGGACTTAAGAAAGGCCATGATGGAACATGATTTCCTTGAGATCACAACTCCCATCCTTACGGCATCCAGCCCCGAAGGTGCAAGAGACTACCTTGTTCCTTCAAGAAATTATCCCGGAAAGTTCTATGCCCTTCCCCAGGCTCCCCAGCAGTTTAAGCAGCTGCTTATGACATCAGGATTCGACAGATATTTCCAGATCGCACCCTGCTTCAGAGACGAGGATGCCCGTGCGGACCGTTCCCCCGGTGAGTTCTATCAGCTGGATATGGAAATGGCCTTTGCAAGTCAGGAGGATGTATTTGCGGTCATCGAGGACGTTCTTCCTCCCGTATTTGAAAAGTACGGTACCTATAATGTTGCTTCCAAGGCTCCTTTCACAAGGATCTCCTACAATGATGCAATGGAAAAGTACGGATCCGACAAGCCCGACCTTCGTATCAAACTCATTGTCGAGGATGTTACGGAACTTCTTGCCGACTGCGGCTTTGAGCCTTTTGCCGGCAACGTGGTAAAGGCTGTAAAGATCGATAACTTCACCAATACAAGAAAAGAGATCGATGCCATGTGCGACGAGGTCTTCGTTGCCACAGCCAACAAGGCCTACTGGTTCAAGGTTGACGAAAATGGCGAGATCGTAGGCGGTATCGCAAAGTTCCTTCAGGAAAAGAAAGACGCCGTCAAAGCAGCCCTCGATCTTAAACCCGGTGATTTTGTGGCCCTTTCCGCAGGAAAGAAGCTTGCGGCTCAGAAGACCGCAGGTGCCATCAGAAAGATCTTCGGCAACAAGGTCGATCACTGTATCGACAGAGAAAGATACGAATTCTGCTGGATCGTTGATTTCCCCATGTACGAGATCGGCGAGGAATCCGGTGAGATCGAATTCTGCCACAATCCTTTCTCCATGCCCCAGGGCGGCAAGGAAGCACTCCTTAACGAGGATCCCCTGACCATCATGGCATATCAGTACGACCTTGTATGTAACGGTATCGAGCTTTCTTCCGGTGCCGTTCGTAACCACGATCCCGAGATCATGGTTGAAGCCTTTAAGATCGTCGGTCTTGGAGAGGAAGCCGTTAAAGCCAAATTCCCGGCAATGTACAATGCATTCTGCTACGGAGCTCCCCCTCATGCGGGAATCGCTCCCGGCGTAGACAGAATGGTCATGTTACTTACCGGTGATGAGACCATCCGTGAGGTCATTCCTTTCCCCATGAACAAGGGCGCCCAGGACCTTCTTATGGGTTCACCCTCCGAAGTGGACGAGAAGCAGTTGAGCGATGTTCACATCAAGGTTGTAATGCCGGAAAAGAAAGACTGAGAATCAGACATACGGAAATTACAAGACAAAGGCGCTGTTCGAAGGAACGGCGCCTTTTTTGCACTTAATTCAGCAGTCGACAACTTATTGGATTTTTTATTGCACAATGATAAATATCGTGATACGATAAATTCATCTCGTGAATCGATATTCACGACAAGGGGAGACAATGTATCGGAAACTAAGCGAAGATAAACTTCAGAACATCATCGATGCAGGCATAATCGAATTTGCCGATGAGGGCTTTACCGGAGCCAATCTCAATCGCATCGCCAAGGCAGCGGGAGTCAGCGTCGGGGTTATCTACAAGTACTATGCGGACAAGCAGGCCCTGTTTCTTGCCTGCGTGAGGCACAGCCTTTCCGCATTGAGAGATGCCCTTAAAGAGGTGGCTTTTAAGAGCGACGATCTTAATGCCAGTATCCGCAGCGTGGTACGAACTCTTATACATCATTCCAAATCCAATGAATACGTTAACAGAATGTACCATGAGATCACCGTGGGAGCGGCATCCGAATTTACCAAGGCTCTTTCCGACGAGGTGGAAGGGATCTCGGCTCTTGTGTATACGGATCTATTAAGAAAAGCAAGGGATGAAGGCATGTGCAGAAAAGATCTGGACCCTGCCATGTTTGCGTTCTTTTTCGATAATCTCTTTATGATGATACAGTTTTCCTACAGTTGTGAGTATTACAGAGAGAGGATCAAACTATATTGCGGAGAAGATATCTTGACCGATGATGCCCGTATTGAGGATGAGCTTGTTAAATTCCTCACCGGTGCACTTGGGGTTAAAGACTGACGGAGGGTTTCATGAAATGTGTTATTGCCTACGATGTGGGCACAACGGGGGTTAAGACGTGTCTTTTTACCATCACTGACAAAGTCAGGCTGGTTGGCGGCACCTACGGAGCGTACAAGCTCTATATCATGGAGAACGGCGGAGCGGAACAGGATGCGGAAGAATGGTGGGCAGCCATGTGCGAGACCACCAGGGAACTGCTATTAAAGACCGATGTTTCGCCTTCGGATATTGCCGGCATCAGCTTTTGTTCTCAGATGCAGGGTCTGGTGCTTGTGGACAACGAGGGCAATGCCCTGAGACGCCCCATGAGCTATATGGATTCAAGGGCGGAGGATACCTTTAAAAAGTACGGCGGCACAGGCCTCAGGGTTTCCGGCCTCAATGCGGGAAAACTGATCAAGAGCCTCAGGATCACCATGGCGGCACCCACAAGTGTAAAGGATCCGGTATGGAAGTATCTGTGGGTCAAGGATCACGAGCCTTCCGTATATTCCAAAGTCCACAAGTGGCTGGATGTAAAGGATTATCTTATCCTTCGGGCCACGGGCGAATTTGTGATGACCAGAGATTCCGCTTATGCGACATTCCTTTACGATACAAGAAAGGGCAAGACCGGCTGGAGCAAGGCTCTTTGTGATGCCTACGGAGTTAAAAGAAGGCATCTTCCAAATGTCATAGACTGCTGTGACATGGCGGGGACCCTTACCCAAAAAGCAGCACAGGAGCTGGGACTTAAGGAAGGGACCGCGGTCTTCGGCGGAGGCGGCGATGCTACCATCATAGGTCTCGGGGCAGGCTGCGTCAAACCAGGGGAGACTCACATATATTCAGGAACCTCCGGCTGGGTTTCCACCATAACGGACCGTCAGGAAGTGGATATCGTGTCCATGATCGCTGCCGTAGAGGGGGCAAAGCAGGGTTTTTACAACTATTTTGCCGAAATGGAGACGGCGGGCAAGTGCTTTGAGTGGGTAAAGGAACATCTGGCACTTGACGAGATCGGGATCTATCTTAAAAAACAGACGGTGGCTGAAAGCGAGGAGTCCGTTTATTTAAGCCTTTACGACTATTTAAGCGATACGGTAAAGGAAGCAAAGCCCGGATGCGACGGCCTTATCTTTACTCCCTGGCTTCACGGAAACAGGTGTCCTTTCGAGGATTCCGATGCTGCGGGGATGTTTTTCAACATCAAGCTTGAAACGGGCAAGACCGAAATGGTACGGGCTGTTTTGGAGGGTATCTGCTTTCACTTAAGATGGATGCTCGAATGCTCGGAAAAGAAAGTAAAGACAAGCGATACCATCAGATTCGTGGGCGGAGGTGCACTTTCAAAAGTGACCTGCCAGATGCTTGCGGACATTACGGGACGGAAGATCGAGACTGTTGAAAACTCCCAGGACGTTGGTGCCGTTGGGGCTGCCATGCTTGCGGGTGTGGGACTTTCTCTGATCCCATCGGTAACGGAAGCCAACGGCTTTGTAAATGTAACGGGGACATATATCCCGGATCCAAACAATAAGGCGGTTTACGATAAGAACTACGGTGTTTTCGTGAAACTTCACGATGCCAACGCCGGTTTCTTTAAGATCTTGAATAATTAGGAGGGTACAATGGAAGACAAGGAATTGAAGCAGCTGGTTGCGGATACCGGCCGTGTTCTTCTTGAAAAAGGACTGGTGGCAAGGACCTGGGGTAACATCAGCGCAAGGAAGGATCCCGCAAGGTTCGCCATTTCTCCCAGCGGTCTCGGCTACGAGAACATGCAGGGCGAGGATGTTCCAATATATGATATGGAGCAGGGAACCTGGGAGGGTACAAGAAAGCCCTCCAGCGAAAAACGGATCCACGCTGTAGCTTACAGGCTTTTCCCTGATGTTAACTTTATAATCCACACTCATCAGGATTACGCCAGCGCGCTGGCTGTTGCGGGAACCGGAACTTTAAATCTTTCCGAGGAAGAAAAGCAGATCCTTGGGGGCGTAAGCCTTGCGGGTTACGGACTTCCCGGAACCAAGAGGCTTGCAAAGAACGTGGAGTCGGCTTTCAAAACCGCAAGGACGGTCCTTATGGAGCATCACGGTGCAGTGATCCTGGGTAAGGACAGGGATGATGCATTAAAGAAGGCTGAACTTCTCGAAGAGGTCTGCAGGCGTGTGGTGACCGAAAAAATCGGAAGCGAACCTGTAAGCCGCATCGCGGTCTCCGAAGAGATGTCCGCAATGATGAAGGCAGTTACTTTTACCGATGATGAGAATATCGTTGCGGTGGCAAAGGGCAAGGGCTTCAGAGCCCAGCTGGACGATATGGCCCAGATGCTCGGAACAAGGATATCGGTGGTACCTGCACGTCAGGAGGATATCCTTGCGGCTCTCAATAAAAGAGATGCGGTACTGGTGGAAGGCCTTGGCTGCATGATCAAATGTGAAAAAGAAGATGATGAGGAAGCCCTTAAGCTTTTGATAAGGAAGGCCGCAATAGCCAAAAGATACACGGATGCCTGCGGTGTAAAGGGTGAACTTTCAAAGTTTGACTGTGTGCTCATGAGAACGGTATATAAACTTAAATATTCCAAGAAAAAGGGGTCATGATATGAACAGTGAGAAACGCAAAGAAACCGTCAGAGTTATAAAATTTGTGTTCTTTTCCATATCCGCGGGGCTTATTGAGATCGTTTCTTTTGCCCTGCTTGAGAGATTCACGTCCTGGGATTACTGGCCCAAGTATCTGATAGCACTGGTTTTATCGGTACTTTGGAATTTTACCCTTAACAGACAGTTTACATTCCAGTCGGCAAACAACGTACCCATAGCTATGTTAAAAGTGGCGGCTTTTTATGCTGTCTTTACACCTGTCACGACAATCATGGGAAACTATCTTGCGGGTACCCTCGGATGGAATGAGTACCTGGTGACGGGACTTAATATGGCACTGAATTTTGTGACGGAATATCTGTATGACAGATTCGTAGTTTTTGGCAAGAGCCTTGATACAAATAAAAGCGCAATGGCGAAAAAGGAGGAGACAAATGACTAATTGCGGTATTTCAAGATGGGATGATCCCGCAGAGATCAACGAAAGGCTGAAAAAACTTACAAGCCAGCCTATTTGGGAGGTTGATGACGAGTATTACAAGGGCGAAGTAATGCCTTATTACGATGAAAAGTGCAAAGCTTCCAGAGCAGTTTACGAGGAAGCAAAAAATTATATCCCCGGGGGTGTGCAGCATAACCTTGCTTTTAACAAACCCTTCCCCATGTGTATGGAAAAGGCCGAGGGCGCTTATCTTTACGATAAGGACGGAAACAAGTACATTGATTTCCTTCAGGCAGGCGGTCCTACCATTCTCGGAAGCAATTATGCACCGGTAAGGGAAAGGGTGGAGAAACTCCTGGAAGAGTGCGGCCCCGTTACCGGTCTTTTGCATGAATCCGAGCTTATGCTGGCAAAAGAGATAAACAAGCACATGCCCAATGTTGAAATGTTCCGTATGCTGGGTTCGGGAACCGAATCCTGTATGGCGGCTCTTCGTATCGCCCGTATCGCTACCGGCAAGAAGCGCATCATCAAGATGGGCGGAGCTTATCACGGCTGGTCCGATCAGCTGGTTTACGGTCTTAAGATCCCCGGATCCCGCGGACTTTTGGAATCTCACGGTATTCCCGGCGCAGACTACAAGACCACCGATGAATGCAGACCCAACGATCTTAACATGCTGGAGGCTCTACTTAAGAGAAACAGGTTAAAGGGCGGCACCGCTGCGGTAATGCTTGAACCCGTGGGACCCGAAAGCGGCACAAGACCCATCTCCAAAGATTATAATGCCAACGTTCGCAAACTTTGCGATAAGTACGGCGCACTTCTTATCTTCGACGAAGTCGTTACCGGTTTCAGAGTTGCTCTTGGCGGTGCTCAGGAATATTTCGGCGTTGTACCGGATCTTACCATCTTCGGCAAGATCATCGCAGGCGGATATCCCGCAGCCGGCGGTGTAGGCGGTAAGAAAGAATATGCACAGCTTATGGCTGCAGGCCTTGCAACCGGTAAGCACAGGGCATACGTTGGCGGAACCCTTGCGGCAAATCCTCTTTCCTGTGTTGCCGGAACTGCGGCTATCCAGGAGATCGCAGCTCAGAATGCCTGTGAGAAAGCAGGAAAGATGGGCGATCGCCTTACAGACGGCTTAAAGGAACTCATCGACAGATACGGACTTCCTTTCGTTGCTTACAACCAGGGCTCCATCTGCCATCTTGAGTGCACCGGCGCCATGAGCTTTGACTTCTCATCCTTAAGCTTTATCAAGTCTGCTCTCGGAATCCTTAAGAACAAGGATATGATGTACACAAGAAAAGACTCCATGGAAAGAATGGGAGCAGCCTACATGGCCAACGGTATCGTTACCCTGGCAGGTTCCAGACTCTACACCTCCATGGCTGATACCCCCGAGATCATCGACGAAGCGCTCAACAGATTTGAGAATGTATTTAAGCACGTTAAGATGACCGATAAGGGCATGGTCAAAAAGTAAAGAATTCCTCTCAACCCTATATATGACAGCGGCCGCAGGTAATACTGCGGCTGTTGTTGTATTTTGAATGCTTTTATTGCCCTGCGTTTTATGGACAGGTTGCATTTAGAATGATAGAATTATTTAGAATTTCAAAACAGAGGAGTTTTTTTGCGGATCGCACAGCAATAAAACTTGCTATAAGGATGTATGGGCATGGCCGGAGTTAAATCATTTATTGACAAAGTATATCGCTTTTTCCTTAAGTACGGGATATATATCGCCGCTGCTGCAGTTG
The DNA here is from genome assembly GCA_016280465.1 of Lachnospiraceae bacterium. Taxonomy (GTDB): domain Bacteria; phylum Bacillota; class Clostridia; order Lachnospirales; family Lachnospiraceae; genus UBA1258. Next base: position 660 of record JAEEGT010000154.1, on the reverse strand, counting down.
TTTTGCTTAATTTTTCACTTATTTTTGACAACGTGGTATGGGGGGATGAGGCCTTCACCGTGAACATTACCACGGGAACGGGCTTTGCGGGGGTACTTCAGAGAGTATATTACTGGGACACCCATCCGGTGCTTTATTACTGGTATGCCCACGGTTTCAGTCTTATCTTCGGCGAAGCGATATGGGCATTTCATCTGGCTTCTGTAGTTCCCTTCACTGTCTGTGTGATCCTGACGGTCACCTCAGTCAGAAAGCGCATTGGAAGCCTTGGCGCATACCTGATCCTCTTTATTATGGGTCTTAGCAGATCCGGAGCGGAATATAATCTTGAGATTCGCATGTACGAGTTTTGCTTCATGCTTGTGCTTATATGTACCGTGTTTTCGCTGAAAATGTTTGAGACTATGGATGCAAAGCTTTTTATTCCCATGGTGATTTTCGGAGTACTTGCGGCATACACTCATTACTACGGCCTTGTAACCACGGGAATACTGCTTTTTTCGGTATCCTTGGTGTATTTTCTGGTAAAAAAGGGCAAGAGCTGGATTCACGGCGCAGTTTCCATCGTGGCGTATCTTTTGCTTTATTCGCCCTGGATGTATGTGCTTTTAAGGCAGGGTAAGGGGGCGGTTGCCGAAAGCTGGGCCACCACACCCAAAC
>JAEEGT010000153.1 GCA_016280465.1 Lachnospiraceae bacterium | reverse complement strand
TCCGGTACTTGAAAGTGTATCGGTGGTACCTGTGGGACTTACAAAATACCGTGAAGGACTTTTCCCGTTAGAACCCTTTGATAAAGAGGATGCCTGCAGGGTAATAGACCTGATAGAAGAGTATCAGCGCAAGTTTTATGAGGAACACGGCCTTCACTTTATCCATGCCAGCGACGAGTGGTATATCCTGGCGGGCCGTGAAGTACCGGAAGAAGAACGATATGACGGCTACCTGCAACTTGAAAACGGCGTGGGAATGGTTAGACTTCAGAAGACCGAGTTCTACGAGGCTTTGGAGAACGGTCCAAAGGGCCTTATGAAGCTTTTCCTTAAGAAGCACGAATGTACGGTGATCACGGGACGGCTTGCTTATCCTTACATAAATGAGTATGCCGAAGCGGTCATGAAGAAATATAAAAAGATCAAGGTCAATGTCATAGCCATCAGGAACGATTTCTTCGGAGAGAGGATCACTGTGGCGGGACTCCTTACGGGTCAGGATATCATAGCCCAGGTAAGTAAACTCCCGCACTACAAGACCCTTCTTTTACCCGAGTGCGTGCTCAAGGCCGACGACCCCATCTTCCTTGACGACATAAGGCTTTCGGAACTTGAGAGCGCTTTACAAGTAAAGGCACAGGTTGTAAAATCAAACGGACGTGCGTTGTTTGAATCAATGCTTGGAATAAACTGAAAAGGTACGGATAATGAAGAGAAAACCAATTGTAGCGGTGGTTGGAAGACCCAATGTGGGCAAATCCACTTTTTTCAATGCCATCGCAGGTGAGAAGATTTCAATAGTTAAAGACACTCCGGGTGTCACCAGAGACAGGATCTATGTGGACGTTACCTGGCTTGACAAGTCCTTTACCCTTGTGGATACGGGCGGTATCGAACCCGAATCCAACGACACCCTTTTAAAGCAGATGCGTGAGCAGGCGGAGATCGCCATTGCGGCAGCGGATATCATCCTGTTTATGACGGATGTCAGGCAGGGCCTTGTGGATTCCGATTCCAAGGTCTGTGACATGTTGAGAAGATCCGGAAAGCCTGTTTTGCTGGTGGTCAACAAGGTGGACGATTTCAACAAATACATGCCCGATGTATATGAATTCTATAATCTCGGCATAGGGGATCCATACCCTGTATCAAGCGTTAACCGCTTAGGCTTCGGCGATCTTCTTGATGAAGTCATCAAAAACTTCCCGGAAGGAGTCGATACCGCCGAGGAAGACGACCGTATCAAGGTTGCCGTTGTGGGTAAGCCCAACGTTGGCAAGAGCTCCCTAATCAACAAGATCCTTGGGGAAAACAGACTTATCGTGTCCGATATCGCAGGCACCACCAGAGATGCGGTGGATACGGATGTTAAGTATAACGGCAAGGAATATGTCTTTATCGATACTGCCGGAGTCAGAAGAAAAGCCAAGATCAAGGAAGACTTGGAAAAGTACATGATCGTCCGCACATTGTCTGCGGTTGACAGAGCCGACGTTGTTCTTTTGCTCATCGATGCTACTGAAGGTGTTACTGAGCAGGATGCCAAGATCGCAGGTATAGCCCACGAAAACGGCAAGGCTGTCATAGTTGTTGTGAACAAGTGGGATGCGATCGAAAAGAACGACAAGACCATCTACAGGTTCACCGACGATGTAAAGAATACACTTTCCTTCATGCAGTACGCGGAGATCCTCTTTATTTCGGCTGCGACCGGACAAAGGATACCCAAACTCTTTGAAAAGATCGATGCGGTCCATGCAAATTACTGCATGAGAGTGGGTACCGGTGTGCTTAACGAGATCATGGCCAAGGCCGTTGCCATGCAGCAGCCTCCCACGGATAAGGGTAAGCGGCTCAAACTTTTCTACATCACCCAGGTTTCGGTCAAGCCCCCTACCTTCGTTATATTTGTCAACGACAAGGAACTGATGCATTTTTCTTATACAAGATACATTGAGAATCAGATAAGGGAGACCTTCGGATTTACGGGAACACCCCTTCATTTCATCATCAGACAGAGAGAGGAGGACAAGTAAATGATCTGGATACGTTTACTTTGTCTTGCCGTGGGGTATTGCTTCGGGGCAATACAGACCGCCTTCTTTTACGGGAAGCTTAAGGGTATCGACATTAGGGAACACGGAAGCGGCAACGCAGGCACCACCAATACTTTAAGGGTCCTTGGTACCAAAGCGGGACTCATAGTCTTTGCGGGAGACATGCTTAAGTCCATCATTGCCATTCTCCTTACAAGACTGATCTTTAAGGGCATTTATCCCGATGCACTGCCTCTTTTGTGCCTCTACACCGGTGCAGGCTGTGTCCTGGGACATAATTTCCCCTTCTACATGAACTTTAAGGGCGGTAAGGGTATCGCCTCCACCGGCGGTATCATGATCGCCATGCACTGGCTTTATGTACCAGTGGGACTTGTGGTGTTTTTCGGAACCTTTTTCCTTACCCATTATGTGTCCCTCGGTTCCCTTTTGTTGTATCTTACCTTTTTTGTTGAGACCGTTGTTCTCGGCGAACTGGGTATTTACGGCGTGACCCGTGAGATACTCATCGAAATGTATATAATAGTTTTTCTTCTTACCGTAATGGCTTACTGGAAGCACAGAGGCAATATCTCAAGGCTCATTCACGGTAATGAACGCAAAACTTATCTGTCACACAAAAATCAGGAGAAAGCAAAAGAGGATAACAAATGAATGTAGGTATCATAGGTGCCGGTTCCTGGGGCATTGCCCTGGCGGTACTTCTTAACGGAAACGGACACAAGGTCACCGTCTGGTCCGCTCTTCCCGATGAGATCGACATGCTTTCCAAAGAAAGAGAGCACAAGCAGAAACTTCCGGGAGTTAAGCTTCCCGAATCCATTGATTTTTCAAAGGATCTTGAGAGTTCCGTAAAGAATAATGAGCTTCTGGTGCTGGCTGTGCCTTCACCCTTTGTAAGGAGCACCGCCGCCAAAATGAAACAATTTGTTAATGACGGGCAGGTTATAGTAAGTGTTGCAAAGGGTATCGAAGAAGAAACCCTTATGACCCTTTCTGAGGTGATCAAACAGGAGATCCCTCAGGCCGAAGTTTCGGTTTTGTGCGGACCTTCCCATGCCGAGGAGGTAGGCCGCGGAATTCCCACAACAATAGTTGCGGGAGCAAGAAAAAGAAAAGTTGCCGAGCTTGTTCAGAATACCTTTATGAATGAGCGTTTCAGGGTATACACTTCTCCGGATGTACTGGGAATGGAAGTGGGTTCAGCTCTTAAGAACGTGGTAGCCCTTGCAGCGGGTATTGCCGACGGTCTTGGATACGGCGACAACACCAAGGCTGCTCTTATTACCAGAGGTATTGCGGAGATCACAAGACTGGGTACAGCCATGGGCGGAAAATTTGAAACCTTCGCAGGCCTGACCGGTATCGGCGATCTTATCGTTACCTGCGCCAGCATGCACTCAAGAAACAGAAGGGCCGGCATCCTTATCGGTCAGGGCAAGACCATGAAGGAAGCCATGGACGAAGTCAAGATGGTGGTGGAGGGTGTTTATTCCGCCAAAGCCGCAGTGGCTCTTTCAAAGAAATACAATGTTGAACTGCCCATAATAGAACAGGTCAACCTTGTTCTTTTTAACGATAAACCCGCTTCCGAAGCGGTAAGAGACCTTATGATCAGAGACAAAAAGATCGAGATTGGAGAAGGCTTTGAAGAATAATTTTTCATCCACCGACGAATACATCGCTTCCGAGGAACTGATGAGAAGCGTAAACATTGCAATAGCGCTTGAAAAGCCCTTGCTCATCAAGGGTGAACCCGGCACCGGCAAGACCATGCTGGCCCGGGCCGTTGCCAAAGCACGTAACAAGCGACTTATAGTCTGGAACATAAAATCCACCACCAAGGCAAGCGAAGGTCTTTATACCTACGATACCATCCAGCGTCTCTACGATGGTCAGTTCGGTAATGCAGAGGTTGATGATATCGGACACTACATCAAACTCGGAAAGCTGGGAGAAGCTTTTTCATCCGAGGATCAGGTGGTGCTCCTTATCGATGAGATCGATAAGGCCGATCTTGAATTTCCCAACGATCTTCTCTGGGAGCTTGA
>JAEEGT010000152.1 GCA_016280465.1 Lachnospiraceae bacterium | reverse complement strand
CCAATACTATATTCTGCATGATACTGTTACCGTAAAAGATCACCATGAAATAAACGATCATTATGGTGGCAAATATCAGTACCATATTGAATATGGGCTTGATGCTTGCGGTGGTCTGCTCAGCGATGGCTGCTTCGTCGGCAAAGAGATCTTTGCCGTTTTCGCTGTACACGCCCTGGGTAACGGGAGTCAATATCGAAATAAGAGCGTTAGGGTCCACATCCCTTAAAGCCTGGAAGGAAAAGAAATAGGAGTTATTATCGATAAAGCGCTCATAATTCTTTACCGTTTTCTTTGAAAGCTCCGAGTCATCGGGAATGATGATCCGGGTCACGGCCCTAGACTTGCCTTTTCTTATGAGAAGGATCGCGCTTTCCTTTTCTTTTGCATCAGTGATAGCCTTGACAGCTGAATCCACGCTGTCCGATGCTGCGTATACGATACTGTCGTATCCGGACTGACCCTTTCCCATGGCAGAAAGAAGGGAATAATCCTCCTCGCCGGGATTGGGTGAGGTTTCGTTTACTACATAAAATTTCTTTACTCCGCAGGGCTCGATCTCCGTTTTATCTTTGCTCTTTGATGCCACTATCGAAAGTACGATGACGGGTACCGCAAAAAGAAGGATCGCCATTATGGTGGTCAGGCTCTTGAAACCTGAAGGAGAGACCTGATTTCTGAAAGTAAACTTAAATACCTTGTCAAAATTCTTAAACATATCTTCTCCTTTACTTGGCAAACTTAAAGATGGCTTTGAGCCTTGGTGTACTGGAATCGCTCAGGATGAGGTTTCTGTAGGTCTTTGCGCAAAGCAGCATAAGAAGTACCAAAAGCACAAGCTGAATAAGGAGCGAAACAAGGAACAACCAGGTTTCTATCCTTCCGGTAACAAACATGATGGGAGCGGTAAAATATGAAAACGGAGGAAGCAACGACACGATCATGTTAATACTTGCAGAATCGGGGATACCCGCAAAGATAGCACCGATATAACCCACCATGACCAGCATCATTACGGAACCGCTGGCAGACTGGGTATCTTCGGGCTTGGAGCAGGCGCTTCCCATGATCCCTCCAAGGATTGCAAAAGAAAGATATCCGATGGCAAGTGCAAGTACCATAACAAGGAATCCCTTGGTCCCGAACATTCCGAACATATCGAAATTTACACCGCCCACGGGTCTGTTTTCAAAGCTGTCTTTAAAGATCAGTTTAAGGGCAAGGTCAGAGACCTTTGAGCCCACAAAGCCAAGTGCCACGATGGAGAGCACATAGGTTAACATGCCCGCGATCTTTCCCATAAGAAGTGCCATGGGACGGACACTCACAAGAAGGCTTTCCACAAGTTTAGACTGTTTTTCCTCGGTGACGGAAGCGATTATAAAGCTGGTGGACATGGAAATTACGATCATCACAAGGATGGAAAAGCCCACTGCCAGCATCATATAATTGTCCGAAGATACCGTCTTGTTCTCTTCGGCCGAATAATCATCATATGACAGGGTTTCCGTACCGACACCGGAGCTGATGACCGCTATATCACTCTCCGTAATGTTAAGGGTTCTCATCCTTGCGGATTCAAAGGAGTTTCTGACCAGGGACACGATACTGCTCATCTCGCTGGCAGGGATCTTGGTATCATCGGACACCACGCCGTTTACAACGAAGCCGGACTCGGTACTGTCGATCTTAACAAGAGCATCCAGGGATGAAAGTCTGTCGGAATTTCCCCCATCGTTCTTTAAGGTGAGGTTAACATTACCGAGTTTTGTAACACCCTCCTCACCGGTAAGATCCGACATCTTAAGGTCGATATCCGTAGTGTTGACCACAGCTACGTTCTCGGCGGCAAATTTATCGTAATTAACACCCAGCATGGCCTCTGCGGTATTTTCACCGTTTCTTGCCATAATGTACTGAAGCGGTCCCGTAAGAGACATACAGGCCACAAATATGATAAGTGACAGCCTGTAGGCTTTGTTCTTAAAGGTCTGCTTTGCGGTAAAGGCACAGACCTTGGAAAAGCCCTTGAAGCTGTATATGTTTTCCCGTTTATCCATTTATTCCGAAGCCTCCTCGTTAACAGGGCCCACTTCTTTAACGAATATCTCATGAAGGGACAATTCGCTCAGATCAAACTTGACCACATTGATGCCTGCGGAAATAAGGCTTCCCAGAAGCTCATTGGCCTGTTTGTCGCCGGTGACCTTAAGGTTGTATTCGTGTTCTTTTTCCGAAACTATGGTAATACCGGCCTTCTCGATAAAGTCGTTAATATCCTGTTCAACCTTGAGCTTGAGGTTTACGCGGCCGTAGGATTTCTTGATATCGTTGAGGTTTCCGGAAACCACTGCCTTGGAACGGTGAAGGATGGTGATATCGGTACAGAATTCCTCCACAACCTCCATCTGGTGGCTGGACATGATGATATATTTGCCCGCTGCTATCTGCTCTCTCACCACTTCCTTAAGGATATCGGTGTTGACGGGGTCAAGGCCGGAAAAAGGCTCGTCGAGCACTAAAAGCTCGGGATCCGAAAGCATGGCAATAAGAAACTGGATCTTCTGCTGATTACCTTTGGAAAGCTGGTCCGGGCTCTGAAGCTTGGGTTTCTTTCTGAGGGCGGCTCTGTTACCTGCTGCGGCACTGCCCGCATTCTGCTTTGCGATAAGCTCTGCAGCCTTCTCGGGATAAAGATATTCTTCAACCTTGAGTCTCTTTGCCCAATATTTGATGCGCTCATCTATAACGGAGCGCTCGATCCCCCTTAACTCACCGAAGTATCTGATCTGATCGATAAGGGTGTACTTGGGATACAGGCCTCTTTCTTCTGCCAGGTATCCGATATTGCAGGTATCGAAGTTAAGGGGCTTTCCGTTCCAGGTAACTTCTCCCGCATCCTTGTCAAGCATTCCCAGGATCATTCTGATGGAAGTGGTCTTGCCGGCACCGTTGGTTCCAAGGAGTGCATATACTCCCGGATGCTCCATGGCGAAGGAAATATTATCCACAACCACCTTCTCGCCGTACTTCTTGAATAAACCGTTTACTACCAAACTCATACTCTCTCTCCTTTTTTACGTGTGTTTACGAAACTCCACAATGAACACTTTATCATTTTAGTATGACAAACTCAAGTGAAGATATGGAAAATTAGAGCATAAAAAAAGCAAACCGGACCCAAAATAAAGGGGTCTAATTTGTTCAAAAAAATTTTTTAAAAAAATATTCGTATTTAATTTGGCGTTAACTTGACAGGAGTATATATATAGCATACCCCATAACCCCAATGTACCATTCTCAATAGCAAGGGAGTCAGCGAGAAATTGTTGGCTCCCTTGTTATTTGTTTTTTTATTCTACCGTCACAAACGGCGCTCTGTTCTTTGAAGCTCCGGGGCCGTAGCAATTCTTTTCCGAATAACATATGGTCTTCCATGCCGAAGGCTTGTTCCAGTCATCCCAGCCTTCGGGAGCGATCCCCTCATCCATGAAGGAATTTATGATCTCCGTTTTGGCAAAGTCACGCCAGGGTCTTCCGAGATACACCGTACCCGCAGGAGCATCCGTGAGAAAATGGCAGTTTCTGAACACATATCCCGTCTTCTGTCCTTCGGGGGTGGAGGCTGCGGTAACAAAACACTTGCCTTCCGTGTCCCTTTTCCTGGTAAACAATGTACAGCCCGTAAATACGGCCTTGGCGCTTCCGAAGATATAATCTATGTTTCCCTCTATGCGGCAGTCTATAAATTCCATGTCGGCACTTCTTCGCTCCATAAACTGCTTCTCACCCAGGAATCCGTCGATCTGAATTGCCGAAGGCGGCAAGGGTGCCGTAAATACCGTATCCTGATATCCCTTCATCCTGCAGTTTATGTATCGCTGGTTTCTTCCGTCCGCATAAAGTGCGATGGCCTGGCCCACTTTGGAGCCCTGTCCCGCATCGTTGACAAAGGTTATGTTTTCCGCGGTAAAGTTGTCACAGTCCGCCATGAAGGTGGCGGTTCTGAAGGTTCCGGTCTTTCTGCCGTCTTCGTGGATCTTAAGGGCATACTCCCCGTAGACTATCTTAACTTCACCGGGACCCATGCCCTTTAAAGTCACATTTTTTCTTTTTAAATTCACCCTTTCACGATATTCGCCCGGATATACCGTGAGGGTGATGGGTTCATCCCCCTCAGGCATCGAAGCGATAGCATCGTTTATGGTCTTAAATTCTCCGTCCGTTCCGGATTTATCCACAATGATATTGATCATTTCCCGGCCCTTCCCTTACTGATAAAGATATGCAAGGATAAAGGGTGCGGTGCCCTTGGCATCATCCTTTACCACAGGTTCCGACATATAGTAATCATAGGTTCCGTCCCGCATGTCCTTGCCTCCGAGCCCTGCCACAAGGCAGATCCCGCCAAGGCTCATGGAACCTGCGTCATCCCTTAAATATTCATCACAGATACCTTTAAAGCACCTGGCTCCCGCTTCTTTAAACTTTTCATCAAGAAGGCCTTCCTTAAAGCCCTTGTTCACGCAATAAGAAAATATGGCGCTTCCGCTGGTCTCATGATAATTCTTTTCTTTGCCGGGATATGCGGGCAGCTGAAAGAACATGCCGTTTTTATCCTGAAACTTAAGCATGGACTCAAGGAGATCCTTGAACATCCCTTCAAGATGCTTATGCTCGCTGCTGTCCTTATCTTCAAGCAAAAGCAAAGAATCCAGCATTGCCATCTGAAACCACCCAAGAGCCCTTAACCAGAAATTCTTTGAAAGCCCGGTTTCTTTGTCACACCAGAACATCTCCCTCGAAGAATCGTAAGCGTGGTAATAAAGGCCGGTTTCTTTGTCCTTCATGAGTCTTTCCACGTTGAAAAACTGGGAGTATACATCCTTATAGACCTTTTCTTTTTCTTTTTCATCCATGAAAAGATTGGCATATCCGATGTAAAAAGGCATGACCATATATAGCCCGTCAAGCCAGACCTGATGGGGATAGATCTTTTTATGCCAGAAGTTGCCTTCTTTGGTCCTTGGCTGGTTCTTTACCTGAGAATAGATCCTTTCCGCGGCAAGACGGTACTTCTCTTCTTTGGTGAGGGAATAAAGAGTCAGCAGGTTCTTTCCCGCATTGACATTATCAAGATTATAGGCATCTTCGTTAAAGCCCTTGATCTCTCCCAAAGGCCCTATCCTGTGATCAAGATACCCCTTGGCGAAATCAAAATAAGCCTTATCTTTCCTCACTTTATAAAACTCGAGAAAAGCAAGGATCATACAGCCGTCTATGTAATCCCAGTCAGACTTTTTCCCCGCTCTTATCTTCTCTATGTTCCACACGGGACAGTCGGGTGTCGAATTGTCCATGAGACTTTTGATGTATTTTTCTATCAGTTCCATAATTTCCCCTTGTAAAGCAAGAAGCCTGCCCATAAGGCAGGCTCGTTGACGATTTTTAGATCATTCTTTAACGGCACCCACGTTAACGCCCTGTACAAAGTAGTCCTGGCAGAAAGGATAGATGATCATAAAGGGGATCATGGCTATGATGATAGCCGCATTCTGCAGGGTGTTGGGCGAAAGGGATCCGTCATCCATGGGAAGGTCCGAATCCATTACCATGGAACGAAGCTTCATCTGGAAGTTGAAAAGCGAATTGTTGGTGATATAGATCTTAAAGTTTGTGTAATCGTTCCAGTAGGAAACCGCAAACATAAGTCCGATGGCGGCAAGGGCTGCTTTGGACAGAGGCAATACCACCTTAAAGAATATACCCATGGGAGTACAGCCGTCTATCTTGGCCGCCTCGTCAAGGGATGCGGGTATACCTTCAAAGAAGTTTCTCATGAGGACCAGATTATATACGTTGATACCCATGGGCAGGATGACCGACCATAAAGTATTTGTAAGGTGCAGGTTCATCATGACGATATAGGTAGGGATCATGCCGCCGGAAAAAAGCATGGTAAAAAGCAAAACATAGGATAAGAAATTACGCCCGGGCATCTCCCACTGTATAAGCACGTAAGCTCCGAGAGTGGAAAGCATAAGACCCACAAAGGTTCCCGTAGCCGTTACTAAAATGGATATCAGGAAGGGTCTGTAAAGATCTGCACGGCTTATAGCCATTCTGTAAGCCTCTGCCGTAAATTTACGGGGAAGAAAGCTTAATCCGTAGCCGGAAGTCGCATCAAAGGAGTCCACCAAAACCTTCCAGATGGGAAGAAGGATAACGATGGAGATCGCAATGAAAATGATGGCATTGACGATATCGAAGGGTTTGAGTTTTCTTTTCTTTTTAACATAAACAGCTGTAGTTTGTGCCATTTTTCCTTCCTCCCTTCTAGACTATTCCGCGGCCGCGGACTTTTTTGCTTGCCTTGTTGCAGATAAGAACAAGGATGCAGCCGATAAGTGACTTAAACAATCCCACCGCAGTGGTATATCCGTAGTTGGGAGTACCGGAAGAAGCAAAGGACTGTCTGTAGATATAGGTCTGGATAACGTCCGAAGTGTCGTAAACGGAAGGATTGTACATAACGAATACGGATTCGAACAGGTTCATTACCTTGGCAAGGTTTAAGATAAATACGGTGATGATGGTATTTGCAAGAGCCGGCATGGTAATGTAACGCATCTTGTTGAAACGGTTGGCTCCGTCTATGTCAGCAGCCTCGTAAAGCTCGGGGCTGATGCCGGAAAGGGTTGCCAGGAAAAGAATGGTGCCCCATCCTGTATCCTTCCAAAGGTTAACAACATAGTAAACTCCTCGCCATAAGTTATTGCTTGTGAGGAAATCGATCCTCTTATCGATAACGCCGAGACTCATAAGAAGTGAGTTAACAAGACCGGAATCGTTGGCGGAAAGAGCCATCTTGAAAATGGAAGCAACAACTACCCAGGACATGAAGTGAGGCAGGTAGATGATGGTCTGCACAGACTTCTTAAAGTAGATGTTCTTCATCTCATGGAGCAAAAGTGAAATGAGCACCGCAGCAAAGGTGTTCATGGCAAGCTTGATAACAGAAAGTGTCAGGGTGTTACCGAAGGCTCTCATGAACTGCTTGCTTGAAAGCTTGGATATCTCGGAAAGACCGAACATGTCCACAAAGTGCTTGATACCCACATAAGAAGGTTCGCTGCCGGACTTAAAGTCCATGAAAGCATAACGAAGACCCGTCATGGGGAGATAATTGAATATGATAACGAAAACCAGTACCGGCAGGAACATAAGATAAAACCATCTGTAGATATATATTCTCTGCCATACAGTCTTGTGACCGGTATAACGGTAATCGGTGCTGATCTCCTTCTTTTTGAATTTAAGTACATCAAGGAACACACCGATGACACCGATGGCGCAGCCTGCATAGATCAATATGGGCGCAAGTCCCATGACCATGCCGGGAGCCCCGTGTCGTAAACAAACGTTATTATATGTAATCCCACAAAGCACTCCCAGGATCGCCGTGGGGGCTATGGAAAATTTTTCAAGTTTAACAGCGCACAGAACCACCGAAAGCACGCAAAGGAGAAGGAACGAATACCACATCCAGGGGCTTTCGTAGTTCATAAAACCGAATGCGGGCTGAAATTTAAGATCCGCATTGGAATTCATAATCATGGGAAAGGCCGAGCCCACAAAGGCAATGACCACGCCTGCTATGGCTATGGGCCTTATGTTCTTTTCGGGCCTGACTATTGCTCTCCCGCACTGGGGACAGCGGGTATCTTTCTTGGTAATCTGGGTGCCGCAGTATTTACATTGCATAAATAGTACCCTCTTTAAAATGTTTGATAAAAAGTGTTGGGACCGACCCCTTCGGGTCCGATCGAAAAAAGAAAGTTTTACGTTATGAAACGGGGGACATATTTCTATGTCCCCCGGACACATAATCGTTAAATCAGATTATAACCGCTTACGATTAATATTTACTTAAAGGAAGCGATAACAGCATTGGAGATTGCTTCGCAGTCCTCTTTGTACTTAGCGACTGCTTCTGCACCGGTCATCTCGCCCTTGGCAACCTTAGCGGAAAGTTCCTGTCTCTCGGTCCAAAGAGTAGCACTGTAATCGTTGTAAACATCGGAAGATACAGGTGCGGGAGCAGCCTTGGAATACTTGTTGAAGAAGTTAAAGGAAATATCGATAACTTCGTCAGCAGGGGTATAAGGGTCAACTTCTGCAAAGTTAGCAAGCTTAAGGTTTGCTTCAAAGAGGTTCTTGGTGGTCTTGGATTCCTTCTCGGAGCCCTTGGAAGACTGGGTTACAAGACCGTTGATCTTGGTGTGATCTTCGTTCCACTCGTAGTGAACACCTTCAACACCGTACTGCCAGAGCATCTGAACTTTGCCGCCGTCAAGCATGGTGTCAATGAAGTATTTGAATACGCCTTCGGGATTCTTGCAAGCGGAGGTAATGGCGATCATGGGTGACATTCTCTCGTAGTATGCGCCCATTTCCTTAAGAGGCATTAACTTCCAGCACTCGGTATCAAGACCGTTCTTTGCAAGATTGGTCATGTTGTTGTATGCCCAGGTACCTGCCCAGTAAGTGAACACACCGGTCTCGCCTGCGTAGAAATATTTGTTACGTACGTCGGAAGTGGAAGGTCCTTCAAGGATAGCTGCATTGATATAGCCGTTCTGATATCCCCATGCGATCCTGTCAAGAGCTGCAGCCATGTCGTCGGTAGCAAAACCGTCAACCCAGTTGCCGTTGGCATCCTGGTAGAAATCGGGATATGCGCCCTGCCAGAACTCGGGAAGGTAGTTGGTGTAAGGAGCTTCACGGTTGAAGAGTCCGCCTGCTGCAAGAACGGGTGCCTTGCCGTCGTTGGCTTCTTTCATCTTCTGAAGAAATTCCTGATATCCTGCCCAATCTGTAGGAAGGGAATCTTCGGTAGCATAGCCTGCCTTCTTGGCCCAAGCTGCGCTTACATAGGTGATACATCCGTTACCGCGTGCGGGATAAAATCCGTAAATGCCCTTCTGTCCGTCGGGTCCGTTTACGTACCAGCCGTCGATAACCTGCTTGGCTGCATCAACAAGTCTGCCGGAATTGGCGGTCTCGGAGTTAAGCCATGCATCGGTCATGTTCCAGAGGTTACCCTGTGCTGCAAAAGCGGTGTAATAGTTTGCGGGAAGAATAACAACATCTGGAAGTTTTTCCTTGTCATTGAAAGTGATACCGATATGCTCTGCATAGGAAGAGTGGTCGGGACGAATGAAATCGATCTCAATTCCCAGCGCGTCGGAAAGAGCTTTGTAAAACTCTTCAGCGTAGTTGTCACCCTCTTTGAAGATGGTACCGTCCCACATAACGGTGATCTTCTCGGGCTTTACGATCTCGGCAGGTGCCGGATCAGCTTCTTTGCTGGTGGATGCACTTACGGAAGTGCCGGTGCTTGAAACGGATGCGCTGTTACCGGTACCGTCTGCTTTGGCGCAGCCGATAAGGGAAAGAGCCATAACGCCTGCAAGCACGCATGCAGCAAATTTGCTCATCTTTCTCATAATAAAAATCCTCCTTTGGATGTAAGCGTTTACATAATAGTATGTAAACAAATCTCAGCCGTTTTCTCTAACGACATATAAACAATAACACAGATATATATCATTTAGCAAGAGTTTTTTATGAAAGCATTTTCATAATTTCACAATAAAATGATGAAAATGCTTCAGAAATATGGTAACATTTCTTTCAAAGAACTCACAAAAAAGGAGGAATCACGTAAAATGCACAAAATATACAATCCCATACTGGAAGGCTTCTATCCCGATCCTGCGGTCATTGTGGTGGATGATTACTATTATATGGTAAACTCGACATTTGTGTACTTTCCCTGCCTGACCATATCCCGTTCAAAGGATCTTCAAAACTGGGAGATCGTCGGTCATGCAGTTACTGAAAGTGCTTACATAGATATGTCAGTCTACGATCCCGGCCGCGGTTTCTGGGCTCCCGACATTTCTTACACAAACGGACGTTACTATATAACCGCAACCCTGAGAGGCAACGACGGCGATGCTCTTGAACACCGTCAGATGATCGTCTGGTCTGAGAAACCCGAAGGTCCTTATTCCAGACCCGTTTTCATCGACGAGCCCGGCATCGACCCTTCTCTCTTTCATGATGATGACGGAAAGCACTACATGCTACTAAATCCCAGTGTAAAGATAATACCCCTTACGGATGACTGCTTACATCAGGCAGGCCCCGCAAGACTTCTTTACGAAGGCTGGAATAAGAGAAAGACCGAAGGCCCCCATATGCTCAAAAAAGACGGTTACTACTATCTTTTCATGGCAGAAGGCGGCACCGGAGACGGTCATATGATTTCGGTGGCAAGGGCAAAGTCTCTGGACGATGAATTTGAACCCTGCCCTCACAATCCCCTGCTTACACAGACTGATAAAAGTGCGGTGCTCCAGCGTACAGGTCACGGCATGCCCTTTAAGTCGCCTCAGGGTGACTGGTTTATAGCATATCTTTGCGCAAGGAAGCGCGGGGGCAATTACAGTCTCCTTGGGCGTGAAACAAGCCTTGCAACACTTTCCTGGGACAATGAAGGCTGGCCGGTCATCAACGACGGTAAAGGCGCCCTTACCGAGATCGTGATTCCCGATAACTATCCCGCTCCCATGAAAAAAACTGAAAGCAAATCCTTCGATCTTTCAAAACCGCTTACATTGGATTTTCTTTCTTCCAACGGCTTTCTTCTTGCAAGACAGCTGTACATTGACAATGTAACGACCCTGACACTGCACCCGGACAAAGCCTCAGATGAAGCCTTCGGTCTTATGTATCACTACGATATAAACAGTTACATTAAGTTCGGGGTACAGAACAAAGGCGGAAAGACCGAACTCACCGTTAAGGTCATGAACAGGACAAAGAGCGAGGAAGAAATGCTCATGGGACTGTCAAACCTTGAAAAAGTCCCCTCGGATCTTACATTGAAGATCAATACAAGGGGACTTTCAAAAGAATTCATATACGTTAAAGGCGGTGTGGAAACCGCTGTCTGTGTAATAAAGGACTGCAGTTTCTTAACCGACGAAGGTCTATCCATGGGCAAGCGTTTCACGGGCCCCACTTACGGGATCTTCGGTTTTGAAGGCTCCAAGGAAGCCTTTGCGGAACTTACTCATCGTAAATTACAGCCTCTCCCGTCTGACCTGTAACTGTCACATTTTTAAGATCGAGCTTAGCCACGTTCTTTGCAAAGAGACCCACGCCGGACATCTCTCCCGCTCCGTCCATCATGGCGGGAACCCCGGACATCTTATCCTTCGCAAAAGAAATGTTTACGTTTTCGAAGGTCACGCTTTCAATCTTCTTTTCGGGAAGACCGTACAGATAAGCAGCTGCCACGTGACAGTTCTTTGCTTCTATGTTTGTAAAAAGAAAATTACCCAGCACAGGAGTCCTCTCGTCTACCGGGAGGGCTTCTTTTGTCTGTACATAATCGCTGTGACCGTCGGGATCGCAGAAATAAAAGGCGTTGATGACAACAGGAGTCATAACATTGTCCATTTTGATGCGGTTAAAGGTAACCCTGTCAACTATTGCGTCCTTGCCGCGGCCTCTTCTGGTCTTGATCCTGAGCCCACGATCGGTATTTAAGAACTCGCAGTCCTCCACAAGAAGATCCTTAACACCTCCGGCGTTCTCACTTCCGATAACGATGGCGCCGTGGCCGTCACGCATGAGACATTTCCTGATGGAAAGATTTTGGGAGGGAGTTTTGTACTTTTGCCCCATATACATCTTTCCCGACTTGATGGCAATACAGTCATCTCCCACGCTGAAAAGAACACCCACTATGTTAACGCCGTTGCAAGACTCGGGATTGAGTCCGTCGGTGTTGGGGGATATCTTGGGGCTTAATATCTTTATGTCGTAAAAACCGAGATCCTTTGAAAAATAAGGATGGATATTCCAGGACGGAGAATTCTTTACGGTGATACCGTGAACCGTTACTCCGCTGCATCCGTTTAAAAAGATCATACGGGGTCTTGCGGCGATACGGATCTTTTTGGGTTCAAACCACCAGTTGTCTGTAGAAGCACAGCCGTCCACCGTACCTTCGCCGGTTATTACCGTGTTCTTAATGTTCATTCCCGTAAGGATACCCGGAAAGCTGTTGACAGGTTCTCCTTCCCAGGTTCCGAAAAAGCACTCTCCACGCTCATTGGAAGCGGGCTTGTTTCCGGGGAGCACAGGGAAACTCTCTCTGTCGGTAAAAGCACTTAATACGGCGCCCTCTGCTATCTCAAAGACCATATCGCTTTTAAGGAACAGAGGATATACCTTGTAGGTTCCCTCAGGCACCACGACCCTGCCGCCTTCGGGGCAGCTCATAATGGCACACTGGATCGCCTTGGTATCATCCTTCACACCGTCGCCCGCAGCACCGAAATCCTTTACATCCAAAGAAACGGTCTCGCTCTTTGTCTTGAAGATCACGGTACCGAAGTCTTTACCCTTGACCACTTTAAGTGTATAGACCGTATCGGGGGTAAGCTTATAAAAGGACATGACCGTCCTGTTGCTTACGGCTGTTTTTTCGCCGTTTAAATAAAATTCATATTCTCCTTCGGAAGTAAAGCATCCGCCGTCGGTGACCTCCACCGCCGCCTCTCTTCCGGTATAAAATAAAAGATCAATTACCACAGGTGCCTCCCGCAAATCCGGAGAAGTTTCTAAGTATCTTAGGCTCGCTTGTGTTCTTCATGCGAACGCTTACCGCCCGGTCCGTTCTGAAGCCGATCTCAATGGCTACAGGTGAAAGATCCTCTCCGATTATCTGTATCTTTATCAAAAATCTGTTTTCGGAGCGCCATGCTCCGGCTATTACCGCCTTTTGATCACTGCCCGGGAAAATGAATTCCTTCCACTTCCCGGTTTCGTACTCAAGATCAAAATCCATGGATTCCATGGAAAAATGCAGCTGCTTTTTATCGAAATCAAACCTTATGGACTTAAGTCCCATGGCATTTTCTTCGAATACCGCAGTCTTGCCCTGCACACGCCTTGCTGTGAGACTGTCGGGCTTTCCTTTGGGAAGTCCGAACATCTCTTCCGCAGGCATGTCGTTACCAAGAGCATAAGGCTTCCAGTTTTTGGGACGGACCCACCTGTAAAGGGTATCGTAGAAAATATCCGTAAGGAGCTGCTGACCCGCAACAAGTCCCTGGGTATCGGCGATGACTCCGAAAGCAAAATCAAGGTCCGGGAAGATATAGAAAAGTTGGGAACCCATACCCTCCATGGCAAAGCCCTTGTATCTTGTCTTCCAGAAAAAGTAACCGTATCCCGCCCCGTCATCTTCGGCTGAAAAAGGATCCGTATCTATCTGCTTAACGGTGGCTTCCTTAAGGAAGACCTCAGGGATAAGCTGTTCTTTTTCATATACTCCGCCGTTTTTTAAAAGACATGCCACCTTCATGGCATCCCTTAAGGTACACATAAGGCCTGAGCCTCCCTGGGATGTGCCCGCAGGGTCCGTTATCATATAGGCTTCCTTGGAAAAGCCTATCTTATCGAGGAACTGTTCCCGAAGATAATCGAGCATTTTCTTTCCGGTGATCTTTTCAACAAGTTTGGCAAGAACATGACTTGAAGAGGTGTCATAGGCAAAGAGCGTGCCGCTTCGGTGATCGGGCTTTACCGTAAAGAAGGTTTTTGCCCAGTCATCATCTTCAAAACGCTTATAAGTGGTCTGTGAGTGACAGGTGGCCATCATCAGCATCTGACGTATGGTCATCTCCTTTATCCAGGGGTGGGTATTCTCATCCACATACTCCGGGAGTCTGTCACAGATCTTGTCGTCAAGCCCTATAAGGCCCTCCGAAGCAAGACAGCCCACCGCCAGACTCGTAAAGCTCTTGGACACGGAAAACATACGGTGAATACTGTTTTCGTCAAAAGGCGCAAAATACCGTTCGGCCACCACCTTGCTGCCCTTAACGGCCATAAACCCGTGCAGTGAGATGTTTCTTTCGTGACAACGTCTGATAAAATCAAAAACAGCATCCATAAGTTTTCCTCCTTTGTCAGGTCCTGTCTTTGCCTATACTCTCCACATCATAAGGTGTTGCCTGATATACGTAATAATTCAGCCAGTTGGTATAAAGAAGCTGTCCGGTTGAGCGCCAGTTAACAACGGGCGCCTTGGTTGGATCGTCATCCGGGAAGTAATTCACCGGGATCTTGGGATTAAGCCCCTTGTTAAGATCCCTGAAATACTCGTTGGAAAGAGTATCCGCATCGTACTCCGCATGAAGTCCCACAAAGAACTGTCTTGAATCCGTGGTCTTTACGATGGATACGCCGGCCTCGTCGGAATAAGCCATAAGTTCAAGTTCAGGAGTGTTTTCGATCTTCTCCCTCTCAATGCCCATGGCCCTTGAATGAGGTGCATAAAAAATATCGTCAAAGCCT
>JAEEGT010000151.1 GCA_016280465.1 Lachnospiraceae bacterium | reverse complement strand
TCCAGTTCGGCGGGAGTAAGGCCTGCCATTTCCTCGGAAACCACGTCCTCATAGGTGGGAACCTTTAAGTATTCGCCCACGGTCATGGGGCAGTCGGCCACGTCCACCCAGTTGGCAACGGTTGCGGCATGAATGCCGATCTCTTCGGGATTGCCCATGGCATCCAGCGGAATGGAAAACTCCAGGGTCTTTTTATCTTTGGAAAGTCCGCGTCCTACGGGTGTCGCGGTACCTTCAAGACCGTCCCAGTCCCCCGTGTCTCCCTTGTAAACGTAAAGGATATCCGTTTCAAGAAGATAATCGGCGCCTGTAAAATACAAATGGTTGGTGGCATCCTTATCGGTATCGAAATAGATATGCCATGTATCAAAATTGGCGGAACTGGAAAGTTCCATTTTGCCATATAATATTCCGTCTTTGGTAAAAGCAGATAATTTGGTGATCACACCGCCTCCGGAAAATACAGGAGTGATGTGAAGCCAGTCCTCTCCCAGGCCGTCCATTTCAAATGCCGCCTCGGTCTCTCCCTCGGCATGGACCGGCAAAACGGTCAGAGGTTCTACGGTAAACAAAAATATGATAAACGCCGCAAAAACGGCCATTGCTTTCTTGATCAGTCTCATGTCTCTAACCCCGGTAAATGATGGTATCGGTTCTTTGTAACCGAAAAGAAAGTGCCAGATCCCGCCGCGCCGGGAAACCCCGGCGCCGGGACAGTGTTAATCTTTAATTCGCACCTGCTGAAGCACGGGTCGCTGGCTCACCCAGTGAGCCAAAGAGCTCCCAAGAACAGTCCACCGGACTGTTCTTCTATCTTGCGCTGCTTCGCATGCTCAGATGACTAGTGCTGATATCCGTTCTCTTTAAAGTACTCGTCAAGCTGTCTCTGTACTTCTGCTACATATGCATCGATACCTGCATCTTTAAGTTTCTGAACAGCTGCGGGATAGTTGGTGTCGAAATCTACGAAACCGCATTCGATGGGAGTGAATTCCTTCTGGATTACTTCGTTGACTGCTGTTTCGATCTCTTTTACGTTGGAGTTATCAAAGTGGAAAGCGATAACATCACTTGTCTTTGCGTTGTCATCCCATGTCTCATAGGTCTTGATGAAGTCCTCGGATACATCGGAAGTAAACATAGTGTAGTTTGCATTACGGAACATCCACTCATAGAAGTAGCCTTCGAAGGAGGGATCCTTAAGGGCGATACGTCCGTTTTCAACGGTATAGTTGTCACCTTCGGGTCCGTACAGGCAGAAGAGATAATTCTCCTGGCTCTTGTATAACCAGTTGAGGAACTTCATGGCGCCTGCAGGGTTTGCTGCGCTGTAAGGTACGCAGAGAACTTCGCCGCCGCATGCGGTGATGTACTTGTCTGCCGTAGGGTTAAGAAGGAAGCTCTTTAACTGAGCGTCGGGAGCATTACCGCGTACTGCGGAGATGATCTCGTTTTCCTTGCCGAGGGAACCTTCTACCCAAAGGTAGGTACCCTGCTGCATACGGGAATCACGTTCGTTGTAATTGGTGGTAAGTTCGTCCTTGTAAAGCTTTTCTGCGTACATGCTTGCATTGAACTGTGCAACCTTCTTAAAGGCTTCGGTCTCAAAGTAGCTGTATGCTTTTCTGGTGTTCTCGCCGTAAACTACGGAGTCTGCATATGCACACCAAGTGTACTGCTCATCAGCAAAGTTTCTGGTAAGGGGCTTGAAGATAATGTCGGCGGGGCCGTTCATCTCGGGATACTTCTCTGCTGCTTTCTTTGCAAATTCCTTAAGGTCGTCTGCGGTCTTGATATCGGACATGCCAACGCCGTCAAGGATATCTTTTCTTACGCATACAAGCTGGAACATGCAGGATGAAGGAGCGTAAGCGGAAGGGATACCGTACTGAACGCCGTTAACAACGCCGCCTGCCAGCTGAGACTCAGGAATGACCTTGAGCATGTCGGGGCAGTTTTCCTTGATGAGATCATCAAGAGGCTGACACTGGGATTTGTTAACCATTGTGGAAAGATCGGGAAGGCCGTCCCAGTAAAGGTCGATGGCCTGGTTTGCACCGAGAAGGATGTCCTTCTGCTCCCAGTACTGATCCCATCCCTTGTAGATGAACTCAAGCTTGATGCCTACTTCATCGGCAAGACGGGGATTCAGCTGATTGTTGATAAAGTTTGCCATGGAGTCTGTTTCTTCACCGGGATAAAGGATAACAACGGTGGAAACCTCCTTGGATGCGGTGCTATTGTTTGCCTTGGATGCAGGGGTTGAACCGCTGCCGGATGCGGATCCCGCATCCTTACCGCCACAGCCCGCAAGTGTTGCAAGAACACAGGCTGCCGACAACAATAATGCCAATAACTTCTTTTTCATTTCTAACCCTCCTTTAGGTCTGTATATGATTAAGCGTATTTTGTGTTCGCTTAATGGCAAAATTAATGACTACTCTTTCACCGCTCCCGTCATGATACCGTCTACAAAGTACTTCTGGATGAAGGGATACAGGAAGATAATGGGTCCGATGGTGATAATGGTCACCGCCATCTTTACCGTTTCCGAAGGGAGCTTGATATTCGCCGCTGCTCCGGAAGGAATACGTCCGCTGCTTATGGCATTGACATTGGACAGGATGTTGTACAGGAAGTACTGAAGAGGGAACTTGTTCCTGTCGTTTATGAACATCAGGGCGTTCCACCAGTCATTCCAGTAACAGAGAGCATACATAAGTCCTACGGTAAGCATTGCGGTCTTGCTCAAGGGAAGTGCTATCCTCCAGTAGATCTGGTAGTAGCTTGCTCCGTCCAGCTTTGCCGATTCGTAAAGTGAAATGGGCACCGCGTTGAAATATGTCCTCAAAAGGAACATGTTCCACACACTGAACATGGAAGGAAGCACCAGTGCCAGGTACGAATCCATCAGGTGATACCAGTTAACGCAAACGTAAAACCAGGGGATAAGTCCTGCGGAAAAGATAATGGTAAAGTTACAAAAATATGCAATGGCGTTCCTGTATTTAAGATCCTTAATGGACAGCGAAAAAGAGATCATGCTGGTAACGAGCATGGACCCAAGTGTTCCCACGATGGTCACTATTATCGTGGTAAGGTAGGATCTTAAGATCCTGGTGCCGCTGTGAGCAAAAAGGTATCTGTAAGTGTCAAGGGACAGTTTCTGGGGGATTATGGAATATCCGTGCTTTGCAATTTCCGCATTTGTGGAAAAAGAAACGGACAATACCATGATCAGGGGGTAGAGACAGATCACTGCGATAAAGGCTATAAAGAAATAAGCAAAGCCCCTTACCATCCTGTCTCCGAAGGATACGTGAATTTTCTTTCCAATCGTCTTAGCCATCAGAACAATCCCTCCCCTTCGTTAACTTTCTTGGCCAGATGGTTGCTGACCGTAACAAGGATCAGACCCATTACGGACTGGAACAATCCTATGGCAGTCGTATAAGAGAAGCCCAAAGACCTCATAGCCGAATATACGTAGGTATCGATGACCGCAACCTCATCGTAGAGCAGTGAATTGTTGCCCACGATACCGTAGATCATGCCGAAGTCTCCAAAGAAGATACGTCCGATGCTCATAAGGCTCAAAATGATGACCGTAGGCTTAAGGAGCGGAAGGGTCAGGTGCCAGATCCGCTGGAAACGGCTGGCTCCATCCACGGTGGCCGCTTCGTAGAGGGAGGGGTCGAAGTTGGACATGGCCGCCAGATAGATGATGGAGTTGTACCCGCACCATTTCCAGACATCCAGAGTGATGATGATACCCTTCCAGTATTTCTTTTCCGCATACCATCGAACAGCCTCCTGTCCGATGCCCCGTAAGAATCTGTTGATCATACCGGTATCGCTTGAAAAGAAAGCGTATACGATGGCGCCCACAACTACCCAGGAAAGGAAATAAGGGAAGAACATGGCGCTCTGGGTAACCTTCTTGAACACCCTGCCTTTGATCTCGTTAAAGCAGATGGCAATGGTGATGGGAACTATAGTTCCGAATATCAGTCCGAAGAAGTTTATGAAAAGGGTATTGTAGATAACCTTGGGTCCCATTCCCGTACTTCCCGTGAAGAAGTACTTAAAGTTCTGAAGCCCCACAAACCTGCTTCCGAAGATACCGTCTTTAAGGTTGTAATCCGTAAATGCCATCCAGATTCCCGCCATCGGCACATAGGCAAAGGCTATGAGCAGCAGTATGGCCGGAATGCACATGATATAAAGTTGCCGGTTTTTCTTTAATTCCTTCATACTCTTAACTCCAAAGTTTTTACCAGTTTCTCCCAGTCTGCGATGTCCTCTTCCGTGTAGTAAGGTCTTCCGGAAAGGGCCTCTTCCTTAAGGATCATCATTCCCGTGGTGGTGAACCGTTTGCCCTTCAAAAGGTATTCCTTTGCTTTTTTCTGAAGAGTGGTCTCGCAGGGGTAATCCTCCAGGGAATTCTTAAGGTCTTTGTAAAGATGTACGTACAGCATGGAGCCGTCTTCGCCGTCGCTGTAGCGGAACATCAGGTTCTGGACATTGGTGATGTTTCGTCCGTCTCCTATGAGGAATCTGAGTCTCTCATCGTAGAGCCAGCTGGAACTCCAGAAGCCCTTCATATCCAGTTCCGGGTAATACTTCTTAAAGAAATCAAGGGCCAGCGCCATGGAATGCATCATCCTCTCGGGGGTGTAGCCTTCTCCTCCGGGTATGTGGAGGGCTATGAGCCAGTCTCCTTCTTTAAGCGCAAGGCTGTACTTTGATCTGTCAAGGGTCACGGTCTTATTCTCCGTGTACCCAAGGGGATTCATATAAAAGCCCGTAACACTGTTTTCGTCTTCTTTTAAGTATGTCTTGAAGTTTTCGGGCG
>JAEEGT010000150.1 GCA_016280465.1 Lachnospiraceae bacterium | reverse complement strand
GTACTCTGACGCTTTCAATGGCGCGCAACTTAAGGCCCACGATGGTACAACATTCGTTGGCCGCAAACTGTCCGCCCATAAGATCTTTTTTCTTTGTAAGCTCATAACCCGGTCCGAACAGGGTCTCCACATCCTTCTTGGTCAGATGGATGTGTCTGTTGGATACCCCCACAGGGACAGGAAAGCCCGTTTGTGAGCTTTCCTGCTCCTTGATACAGGATATTATCATTCGGGGTAAAGTCTCGATTCCCGCTTCGTTCATTTTTTGCTACTCTTTCGCTTCCGTTAATCCGCTCAAGCGCCGCTCGGCTGTCTTGCCTATTCACGCTTGTCACGTCATGTCCGTTTTGGCTGTCGGCAAGACGTTATTTAATCTTAGGAAGGATAGCTTCAACGTCGGTGTGAGGACGAGGAATTACGTGCTGAGCTACAAGCTCGCCGAGTCTGGATGCGTTCTGGGCACCTGCTTCAACTGCAGACTTAACAGCTCCTACATCACCTCTAACCATAACGGTTACGAGACCGGAACCGATCTTCTCGGTACCTACGAGAATTACGTTAGCAGCCTTGCACATTGTATCTGCTGCTTCGATCGCTGCGGTGAGACCTCTGGTTTCAACCATTCCTAATGCTTCCTGTGTCATTTTGTTTCCTCCTGTAAAAGAAAATTTAATTGGTTTCCTGTTCTTCCTCCGGATCATCGGAGGAGATTATATATTTCATCGCGTCTGTCTTAAGGAAACAGGCGATAAAATCGATAATGATGTTTATTACTCTCCCGCTTGGAAAAGCTCCTTGTAAAGGTCTTTTCCCAGTCGTCTGGCACTGAGTGCCACCATTTTTCTGATCTCATCACTGGGAGCCGCCATGACTCCGTATGATGCCATTATATGTCCGTTTACCTTGGTAATGTTAACTGCCGCTTCCACCGCTGCCCTGCAGTCGGAGACCTCGCCCTCAACGATAAGGGTTACAAGCCTTCCTCCCAGTTTTCTTTCCCATGTGAGAAGCTTCACATTGGAAGCCTTGCACATGGCGTCCAGGGACTCGATAGCCGCCGTCACTCCGGACACTTCGATAAGTCCGTATGATAATCCTGCCATAACAATCCTCTTACACTAATTCTAAAAGTCGGGGCCTAGTTGGTGTCAAAGCCGCAGATCTTGAGCATCTTCAGCGTATCTTCCGTAGGTCTGGGAATGATGTGTGTTGTTACCACTCCGCTTATGGATTCCGCCATCTGACGCCCCGCTTCCACCGCTGCCGTTACATCCGACACGGAACCTCTGAACTTGATGGTAACAAGCAAAGGTACCGGCAGGCTGTCCGCGTTGGCAGGCTTGTTCTTGTCAAAGGGTTCAAGAGTTACGTTGGCGGCTTTGCAGCCCGCATCGGCTGCCATAAAGGCACACACAAGACCGTAAACCTCAAGAAATCCCACAGCCCGATCATCCACCGGTCTTTCTTTTTCCGCTACCTCGGCCTGACCTAAAAGTTCCGGCGCATCGGTGGGCGTATGGTTAAGGATCTTTGAATTCTTTTTCTTTGTTTCAGCCATAGGATTTTTCCTTAATCAGCCACCACTGCTATTTTAAGTCCGGTCTGGGCAGCCGCTTTCTTAAAGGCTTCATCGACCCGGGATAAAGGATATTTGTCAGTAATGAGTTCGCTCATGGGAAGGCCGATGGCCTTGGCGCCCTTGAGGAAATCAAAGGTGGTGGCGTAGTCCCTTAAGGTGTATACCCAGCTTCCCACGATGGTAAGCTCCTTGGAGCAGATATCAAAGTGAGGATTGATGGTGGCATCGCCTCCGTTTATAAAGAAGCCCAGCTCGCATAGTCCGCCGCCGTTTCTTACAAACTTGTAGATGTTTGAATGTCCCGCGGGGGAACCGGTGCACTGGAAAGCAAAGTCTGCAATATGACCGCCGAACTTGCTCTCAACGCCCTTGGCCATTTCCTCGATGCCGTTGTAATCCTTGAAGTTAACGGTATCGGTGGCACCAAGCTTCTTGGAAAATTCAAGTCTTCCGGGATTGCCGTCCACAGTGATTATGTTCTGTACTCCCATGGTCTTTAAGACTGCCACGCAGATAAGACCGATGGGGCCGCAGCCCTGGACCACCACTCTTGAGTTGAACCTGAGGATCCCGGTGCTCTTAGCCCTCTCAACTGCATGAACCAGTACCGCACAGGGCTCGATGAGGATCCTTGAATCAAGATCAAGATCAGATACGTTAAAGAAAGTGGATCCTAAAGCTCCCCTCACCAGGATATAGTCTGCAAACCAGCCGTTGGCATGTACGTTGTCATCGGGTAAAAGTCCGTATACGTCCGCACCTCCCACGTTCTTTTTGTTAAGATCGAACATGGTGATGTCGGGGTTATCCTTGAAGATCATGCAGGTAACGATCTTGTCTCCCACTTTAACGGGCTTGCCTGCACTGTCTTTGGTAACGTTCTTTCCGAGTCTGACGATCTCTCCGGTCCCTTCGTGACCGAGAGCCACGGGGATGAGTCCGAAGGGGTCTCTCTTATATTCATGGGAGTCGGTTCCGCAGATTCCGCAGCCTTCCACTCTTACAAGGATGTCATCGTCTCCCACTTCCGGCATGGGAAATTCCTTGACTTCCATCTTTCCGAGTTCGGTGAGCATAGCAACCCTGACTTTGGAAGGGATGCTCCCGTTTCCTGCCGTTGCAGTACTTCCGGATGTTCCCGAAAGATTGCTGAGAACCTGCTTGACTATTGCTTCGATCTGTTCGTTGTTGATTTCCATGGTGTTCTCCATATTATGGTTTATTGATTATATACTCCACTCAAGCACCGCTTGGGCTGTCCCGCCTCCGGCGAGACGGTCATCGGATACACAGGCTGTCGGACATGGTGCAGCGCCTTCTCTTTGTGAAGGTGGCGGCACTTGTAAGTCCCTCACCGGTACGGCTTGCAATGGTGAAGGTGGGGAAGCCCTCCCCTCCAAATCCAAGAGCCGCATAGCTTGGTCCGTTCTTTACAAGGATCGCCGTATCAATGGCTCTTGCATACTCGGTGATGCGGTCCACGTTCTTCGAATGGATGTGTGCGCTGTGTCTGTTGCCGTGTTCAAGCCAAACGGCCTTTTCCACCGCATCCTTGAAGTCCCTGGCTCTTACCAGTCCGAGAATGGGCATCATAAGCTCCGTGGAAATAAGGGGATGCTCCTTGGGGCCTTCAAACACGATGCACCTGATGTTGTCGGGAACCTCGACTCCCACCATCTTAAGAAGCACCTTGGCGCTGCGCCCCACACATTTACGGTTAAGAGCGCCCTTTTCGTTTATAACGGTTTTTACGAGTTTGTCCTGTACATCCTTGGATGCAAGGTAACAACCCTGTTCTTTTACCATATAATTCAGGAGTTCATCAAAGATCTTGTCCACCGCAACAACTTCTTTTTCCGCAATACAGGGAAGATTGTTGTCGAAGGTGCATCCGTTGACTATATCCTGGGCCGCTTTTCTGATGTCCGCAGTCTCATCCACCAGCGCCGGAGGATTTCCGGCTCCTGCACCGATACCGCGCTTTCCGCTTGAAAGTACCGCGGTCACCACTCCGGGGCCTCCGGTGGCAACAAGAAGCGGTATGTCTTTATGCTTCATCATGACAGCGCTTGAATCAAGGGTGGGCTTTTCCACCGTAACGGCCACATTGTCGGGGCCGCCCGCTTCCAAAGAAGCCTCGTTAACAAGATTGATGGCAAACTGTGATGTCTTTACCGCCTGGGGATGGGGATTGAATACCACCGTATTTCCGCCTGCGATCATTCCCATGGAATTGCAGAGTACCGTTTCGCTGGGGTTCGTGCAGGGAGTGATGGCTCCGATGACTCCGAAGGGTCCCATTTCCACAAGGGTAAGACCTCTGTCTCCGGACCACGCGGTAGTCTTGATATCCTCGGTTCCCGGTGTCTTTTCGGCAACAAGAAGGTGCTTTAATATCTTGTCACCAACATTGCCCATTCCGGTCTCTTCCACACCCATTCTTGCAAGGGTCTCCGCATTCTCCTTGATCTTGCGGCGGATAACGGAAATAATCTTTTCACGCTGATCCATGCTCATGACCCTGACGATACGCTGAGCTTCTTTTGCTTTTTCAATCGCCACGTTCATGTCCGCGAATACACCGTGCATGGAACCTGCGGGTGCATCAAGGGTAACCTTGGCGATAACCTTGTCCACAATCTCTTTGATCTGGCTTTCGGTCATTTCCATAGCTGTATCTCCTTGTAAATTACTTCATCTCAGAAACGACTTTACGTACGATCTCTGCGATCATTGCTTCGTTAATGCCTGCACCTGCAGTGGGTACGGGATCGGAAGAAGAAACATTGGAGAAATCGTAGTTGTATCCGGGCATTGTACGCATAACATCATCGTTGCATCCCGAGCAGCTTCCGCTGCAGTTGTGGCAGTTATCCTTGCCGGCATTTAAGCACACATTGGCGGGATGTTTGCCGGGCATACCGAATTTACGTCTGATCTCGTAGAGCTTCTTGATGTTGGCCTTATCAAATTCCTTGGGTCCGCCCAGCATCTTTGATTTGTAAAGGAGTTCTGCATAGAACTCAACGCTTTCCATTTTGTGATATGCAGCCAGAAGATCCGTACTCCAGGAAAGTGCTCCGTGGCTTTCAAGCAAAACAGCGTCGAAGTAAGGAAGGTACTTTTCCAGGTTGTCGGGGATCTCCATGGTGGAAGGTGTGCCGTACTCAGCGATGGGCACGCAGCCTAAAGAGATAACGGCTTCGGGCATGATGGGCTGGGTAAGGGGAATGCCTGCAATGGCAAAACTGGTGGCAAAGGTGGGATGAGCGTGAACTACGGCTCCCACATCGGGACGCTTCTCATAAACCCTCATATGCATCTTGATCTCGCTTGAAGGTTTAAAGCCGCGGTTTGCCTGGATCACATTACCCTTTTCGTCGACCTTGCAGATAAACTCGGGAGTCATGAAGCCCTTGGAAACACCGGTGGGTGTGCAAAGGAACTCGTGATCGTTCAGTTTAACGGAAATAT
>JAEEGT010000149.1 GCA_016280465.1 Lachnospiraceae bacterium | reverse complement strand
CCAGATACCTTTACGGCGATGAGATCCGCATAAAACAGATCTTCACCAACATTCTTACCAATGCCGTCAAATACACCTCCAAAGGTACCGTGACCCTCAAGATCTCACACGAGATCCTTTCTTCAGGCAAAGTACTCCTGCATACCAGCGTGGTGGATACCGGTGTCGGCATGAAGGAAGAGACCATACAGAACATCTTTATCCCCTACGAGCGTCTTGAGGAGCAAAGAAACCGCTACATCGAGGGCACGGGGCTGGGTCTTTCCATTACTCTCACGCTGCTGACCATGATGGGCTCAAGACTCGAGATAAACAGTGAGTACGGCAAGGGCTCGGATTTCTCCTTTGACCTTAAACTGGAACTTTCGGGAGAAGGTACCGTCGGAAATCTGGACAAGAGCTTCGAGGAACTCCATGACAGCATAAAGGAATACAATGTTACCTTCACCGCCCCCGATGCACACGTGCTGGTGGTGGACGATACCAAGGTCAATATCCGTATCTTCAAGGGACTGTTAAAAAGAACACTGGTACAGATAGACGACGCTGCTTCCGGTGAGGAGGCTCTGGAGCTTACGGCCCGCAGAAAGTACGACGCCATCTTTATAGACCATATGATGCCCGGAATGGACGGTATCGAAACCTTCAATGCCATCAAGTCTTCACCCGATAACTTAAACCGTCATACTCCCATGGTCATGATGACAGCCAATGTCACCACCTTCTCCAAGGAAACCTACCTTTCCATGGGCTTTGACGATTATATCGGAAAACCCGTTAATCCCATCCTTCTTGAAGCGATGCTTCGTAGACTTCTGTAATTTCACGATCCGAAATACCGATAATTTAAGCAGCAAAAGGCCGCGGGAATCGATCCCGCGGCCTTTATTATTCTTTATACTCCCGGCTCTGCGTCAGGTTTTTCTTTTACTTAATGGAAGCGTGAAGCTCCTGAAGGGACTTGACCTCGGAAACCTCACCGTGCTTGATGGCGCAGATTCCCACTGCTGCGGCCTTGGCTGCTGCCATAGTGGTAATGTAAGGAACCTTGGCACGGATAGCTGCCTTTCTGATGTAGGAGTCGTCCTGGGCGCTCTTCTTGCCGATGGGTGTATTGATCACCAGCTGTACTTCCTTGTTTATGATAACGTCGGATACGTCGGGACGTCCTTCGTAGATCTTGGCAACCTTTTTAACATTGTATCCCAGATTCTTGATGATCTCGTAGGTCCTGCCGGTGGCTACAAAGTCAAAGCCCGCTTTGGCAAGAAGCTCCACAACTCCGGGAAGTTCGGGCTTGTCGTTGTCGTTGACACTGATAAGTGCGGTACCTTCAAGAGGCAGGCAGGTCTGGGTTGCTTCCTCGGCCTTGTAGAAGGCTTCGCCGAAGCTTTCGGAAATACCGAGAACCTCACCGGTGGAACGCATTTCGGGTCCAAGGACAGGATCGACTTCAGGGAACATGTTGAAGGGAAGGACAGCTTCCTTTACACCGTGGTAAGGGATGTGTGTCTTCTTGAGTGAAGGCACGGGTGAAGGTCTTCCGGTAAGTTCCTTGGTGATGATATCGGTGGCAACGGGAACCATCTGGATACCGCAAACCTTGGAAACAAGGGGCACGGTACGGGATGCGCGGGGATTTGCCTCGATAACGTAAACCTTGCCGTTCTCGATGGCGTACTGCATGTTCATAAGACCCTGTACATGCATTTCTTCCGCGATCTTTCTGGTGTAATCCTCGATGGTCTTTAAGTTCTCCTCGGAAATATTGAGGGAAGGTATGATGCAGGCACTGTCGCCGGAGTGGATACCCGCAAGTTCGATGTGCTCCATTACTGCGGGAACAAAGGCGTGCTCACCGTCGCAAATGGCATCGGCCTCACACTCCATGGCGTGCTTTAAGAATCTGTCTATAAGGATGGGTCTGTCGGGAGTCACACCGATGGCCGCATTCATGTATTCTCTCAGGGAATCGGCATCATAGACCACTTCCATTCCGCGGCCGCCCAGCACGTAGGAAGGACGTACCATTACGGGATAGCCGATCTTTTCCGCAACTTCCAGTGCTTCGTCAACGGTAACCGCCATTCCGGCTTCAGGCATGGGGATACCAAGCTTATCCATCATGGCTCTGAACTGATCTCTGTCCTCAGCAAGGTCGATGACCTCGGGAGAAGTACCAAGGATCTTTACGCCGTTCTTTTTAAGTTCTGCGGCAAGGTTAAGGGGAGTCTGT
Source organism: Lachnospiraceae bacterium (assembly GCA_016280465.1). Classification (GTDB taxonomy): domain Bacteria; phylum Bacillota; class Clostridia; order Lachnospirales; family Lachnospiraceae; genus UBA1258. The sequence continues at coordinate 4,428 of JAEEGT010000149.1, read as the reverse complement.
CCGCCGAACTGCGCGATAACGCCAAGGGGCTTTTCTTTCTTGTAGATGCTCAAAACATCCTCAAGGGTAAGGGGCTCGAAGTAGAGCTTGTCCGAGGTGTCGTAGTCGGTGGATACGGTTTCGGGGTTGCAGTTTACGATGATGGTCTCAAAGCCCAGTTTCTTTAAAGCAAGGGCTGCATGAACGGAACAGTAGTCAAATTCGATACCCTGACCGATACGGTTGGGACCGCCGCCCAGAATCATGACCTTGCGGCCGTCGGAAGCGATGCTTTCATCCTTGGCATTGTAGGTGGAGAAGTAGTAAGCGCTGTCCTTGGTGCCACTTACGTGTACGCCTTCCCAGCCTTCTTCAACGCCAAGCTCGATACGTCTGTTTCTGATATCTTCTTCTTTGACACCTACAAGCTTTGCAAGATACTTGTCGGAGAAACCGTCTTTCTTGGCTCTGATGAGGACTCCGTCGGCAGGAACGCTTCCCTTGTTGCGAAGGATCTCTTCTTCCTCCTCCACAAGTTCTTTCATCTGCTCGATGAACCAGTGCTTGATCTTGGTAAGCTCAAAGAGTTCGTCGATTGTAGCGCCCTTTCTGAGAGCCTCGTACATGATGAACTGACGCTCACTTGAGGGAACAGCAAGCATCTTTAAAAGTTCTTCTTTGGTCTTTGAATTGAAGTCCTTGGCAAAGCCCAAGCCCATACGACCGATCTCAAGGCTGCGGATAGCCTTCTGGAAGGCTTCCTTGTAGGTCTTACCGATGCTCATTACTTCGCCTACGGCACGCATCTGTGTGCCCAGCTTGTCCTGAACGCCTTTGAATTTTTCGAAGGCCCAGCGTGCAAACTTGATAACCACATAGTCACCGCCGGGTACATATTTATCAAGTGTACCATACTTGCCGCAGGGGATCTCGTCAAGGGTAAGACCGCTTGCCAGCATTGCGGATACAAGAGCGATGGGGAAGCCTGTAGCCTTGGAAGCAAGAGCGGAAGAACGGGATGTTCTGGGGTTGATCTCTATTACGATGATCCTGCCTGTTACGGGATCGTGAGCAAACTGTACGTTGGTTCCGCCTATGACCTGAACTTCGTCTACAATCTTGTAAGCCTGACGCTGGAGTTCTTTCTGAACGTCCTCGGAAATGGTAAGCATGGGAGCGGAGCAGAAGGAGTCACCGGTATGTACGCCCAGGGGATCGATATTCTCGATAAAGCAAACGGTAATCATCTGGCCCTTTGCGTCTCTAACGACTTCAAGTTCCAGTTCTTCCCATCCGAGAATGGATTCTTCAACAAGAACCTGACCTACGAGGCTGGCCTTAAGACCTCTCTCGCAGACGGTCCTTAATTCTTCCTGATTGTATACGAGTCCGCCGCCGGCACCGCCCATGGTGTAGGCAGGTCTCAAAACAACGGGATAACCCAGCTTGTCGGCGATTGCCAGTGCTTCATCAACGGAATAAGAAACCTCACTGCGGGCCATTTCGATACCCAGACGGTTCATGGTCTTCTTAAACTCGATACGATCTTCACCGCGCTCGATGGCATCGATCTGTACGCCGATGACCTTAACGCCGTACTTGTCAAGGATTCCCTTTGAAGCAAGCTCGGAGCAGAGGTTAAGTCCGGACTGTCCGCCCAGGTTGGGAAGAACCGCATCGGGACGTTCTTTTGCTATGATCTGTTCAAGTCTTGCCACGTTAAGGGGCTCAATATAAGTAACATCGGCAATACCGGGGTCCGTCATGATGGTTGCGGGGTTTGAGTTTACCAGCACGATCTGGTAACCTAAATTTCTCAAAGCCTTGCAGGCCTGAGTCCCCGAATAGTCGAATTCGCAGGCCTGACCGATGATGATGGGGCCCGAGCCGATGATCAATACCTTTTTAATGTCTGTTCTTTTTCCCATTGAATTTTATGCCTCCCTGTGCATTTTTAAAATTTTATCACACTTTGATTTATAAAAAAACCTCTTCTATTTGAAAATAAAAGAGGTTTTGATCACGGGGTCCGTGCTTTGAAATACTTCACGTTGGAAGAAATATCTCCCTTAAACACCGCTGAACCGGCAACGATAACATTGGCACCGGCTGAAAGTATTTCATCGATATTTTCTTTTGTAACGCCGCCGTCTATCTCAACGTCGGTCTTAAGTCCGCGACGGGTAATTTCGGCACGTACTTCTTTAATCTTGTCCATTGTGTAATCAATGAACTTCTGTCCGCCGAATCCGGGTTCAACGGTCATAACAAGCACCATATCAACCGTATCGAGAAAAGGAAACACTTCGGACACGGGAGTTCCGGGCTTAACGGAAAGACCCGCTTTGCAGCCTGCGGCGTGGATCTTGTCGATGGTTTCCTTGACATCCTTGCAGGCCTCAAAATGAACGGTAATGATATCCGCACCGATACGCGCAAATTCTTCAACGTAACGGATGGGATCAACGATCATGAGATGCACATCAAAGGTTTTCCCGGTTGCGCTGCGAATGGATTTGATAACAGGCATTCCGAATGAAATGGAAGGAACAAATACGCCGTCCATCACGTCAATGTGAATGTAGTCGGCGCCGGCTCTGTCAGCTTCTTCAATTTGCTGTCCGAGGTTTTTGAAATCCGCGGCAAGTATCGAAGGTGAGAGAATCATTCCTTACTCCTGTAATGTATGGTTGACGAATCTGCCGAGACGTTTTCAAAGTCTCGACGTATCTCGATACAATATAAAAGTCTGCGGGATGTTTGTCAAGTCAATTGTTGCTAAAAGAAAAGATCCTTCGACTCACTTCGTTCGCTCAGGATGACAGTGCGTGTCATCTTGAGCGAAATGCGAAGCATTGAGTCGAAAGATCATTTTTATTCAAATAATCCCATTAAATCTTCAATTGTCTCCCTACGGCGTATGAGTTTTACCTCACCCGACTTTGTAATCATCACTTCCGCAGGTCTGGGTCTTGAATTGTAAGAAGAACACATGCTGTATCCGTAGGCACCGGTGTCGAGGATACAAGCCAGGTCCCCTTTCTTTATCTCGGGAAGTTCTCTGTCGGCACAAAGAATATCTCCGGACTCACAGATATTGCCCGTAACTGTAACGGGCTTAAGGCTGTCTCTTGAAACAACCTTGCCGTCACGGATCACTTCGATGTCATGCCAGGAGCCATACATGGAGGGTCTTACCAGTACGTTCATGCCCACATCGGTACCTGCGTAGGTCACTCCGGAATTTTCCTTAACGGAATGTACACGGCCAAGGATCACGCTTCCCTCTGCCACGCAGTAACGGCCGGGCTCGGACTTAAACAGGGGAGCCTTGCCGTAATCCTTAACAAATTCATCAAGGATGGGTTCAAGGGCTTTCTTGAAGGAATCCATGGGGAATTCCGCTTCATCGTCAAGTTTGTGATAAGGGATACCGTAGCCTCCGCCGAAGTCGATGAACTCAAGATCCTTAAAGCCCCGGGCGATCCTTAAAAGATTTGTAACGGCTTTAAGATAGGGCTCCGGATCGAGGAAACCTGAACCTATATGCTGGTTGATACCTGCGATGGTCAGGTTATATTTTGCTGCGATCTCATGGATCTTCGGGATATCCGATTCCTGGATGCCGAATTTGGTTTTCTTTCCGGCGGTAACAACCTTCTCATGATGTCCCGCACCCACGCCGGGGTTGATACGGACAGCACATTTATGACCGGGAAGTACTTTACCGAAAGCTTCCAACTGGGAAAGGGAATCAAGACTGGTGATCACTCCGTGTTCCGCAGCAAATTTAAGTTCCTCATCGGACACATTGTTGGGCACAAAGAAGATCCTCTCCTTGGGAAAACCTGCTTTTAAAAGCATGGTTATCTCTCCCGGGCTCATGGCATCGCAGTTAAGGCCTTCCTCAAGTGCAAGCTTAAGGATATGGATATTGGTGTTTGCTTTCACCGAATAATTCGCAGTATAAGGATATTTTGTAATAACCTCCGCAACTGCGCGCATGTGGTTTCTGATTATGTTCTCGTTGTAAACATAAAGGGGTGTTCCGAATTTTTCGGTGATTTCCTCGGGGTTATTGCCACCGAAGAAATCTGTTTTGTTAATATAAGATTCCAATGTTAATCCACCTTTTCGTAAGTGTATATATCCTCTTTGGAGAGCAAGCCGTCTTCGGCCCAAATGTAGGCCAGCTTCGTATTATTACCGTATACGTCATAAGCAAGTTTACATGTATATACTTCGGCTTCCGGGTGAGTTGCGGAGATACTGTCATAACCCTGATACAGAGTATATTCCACTATTCTGCCCCAGGCGTCGTACTTATAGTCATTTTTGATCACGTCATAAAATTCGTCATCAGCGCTTTCCAAATTATGTACTTTGTACTCGGAAAGACGCCCATTGTCATCATATTCATAGGTGGTCTGACTTAAGGGCTCACCTTTT
>JAEEGT010000148.1 GCA_016280465.1 Lachnospiraceae bacterium | reverse complement strand
TGAACATCAAGATCCAGGAACTTGAGGCAGCTCAGGTTTCCAGAGTAAAGGACGAGGTTGCTTTTGTGGTACTTAACGGTAACTACGCTCTTGAAGCAGGTTTCTCCGTAGCAAAGGATTCCGTGGCTTACGAAAGCTCCGATTCCACCGCAGCAAAGACCTATGTAAATATCATCGCGGTAAAAGAAGGCAATGAAGCAAACGAAGGCATCAAGGCCTTGGTAGAAGTTCTTAAGTCCGAAGAGATCAGAAACTTTATCGAAAAGACTTACGACGGAGCCGTTGTTCCCTTCAATGACTGAAACTGACGCCGGTGTTTGTAACACCCGACAGTCCGCAAATAAATAAAGAACATCCCCGGGGGAGTTTCCTTCGGGGATGATTCGGTTTTGAAGGGCGGGAAAGATTTTAGGAGAATATATATGTCATTCATACAAATAGAACATCTGAGTAAGACCTACAAAGGCAAAGATGACAGCGTACACGCTCTTAACGACATTAACTTAACTATCGAAAAGGGCGAGATCTACGGCATCATCGGCTTGTCCGGCGCAGGCAAGAGCACACTGGTGCGATGTATAAACCTGTTGGAGCGCCCCTGTGAGGGAAAGATCCTTATCGACGGCAAAAATATGCCGGAGCTTTCGGAAAAAGAATTGCGGGAAGAGCGACGCAAGATCGCCATGATCTTCCAGCAGTTTAATCTTCTCATGCAGAGAAACGTGCTTGATAATGTGTGTTTCCCCATGGAGATAGCCGGGATCAAGCGCAAGGAAGCCCGTTTAAGAGCCAAAGAGTATCTTAAGACCGTTGAAATCGCGGAAAAAGCAAAAGCATATCCCGTGCAGCTTTCCGGCGGGCAGAAGCAGAGGGTGGCAATAGCCAGAGCCCTTGCTTCAAATCCCGAGATAATTCTCTGTGACGAAGCTACAAGCGCTCTTGACCCACAGACCACGGGCAGGATATTGAAACTTTTAAAACAGATCAATGAAGATTACGGTATCACGGTAGTGATAATCACCCATGAGATGAGGGTGATCGAGGAGATCTGCGGTCGCGTGGCAGTGCTTGACAAGGGAAACCTGGTGGAAGAAGGTCCCGTAAGCGAGGTATTCAAAAATCCCAAGTCCAAGGCTGCAAAAAGGCTTCTTTTGACCAAAGAATTAAGTGAGGAGGGTGAAGAAAATGGGCTTAACTGATATTGCTAAGATGCTGGCGGACGGCACCAAGGACACCCTTATCATGGTGCTTTTGTCCACGCTGTTTGGTTACATCGGAGGACTTCCCCTGGGAGTACTTTTATCCGTTACCGATGAAAACGGCTTAAAACCCATGCCGGCGCTTTACATGGTTCTGGATATCATCATCAATATAACCAGGAGCATTCCTTTTCTTATTCTTTTGATCCTTATCCAGCCCTTTACCAAGGCTATAGTGGGTAAGAGTTACGGAACCGTTGCCACGGTAGTTCCGCTGACCGTTGCCGCCATTCCCTTTATCGCAAGAATGGTGGAAAGCTCCGTAAAAGAAGTGGATAAAGGAGTGGTCGAAGCGGCCCTTTCACTCGGAGCAAAGAAATTTACGGTGATCACAAAGGTGCTTTTGGCCGAAGCTCGTACCTCACTTTTGGTGGGTGTTACCATAGCGGTGGGCACCATTCTCGGTTATTCCGCCATGGCCGGCATCGTGGGCGGCGGCGGCCTCGGAGACATCGCCATCCGCTACGGATATTACCGCTACGAGACCGAGATCATGATCGTCACGGTCGTCGTGCTGGTGCTTTTGATGCAGCTCCTTCAGTGGGTGGGAACACTTATATCCAAGAAACTAGACAGAAGAAGGGGATAGATCCATGGATCTCGAAGTTATGAAAGAATATATGCCGCTGTACAGGGAAGCCTTCTTCCTGACCATGAAGATCGGATGGATCGGGATCCTCGGCGCGGTGATAATAGGTTTTGCGGCAGCAGTGGTGCGGCTTTTGAAGATCCCAGTCCTGCATAGGATCCTGGGTGCATATATCGAACTGTTCAGAAACACGCCCCTGCTGGTGCAGCTGTTTTTCCTGTATTTCGGTCTTCCTAAGCTGGGCTTGTCCATAAGCGCTCCCTTTTGCGGGGCGCTGGGACTCATGCTCTTGGGGGGCGCTTACATGGCAGAAACCTTCCGAAGCGGATTCGAAGCGATACCGGTGCTTCAGACTGAGACGGCACGGGCTCTCGGCATGTCGAAGTTCCAGACTACGGTGCATGTTCTTTTGCCCGAGGCTCTGTCCGTGAGCATGCCGGGCTTCACCGCAAACATGATATTCCTGCTTAAAGAGACCAGTGTTTTTTCCGCCATAAGTCTCATGGACCTGATGTTCACGGCAAAGGACCTCATAGGCCTTTATTTCAGGACCGTTGAGTGCCTGACACTGCTTGTTGTATTCTATCTCTTTCTTTTGCTTCCCGTATCCATTCTTGGAAGCATTGTGGAAAGGAGGGTTCGCTATGCGGAATTTGGGGCTTGACGTACTGTTAAAGGGAACCAATATGCTAAGACTTCTCGAGGGGCTTTGGGTTTCTTTGCGGATAAGTCTTATAGCGGTAGCCGTGAGTATCGTACTCGGTCTCATTATCGGCTCGATAATGACGGGAAAAAATGTTATAATAAGGGCTGTTACGAGACTCTATCTTGAGATCGTGAGGATAATGCCTCAGATGGTGCTTCTTTTTATCGTATTTTTCGGCACCACCAGAGTGTTTGGAATCAATCTTGATGCAACTGCTGCTTCGATAATCGTGTTTTCCTTCTGGGGAACTGCGGAGATGTCCGACATAGTGAGAGGTGCTCTTATCAGCATTCCAAAGCACAGGTACGAAAGTGCGGCTGCTTTGGGACTCAGTAAGGTTCAAACCTACGTCCACGTGATCATTCCCGAGACTTTGAGGCGGCTGATCCCCCTTTCCATCAATCTTGTGACCAGGATGATAAAGACCACAAGCCTTGTGATGATGATCGGCGTGGTGGAAGTATTGAAGGTCGGGCAGCAGATAATCGAAGCAAACCGGAAATCTTCGCCCAATGCAGCCTTCGGAGTTTATCTCGTGGTATTCGTGCTTTATTACATCGCCTGCCGTCCCATCAGTTTTCTTGCGGGCAGACTTGAAAGGAAATGGTCATAATTCATGGCTAAAGAACTTTTAAAGATCGAACATATAACCAAATCCTTTGATGAAACCGTGATCTTAAGAGACCTGTCCCTTACCGTTAAAGAAGGGGAGGTCCTTGTGATAGTGGGTCCCTCAGGCTGCGGAAAAAGCACATTTCTTCGCTGCATAAACGGTCTTGAGACAATTCAGGAGGGAAGCATTTACCTTGACGGAGAGAAGATAAACGACAGGTCCGCAAACCTTGAGAAAGTCCGTCAGAAGATCGGTATGGTCTTCCAGAACTACGAGCTTTTCCCTCATAAGACCGTGCTTCAGAATATAACCATGGCCCCCATGCTGGTGCAGAAAAAACCCAAAGCGGAGGCGGAAAAAGAAGCCCTTTCCCTTCTTGAACGGGTGGGCCTTTCGGATCGTAAAAACTTTTACCCGAGACAGCTTTCCGGCGGTCAAAAGCAAAGGGTAGCCATAGTAAGGGCACTTGCCATGCATCCGGAGATCCTTCTTTTTGATGAGGTCACTGCTGCTCTGGATCCCGAAATGGTGCGGGAAGTGCTGGATGTCATGCTGGATCTTGCCAAAGAAGGACGCACCATGATCGTGGTGACTCACGAAATGTCCTTTGCAAGAGCCGTTGCCGACAGGATCGTGTTCATGGATGGCGGCAATATCGTGGAGGAGGGCACTCCCTCAGAGTTTTTCGATAACCCGCAAACTGACCGCGCAAAAAAGTTTTTGAGTACTTTTTCTTTTGACAGGATCGAGAAGAAGGATGAATACGCCGGAAATCCTATTTGAAGACAATTCCATAATCGTTGTAAACAAGCCGTCGGGCATCCCGGTGCAGACTGATAAGATCGGAGAGAAGGACCTTCTCAGTATCCTTCGAAATCACTTAAAGGAGCAGAAAGAGAGCCCGGAGATATATCCGGTCCATCGCCTGGATCAGCCTGTTTCGGGGCTTTTGGTACTGGCAAAGACCCGTGAAGCTGCCGCAGCTCTTTCAAAGGATCTGAGCAGCGATTCTTTTTCCAAGGATTACCGGGCGAAGGTCTTTGCACCATCGGAGTATTTTGAAAGCAGAGGCGTTTCTTTAAAGAATTCGGATCTTAACACCGCTTTGTCTCGTGATGTTGAGGAATGTGATCCGGGAAACTCGATGTTTGAACTGAAGGATTACCTTCTCAAACAAAAGGACAATACCTCCAAGGTGGTTCCCGCAGGAACGGGGGGCGCCAGGGAAGCGGTTCTAACCTATAAAGTCGAGAGCACCGGGGAAGACAGCGCAGATCTTCTGGTCCATTTAAAGACCGGTCGGCATCATCAGATCAGGGTACAGCTTTCTCACGCCGGGTTACCGATCCTGGGAGACCGAAAATACGGCACAAAGGAAAGTATCGCGGTTTCAGAAAGACTGGGGATAAAGACTATCGCATTAACTTCGTACAGACTGAGATTTAAACATCCCGTCACAGGGAAACTTATGGAGTATGAGATATGAAAAAGGGGTTAAATTACGCTAATCTGAAGGCCATCGCCCTGGCGGCAATGCTGATAGACGGATTCGGACTTCTTTTTGTCAATGAAATAGTGGAACGGGGGTGGCTTCCCTTTCCGGATGATGGAAAGGCTCTTTACTGGGCTTTCCGTTTTATCGGGAGAGCCGCCTTCGTTCTTTTTGCGTTTCTTATAGCCGAAGGCTTTACAAAGACTTCAAGCAGAGGCGGATATGTCCTGAGACTGTCGGCCCTTGCCATCATGTCGGAGCTTCCCTATGACCTGTTTACGGCAGGTACGGGAAACCTTCTTAAACAGAATGCGGTATTCACTTTGCTCATCGGATTTGTGGTTCTTTTGGGGATCGATGGGGTGATCTCCTGCGGCCAAAGACCCAAAGGAGAAAAGGGACACATGTGGAAGGGCTTTTCCGTTATTCTGACGGTCTTGATGATTTTGGCGGGGATGGCCCTTGCCGAAGCCTTAAGGACGGAATTTGGCG
>JAEEGT010000147.1 GCA_016280465.1 Lachnospiraceae bacterium | reverse complement strand
TGAACGGGATCCTTCTGGGCATAAGCCACAAGACCGATACCGTCACGCAGCTGCACCATATCGTCGATATGGACCATCCACTTGCTGTCTATGGCCTTAAGAAGCACGATACGCTCCAGTTCTCTTATAAGCTCGGGCTGAGGGAATTCGGCTTCCTTGGCTTCGTAAAGCTTCACCGCCTCTTCCTTTAACTGCTGCTTGAGTTCGTTCTTTTTAACACCCTTGATACGCTCCCTGGATACGGGATTTAAAGGGATCACGGACAAAAGCAACTGATTGAGCTCTGCATAGGCCCAGTCTTCCTTGCCCTGATCTTCGCCGATGACCTGATCCACACATTTCTCAACGATGTCGGTGATCATCTTGTAGATCACGTCGCGCATGCTCTCGCCCTCAAGGACGCGCTTACGCTCTGCATATATGATCTCGCGCTGCTCGTTCATGACCTGGTCATACTCAAGCAGGCGCTTTCTGGTTTCGAAGTTACGTTCCTCGATCTTCTTCTGGGCTCTTTCGATGGCACGGGAAACCATGGGATGACGGATCTCCTGGCCGTATTCAAGGCCCAGAGACTGGAACATGGCCTTGGTCCTGTCGGAACCGAAAAGTCTCATAAGATCGTCTTCCAGGGAGATATAGAATCTGGAAACACCGGGGTCACCCTGACGACCGGAACGACCGCGCAGCTGGTTATCGATACGGCGGGATTCGTGACGCTCGGTACCTATTACCTTGAGTCCGCCAACTTCCTTGACGCCTTCACCCAGTTTGATATCGGTACCACGACCTGCCATGTTGGTGGCAATGGTAACCGCGCCCATCTGGCCGGCATCCGCTACGATCTCGGCTTCGAGTTCATGGAACTTTGCGTTGAGGACTGTGTGCTTGATGCCTTTCTTTTTAAGTAAACGGCTCAGTTCCTCGGAAGCATCGATAGTGATGGTACCTACCAGCACGGGCTGTCCCGTTGCGTGGGTATCAACGATGTCCTTGACTATGGCATCGAGCTTCTCCTGTTTTGTAATAAACACCGCATCGTCCATATCGATACGGGCAATGGGCTTGTTGGTGGGAATGGAAACAACGTCCATTCCGTAGATATCACGGAATTCCTGCTCCTCTGTAAGAGCTGTACCGGTCATGCCGGCTTTCTTCTTGTATTTGTTGAAGAAGTTCTGGAAGGTGATGGTAGCAAGGGTCTTGCTCTCACGCTTGATGTCAACGTTTTCTTTGGCTTCGATGGCCTGATGGAGACCGTCGGAGTAACGACGACCGGGCATGATACGACCGGTGAACTCATCGATTATAACAACCTCACCGTCCTTGACGATATAGTCCTTGTCCTTGACCATGAGGGTATTTGCCTTAAGGGCTGTGATAACACAGTGCTGGATCTCCATATTCTCGGAATCAGCAAGGTTGGCGATATGGAAGAAACGCTCCGTTTCCTTGACACCGTGCTCCGTAAGGGTAATGACCTTATCCTTTTCGTTAACGATGTAATCGCCGCTCTCCTGCTGCACGTTACCGAGGATCATGTCGAGCTTACCAACATCCTCCATATCGGCACCGCGGTGCAGCTGTTTTGCAAGGATATCCGCCATCTGATAGATGCTGGTGGACTTGGTTCCCTGACCGGAAATGATCAGAGGAGTTCTTGCTTCATCGATCAGGATGGAGTCGACCTCGTCGATGATGGCATAATGAAGGTCTCTAAGTACCAGATCCTTCTCATAGATGGCCATATTGTCACGAAGGTAGTCAAATCCCAGTTCGTTGTTGGTAACATAGGTGATGTCGCAGGCGTAAGCGGCCTTCTTCTCGGCGGTAGTCATGCCGTTTAAGGATACGCCTACGGAAAGTCCCAGAAACTTATGAACCTGGCCCATCCAGTCCGCGTCACGCTTGGCAAGATATTCATTGGCCGTTACAACATGAACGCCCTTGCCTTCAAGGGCATTGAGATATACGGGAAGGATATCTGTCTGGGTCTTACCTTCACCGGTACGCATCTCGGCGATACGGTTCTGGTGAATGATGATACCACCCATGATCTGAACCCTGTAGTGTTCTGTATGGATCACTCGCTTGGTAGCCTCTCTTGCTACGGCATATGCCTCCACAAGAAGGTCATCCAATGTGGCTCCCTCCGCAAGACGCTTCTTAAATTCCTTGGTCTTATCCTGAAGTTCCTGGTCGGAAAGTTCGCCCATTTTCGGTCTCAAAGCATCGATGGCATCCACCAGAGGCATGATGCGCTTTATTTCCCTCTCGCTGTGTGTACCGAAAATCTTGTCTATTATTCTCATTAAAGAAAAGTCCTTTCAAGAAAGTCAAACCTAAAGAGTATTTTAACAGAATACCCTCTTATATTCAACGCAAAACCCTTGTCGGAATTGTAAAAATACTGTTAACACAGACAACCCGTTTCGCTGTCCGAAACGGGTTGATGTCACCGATAACGTAACAGGCGCACCCTTACATGGGTGCGCCTAAAAATATTCGGAAAATCATTTAATACTCGCAGGCCTTTTCTTCGCCTGTAAGCACTCTCAAACCGCCCTGGCAGAGAGCAAGGAGCTCGTCCTCACCGGGATATACGGTGAAAGGAGCGATCCATCCTGCTTTTTCCTTTAAAGCGGCACAGGTAACCTTGGAGTAAGCGATACCGCCGGTAAGGATGATCTGATCCACCTTGCCCAGAAGAACTGTGGACATGGCCCCGATATCCTTGGCAACCTGATAATGGAAAGCATTCTGTACAAGAACGGCCGTGGGGTCTCCTTCTTTGGCCTTGGCTTCCACTATGCGGGCATCGTTGGTGTTAAGGTAAGCGTTGAAACCGCCGTTACCAACAAGTTTCTTATATACTTCCTTCTCGGTGTATTTGCCGGAAAAGCACATCTTTACCAGATCACCGGTGGGCACTCCGCCGGCACGCTCGGGTGAAAAAGCACCTTCGCCGTCAAGAGCATTGTTTACATCGATGATACGTCCGCCATGGTGAGCGCCTACGGAAACGCCGCCGCCCATGTGGACTACGATAAGGTTAAGATCCTCGTACTTTTTACCAACTTCCTTGGCATAGCGCTTTGCAACGGCCTTCTGGTTAAGAGCGTGGAAGACACTTCGTCTGGGAAGTTCGGGAACGCCGGATACTCTTGCAACATCGGTAAGTTCATCAACTACCACGGGGTCAACGATGTATGCGGGGATGGTTAAGCTGTCGCCGATCTCCTTGGCAAGGATACCGCCTAAGTTACTTGCGTGCTGACCCTGCTTGCCCACGATAAGGTCATTCAAAAGGGCGTTGGATACGGGATAGGTACCGCCGGGAATGGGCTTTAACATACCGCCGCGGCCTACGATGAAATCCAGGGTCTTTAAATCGAAGTTCTTTTCCTTGAGGATGTTAAGGATAACCTCCTTGCGGAAGTCCTTCTGTTCAAAAATGGAACCGTACTGTGCGATCTCTTCGGTGGTATGACGGAGAGTTTCTTCAAAAAGAAGGTTTTCGTCTTCAAACACACCGATCTTGGTGGAAGTGGAGCCGGGATTGATGATCAGACTCTTATATGACATTTTACAGCCTCCTGTGTATTATATTATTGCATGTTCTGGGCAACTACCGCAGCAAGTGCGATGGAATTCAACTTAACTTCCATGGTGTCGGAACGGGAAGTAAGGATAACGGGAGCCTTGGTACCCGTAAGAATATTTCCGTTTATGCAGGGGATCATGTGGACCATGGTCTTATAAACGAGGTTTCCTGCGTGAATGTCGGGGAATACAAGGATGTTGGCATCACCGGCAACCTTTCGTCCAAGTGCACCCTTTTCCTCGGCTGCTTCTTTGTAAAGAGCGATATCCATGGAAAGAGGACCGTCAACAACACAATCCTTGATCTCGCCGGCATCCTGCATGCGGGAAAGTTCCGCAGCATCCACTGTGCAGGGCATCTTCTCGTTAACGGTCTCAAGAGCCGCAAGTACCGCAACCTTGTTGTCGGTAACGCCGCAGGCCTTGGCAACGTCAACGGTATACTCGATCATGCACTTCTTGTCTTCAAGAGTGGGATAGGGAATAAAAGCGACGTCTGTAAGGAATAAAAGTCTGTCGATACCGGGGATCTCAAACACACATACATGGGAAAGAGGCTTGCCGGTACGAAGGCCCACTTCTTTGTCCAAAACGCTCTTTAAGAACTTGCCGGTAGGAAGAAGACCCTTCATGTACATGTCTGCCTTGCCGTCGTGAACAAGCTTAACAGCTGCCAGAGAAGCCTCCACCGTATCTTTCTTATCAATGATCTCAAAAGCCGAAAGGTCCATGTTGATGTCCTTTGCGATGGCACGGATCTTGTCTTCGTCACCCACTAAAATGGCATTGGCGATCTTCTTGTCGTGAGCTGCCTTAACAGCCTCCAAAACAGGCGCATCCTCCGCGCAGGCCACAGCCAGTGTCTTTGTGGGTAAGTTGGCTACTTTGCTGATAATGTCGTCAAACTTGACTTTCATATATTCCTCCTTATATATCATGGGGCTTTACCCCTAAAAATCATCGTTAAAATAATATCACTCATGGGGAGAAATGTCCATAAAAAAGCAAAAAACAAGATCCCCCGGCATGAGCCGAAGGACCTTGGTAAAAGTCTGTATGTTTCTTCTGTTATTCGTAACAGGTATCTATCTTTCCAGATTCTTGAGTCTGTCTGCGGATTTGGTCATTCCGTCAACGATCTGCTGAACTTCCTTAACGGTCTCGCGGTTTGCTTCGGAGGTTTCACAGGTTGTGGTGGAGTGAGCGGAAACCTCTTCCGTAATAGCGGAAATGGTCTGGATACTCTCTACGATCTCACCGTTAGCCTTGGCGAGCTTGTTAACGATGGAAGTAAGTTCACCGGAGTCCTCTTTTATGCGGCGTGCACTCTCAACGATCTTGTCAAAAGAAGCTGCCGTAACATTGGCGGACTCATTCTGAATGCGGTTACTTTCAACCAGTGAGTTGATGGCGTTTACCACTTCACCGATCTCGCTTGAAATACCTGCGATAAGATCGCTGATGTTGCCGGTAGCACTCTGGGTCTGTCCGGCGAGGTTGGATATTTCGGTGGCAACTACCGCAAAGCCGCGGCCCGCTTCGCCTGCACGGGCTGCCTCGATACTGGCATTAAGTGCAAGAAGGCTTGTCTGGGATGCTACGTTCTTGATAAGCTGTACGATGGTCTCCATCTGTTCGGTGGAAGTCTTAAGTCCTTCAACCTCTTTGACAACACCGTTACCGGCCTCTTCGGATATCTTGGCCTGATCGATGAGTTTGCCGATATTATCCTTGCCTTCGTGAATGGCTTCAACGGTATCGTTCATGTTAACGCTGATGCTTTCGGAAGTCTTGGTAACATTGTCGATCTGGGTCTGGATCTCTTCGGTCTTTACCAGCTGATTCTGTACGGATTCGGCGGAATCGGTGGTGCCTGACTGAACTTCCTGCATTGCGGAAAGAGTTTCCTGGCTGGACTCTGCCAACTGGTCCATCTTCCGGGATACAATGGCAACATCATCGGCCAGTTCGTTGGAGATCTCCATAATGGCATCCAGCATCTCTCCGGTCTTTTGACCTTCTTCGTTGATCTTTGCAATCCTTGCATTATTTATTTCGGATATCACTTTATTGGTAACAATGGAGAATATGGAGCATACGATCATAAGAAGCGCTTCGATCTCGAAGTCTGCCATTGCGCCGCCCTCCCAGTTTTTGGAAGAAGCAAATCTGAATGCATGGATAACAGCGATCACCGAGACACCGATACCGGACGTTACGGATAATCTGTAATCACTGAACATGGCTACCAGGATTACACAGGGAAGCGCATAAACAAATACAAGTATCGTATTGGTGGAAATAAGACAGGCTATCAGGTAAAACAGTCCGTAACCGACACCCATGATATGACGGATCAGCTTTGATTCGGGATCCCCCGAAAGGATCACCCAGCAGGCGACCATGGGAGCCAGGTCCGTGATCAGGATGGGGAGAAACAAACCAAGACCAGCTTCGCCCTTAACAAACTGTAATACATAAGCCAGTGCGATTATGATAGTCAGAATGGTGAACAGGATCGTGGCCATTTTGTTGACACGAGCTTCATTGGATACAGTGGATTTCATTGAAAATTCTCCTTTCAAATTGGGAGTAAATTAAATACATACATCGTTATATTACCACAACAATGTTACACACATATTATAAAGCATTCTGAATATTCAATCAATTGTTTTGTTTTTAACAAACATATACATCAATTAGACTTTCCGACATGTCCCGAAAATCGAAAAGCCCCGCAGGAAAAACCTGCGGGGCTCTCTTACAAAGATTGATTATTTGTTAGCGATCTCAGCTTTAAGCTTAGCGGTAAGTTCGGGAACGATCTTGTTAAGGTCGCCTACGATACCGTAATCGGCTACGTCAAAGATGGGAGCGTCTTCATCCTTGTTGATGGCGATGATGATATCGGACTCTTCCATACCTGCAACGTGCTGGATTGCACCGGAGATACCGATTGCGAAGTAAACGTTGGGACGAACGGTCTTACCGGTCTGACCAACCTGAAGTTCCTTGGGCTTCCAGCCGGAATCAACAACTGCACGGGAACAGGAAACTGTTCCGCCGAGTACTGCTGCAAGGTCTTCAAGAATCTTGAAGTTTTCAGCAGAACCTACTCCACGACCACCGGAAACAAGGATCTTTGCATCCATGATATCAGCAACGTCCTTGGCTGCCTTAACAACTTCCTTGATGGTAACATATCTCTTGTTCGGCTTGAAGCCGGGGTTAAACTCAACAACTTCAGCCTTGGCACCCTTCTTGGGCTCGATCTTCTGCATAACGCCGGGACGAACCGTAGCCATCTGAGGACGGTTGTTGGGGCATGCGATGGTAGCAATGGTGTTACCGCCGAATGCGGGACGGGTCATAAGCAGCTGATTGTGCTTCTGCTCGCTCTCCTTACCGGGAACGGGAACAAGAGGGAAATCACCGATCTCAAGCATGGTGCAGTCAGCGGTAAGACCGGTAGCTACACGAGCGGAAACGGTGGGGCCAAGGTCACGACCGATGGCGGTAGCGCCTACCAGCATGATCTCGGGCTTGAATTCGTTGATAACGGATGCAAGAGCATGAGCGTAAGGCTCTGTTCTGTATTCCTTAAGTTCGGGATCGTCAACAACGATAACTCTGTCTGCGCCGTACTCTGCAAGAGAGTCAGCGAGGTCTTTAACGCCTGAACCTACTAAAACTGCTGTAACCTGAGCATTTAAAGGTGCTGCAAGTCTTGTTGCTTCACCGAGTAATTCGTATGCAATGCCGTCAACCTTGTTGTCAACCTGCTGAGCAAACACGAATACTCCCTTGTATTCTTCTAAGTTCATCTAAACTTTCCTCCTTAAATAACGTGCTTCTCTTTAAGTTTGCCAACGATGATGTCAACAGCCTCTGAAGGTGATTCGGGAACAAACTTCTCGCCTGCGCCCTTACGAACCTTGTCGGAAGCTCTTGCGATCTTGGTGGGTGAACCTGCAAGACCAAGGTTGCAGTCTTCAACATCCTTAAGGTCTGCACGGCCCCATGTGGTGATCTCTGCCTTGCAGGCATCGAAGATTCCGCCGGGGGTCATGTATCTGGGCTCGTTTAACTCGGAAAGAGCTGTGATAAGGCAAGGCATCTCAGCCTCTACCATGTGGTACCTGTCATCGTACATACGCTTAACAGTAACCTTGTTACCATCAACCTTAATCTCCTGAGCATAGGAAATTACGGGCAGCTGTAAGTGCTCTGCGATCTGGGGACCAACCTGTGCGGTATCACCGTCGATAGCCTGACGACCGGTAATGATGAGGTCGTATTCAAGGTTTCTGATGGCACCTGCAACTGTGGTGGAAGTAGCCCATGTGTCAGCGCCGCCGAGGCATCTGTCTGTAACAAGAACTGCTTTGTCAGCCCCCATTGCAAGGGCTTCTCTCAAAGCATCTGCTGCCTTGGGAAGACCCATGGTAAGTACGGTAACTTCAGCGC
>JAEEGT010000018.1 GCA_016280465.1 Lachnospiraceae bacterium | reverse complement strand
GGATGAAATACAAAGCAATTTTATTTGATATGGATGGGACGCTTGTGCCCATGGACATGAAAGTCTTCACCGACGGGTATTTCCGGGATCTTGGAAAGAAACTTGCAAAGTACAACATAGGTCAGGAAAAACTGGTAAGTGCCATTTGGGCCGGAACCGGTGCCATGGTGAAGAATGACGGAAGCCGTTACAATAAGGATGCTTTCTGGGAGACCTTCGAGGCTCTTACAGGAAAGGGTGCTGCGGAAGTAGACGGCGACTGTACCGATTTCTACGGCAATGAATTTAAGGCAGCCAAGCGCTTTACACAGGATAATCCTTTGGCGGTTGAGGCCATTAAAGCAGCCCGCAGCAAGGCTGAGAAAGTAATACTTGCAACCAACCCGTTATTTCCCATGGTTGGCCAGGAGACCAGACTTTCCTGGGTTGATCTTAAACTTACGGATTTTGATTTTGTCACCGCTTACGAAACGGATAAGTACTGTAAGCCAAATCCCATGTATTTCACCGCTCTGTGCGAAAGAATGGGACTCGATCCCGGAGAGTGTCTTATGATCGGCAACGATGAAAATGAAGACATGTATGCGGCTTCATCCGTAGGAATGGACTGTTACCTTGTAACGGACACCATGATCAAAAGCGAAAAGCATCCCTGGAACGGACCCAAAGGGACCTTCAAAGAGATGGTTGAAATGCTCAATGATCTGTAAATAAAAAGGCTTCCGATCTTCATCGGAAGCCTTTTTCATGAGTTTGTTTTCAGGCCTGTCCGCGGCATCGGGCAGGCTTTTGTATTTCTGTTATCAATGGCGGATCACTATTTTTCGAATAACCGTACCATCTTGAATTTCCAGTCCTGTCCCTCGTAGGGATGTTCCCTGAGAGACATGTTGAACTTTGTTGAGCCTTTAAGTACCGTCTGGGGATGGGTGAACTCTCTGAAGCCCCATTCGCCGTGGTAGGCTCCCATTCCCGAGTGGCCCACTCCGTTAAAGGGTACGTTCTTTACCATGATCTGAAGACATACTTCGTTGATGCACCCGCCGCCAAACTGCAGGGTGGACATTGCCTTGTCGGCCCAGCCCATGTTTTTTGTAAAGAGATACAGAGAAAGTCCCCGCTCACGTTCTGTGATGGTCTTTAAGAGTCCGTCGACCTCGGAATCCTTATAGGGCACAATTGGAAGCAGAGGGCAGAAAAGCTCATGCATCACGATGGGTTCATCGTCCCTGACGGGATAAATAAGGGTGGGAGAGTACTTGCAGGTTTCGGGATCTCCCTCACCGCCAAAGATGATACGGTCTCTGTATTCTTCAGCTTCGGCTGCGCACTTGTCATAAGCGGATCTGCTTACGAGTTTGGGATATTCGGAACTTAGATAAGGCTTTTCACCAATCTGTGACACGATGGCCTTCTTTAATTCTTCCAAAAACGTGGGAGCGATCTCTTCGGCCACAGCCACCTGATTAATATTTATGCATATCTGGCCGCTGTTGCACATCTTAAAAAAGGCGATCTTTCTTGCGGCATCCTTAAGATCCGCATCCTTTCTTACAATGCACCAGTTGCCGGTCTCGCCTCCAAGTTCCAGGGCTGTGGAGGTCAGATTGTTGGCTGCTTCTTTTAACACATGAACACCGACTCTGGGTGAGCCTGTGTAGAAGATCTTGTCAAACCTTTCCGCAAGACACATATCGGCCACGTCATGACCGCCGTCAATAAGGGTTACATACTCGGGAGAGAAGGCGGATTCGATTATTTTCCTTGAGACTTCCGTACAGTTGGGAGTCTTGGAGCTTGTTTTGATCACTGCGGTATTTCCTCCCGCAATGGCTGCGGTCAGTACCCCGAAGGTTAAAAGAAAAGGAAAGTTAAAGGGGCTGATTATCAGAGAAACACCGTAAGGCATCTTGTAGACTTTGGTGGATATACTGGGAAAGCAGATAAAACCGCTGAAATGTCTCTCGGGTCTTGCCCACTTTTTAAGGCCGTGAAGGGCCTCGTTGATCTCTGCGATAATGGTTCCCACATCGCAGAAATAGGCCTCGAGAGCGTGACGTCCAAGATCCTTGTGAAGGGCTTCGATCATATCCGCTTCATGAGCCGCAACGGCTTCTTTTAGCTTTTTTAACTGTTCTTTTCGAAAAGCAAGGGGAAGTGTCTTACCGGTATTAAAGAAAGCCCGCTGCCTGTCTACCGTTTCCTTGATGAGTTCTTTACTGTACTCGGTCATGGGGGATCTCCTTTGTAATGGAATTTTCACATAATTTATGTAAATAACTGGAAATTTAGTGAAAAATGCTTTATCATTATATTAAATATATTACAGTTACAAAAGCGCAAAGTAAACCATGAATTGAAGAAAGCGACGGACCCGGCCCATGGCAAAGATTTCAAAAGATTCTGACAACGGAACCGACAATGTCAGGAAGAAAAAGAACCCGCATCCCATGCTCCTGATGGCGCTTGTGGTGTTGTTTTGTGCAGTGCTGACTTACGTGATTCCCGCAGGAAGGTTTGACAGGGTTTTGGATCAGACTACCGGCAGGGAGGTGATCGTGCCCGGCAGCTTTACCTTTATTGAAGGTGAGCCCGTGAATCCTCTGGAACTGTTAAGATCCGTTACTCTCGGAATGCAAAACGCAGGATCCGTTATATTTTTTCTTTTTATCATAGGCGGAATGTTTGCCGTATTGAACGGTACCGGGGCATCGGGCATTGGAATTGCAAATATCCTTAAGCTGTTCAAGGGGCGGGAGATATTGCTCATCCCGGTTTTGATGCTGCTTTTCGGAGCCGGTTCCGCATTCCTTGGTAACTTCGAGGAATTCCTGGTGTTTGTACCGGTAATACTGGCCTGCTCCATTACCGCAGGGTTTGATTCCCTTACGGCTGTGGGCATAATCTTTATGGCCGCTGCGGCAGGCTACGGCGGAGCCGTGACCAATGCTTTCACTGTGGGACTGGCCCAGGAGATTGCAGGGCTTCCAAGATTTTCGGGAATGACGTTAAGGATCGTACTTTTTCTTGTACTGGAGTGTGCATCCATCACCTATGTGACGGTGATGGCCATGATGATCAAAAAGAAACCGGAAACAAGCTGCGTTTATGCTTACGACCTTGAATACAATATGGGTAAGCGTATAGATGTGGGAAATCTCCCTCCCGTGACCGGCAGACAGATACTGGCACTTGTCTTTTTTGTGATCGGTATGATCTGGTCCGTTGTGGGGGTCATCAACTGGGGCTATTACATAGACGAACTGTCTGCCGTATTTCTTGCAACAGGTGTGATCTGCGGTATAGCGGGCAAAAGAAAAGCCGGAGAGATCTGCGAAGACTTTATAAAGGGCTGCAAGGATATGCTCACTCCCTGTATCATAATCGGACTTGCCAATGCCGCTTTGATCCTCTTTAAGGAAGCCAACGCCCTGGATACCATTTTATACGGTATGTCTCTGGCTCTCGATCATGTAACCTGCAAAGCACTGCCGGTGGCAATGTTTATCTTCCACGAGATCTTCAATGTTGTAGTTCCTTCGGGTTCTGCTCAGGCTGCGGCCACCATGCCCATAATGATCCCGCTTGCAAGAGACAACGGTATCACCGCACAGACGGCGGTACTTGCTTTTCAGCTGGGTGATGCTTTTACAAATGTACTTGCTCCCACGGGAGGTGAGATCCTGGCGGCACTTGCCATCTGCAGGATCCCCTTCAGGAAATGGGTAAAATACCTGTTCCCGCTGTTTTTGATCTGGTGCGTCATTGCAGTCGGATTTCTTGTATATGCCGCCCACGCGGGGTATGGCCCCTTCTGACGATCGGACAATAAAAAGAGGCTGCGGATGCAGCCTCTTTTTATGTGCGTTAAATCATCAGTGCAGCAGTTCAAAACTCTTTAAACTGCAGGATCCGTTGCCTTTAAAGGTGATGAAAAGGGCATTGACACCGGACACCGGCTCGAATCTGCAGATACCTTCGGCCCAGACATTGGAATTTTCAAGGGCTATCTCACCAAGAACTTCGCCGTCCCACTTTGTCCGTATTTCAGCCTTACCGTTAAAGTATCCGCGGGTCTTTATCTTTACACCGAGAACTTTCTTCATATCGAAGTATTTAAATCCTGCGGTGGCACCGTTATACATCTTCTTTATGTATCCGATGCTTGCATCGCCGTCGCCGCCTTCCATAACAACGGCGGGAGAATTGTCTTCCACATAGGTGGAGTGTTTCTCCGTAAACAGGTTGCAGACGATGTAAGCGGGATATTCACCCATATCCGACAGAGGACCCTCGTTGAGGCCGCAGGATGTGATCTCGGCCTGTTTGATGCTTCCGTCTGAATTAAAGCTTAATTTTTCGGCGCAGACCTGTCTTGAGAACCAGGTGTTGTTGGTCTGTCTGTGATAGAAGATATACCAGCTGCCGCCGATCTCGATCATGCTTCCGTGGTTGTTGCCGCCGTAGGCCATGGACATGTCGGCGGGTTTGTAGCTGCTTATGTTCTTGTCGCAGTTGCTTACAAGTACTCCGCCGTATTTAAAGGGTCCTTCGGGCTTATCGGAAGTGGCGTAGCACAATTCGTGCATAAGTTCGGAAGAATAGATAAAGAAATATTTACCGTCCTTTTTACGGATGGAGGGAGCTTCGAAGAAAGCATGTCCTTCAAATTCCGTTCCTTCGCTGTAGCAGTCTCCGGGGCACACAAATACGGGAGCCTTCTTTACGGTAAGCATGTCCGCATCAAGTACGGTGAACATGGCACCGTGTCTTGAATTGTCTCCGTGCCCCGCAAATCCTGTGTAGAGATAGGTCTCATTACCTTCTGTAAGTACGCCGGGATCAAACTGAGGTTCATCACCGGGCTTTTCGCCAAGCTTTGTTCCGTCCTCGTAGTGAACATATCCGTAAAATTCAAAGGGACCTGCAGGTCTGTCGCTTACGGCAACGGAAACCACGCTGACTTTGTCGAGAACATAGTAAAGGTAATATCTTCCGTCGGGTCCTACGGTTACATCGGGAGCATAGAGGCACATGTGTCCGTCTTTGTTGAGAGGATCTGCGGTCTTATCATAGATCACACCTTCATAGTGCCAGTCTCCGAGATTATTAACGGGAGCGGACCAGCATACGTAATCACCGAGACAGAAGGTTTCTCCGTCGTAAAGATCGTGAGAACCGTATACATATACTCTGTCACCGAAGACATAGGGTTCACCGTCGGGAACAAACTCCCAGGAAGGAAGATAGGGATTGACCGCCTGTTTCTTTCCTGTGTTTCCAAGGCGTATACCCCCTTCTTTGGCGGGAACGGCACCGCGGCCGTCAAAGATCATTTCCGCTTTGTTGTCTTTTGTATAGGTTTCCCATGCGGGAAGTTTCTTTTCTCCGGTGGAAGGACCGTTGGGATCGCCGGTCTTTACAAAGTTTGCCAGATAATCCGCCATGTCTCTTGCAAGGTCAAAATGACGTCCCGCGAAGGGTCTCCAGCACTTGCCAAGGCTTTCAAACCAGAACCACAGGTCTACGGAATGGAAGGTGCCGGGGTGGTCCCAGCCGGGTATATCGGGATCGAAACGGTAGTAAAAGCACTTCTTTTCCGGTTTCTTTTGCCCGACTTCAAGAAATGCAGTCTTGACGGATCTTTCAACGAAGCTTTCGTCGTCTTCAAGAAATTCATCTGCAGTATTGCCCGCCATTACGGGAATATCTGCCGATTCACCGTTTACAAAGCGCTCCATGGGATCCGCCACGGAGAATTTACCGTCACAGATGGGGAACATGCGCTCATGATTTCTCACAAATTTACCGTATTTGGCCCTGAGATCGAAGGGGTCAGCCTTTCTGGCTTCATCAAGGGATTTAAAGCCGCAGAACTCAAAGAATTCCTGACCTCGCTTTTCGGCAACGGGGAGAGTGATGGGCTTAAAGATGGCGGAATCCTGCTTGGGACGCATCATGCCGCTAAGGACTACGGCTCCCTTAAGGATATGGAAGTTTCCGCTGTGAGCCATCTGATTCATTACACTGCCGCCGCCTGCAGACTGTCCGGCTATGGTGATCTTTTCGGGGTCACCGCCGAAGGCGGATATATTTTCATAAACCCAGTGAAGGCCCGCTTTCTGATCCAGGAGACCGAAGTTTGCGGGGGCCTCGGGGGCTTCTTTCGTAAGTTCGGGGTGAGCAAGATATCCGAAAAGACCAAGGCGGTAATTAACGCTGACAACAATGATCCCGCGGCTTGCAAGATGTTCGCCGTCAAATTCCATTTCCGCCGTATATCCCCACTGATAGCCGCCTCCGAAGTACCACACGAGAACGGGAAGCTTCTCGTCGGCGGATTTTGCGGGGGTCCACACATTTAAGTAAAGGCAGTCTTCACCCATGGGAATATCCGGGTCCACATGCCAATCGCGACAATAGATATCGGTGCCGAGCCCCGGGGTATCCTGAACGGAGATAGGGGCAAATTCATAGGCCTTGAGTACGCCTTCCCAGTCTTTCGCAGGCTGTGGCGCTCTCCAGCGGTTTTCTCCCACGGGAGGAGCGGCAAAGGGGATTCCCTTGTAGACCGTGATCCTGGGATTGGATCCGGGTAAGCCCCGGACTTCACCGTTTTTAACTTTGGTTTGTCTTAACATATCGTTTCCCTCACATCATACAGTTTGCTATACGGGAAGCCCACACTTCCCATACTCTGATTTTAGTAAAACTCATTGAAAGAATCTTGTTTCTTTTTGCGGGAATTTTACAAAATATTGCGAAGCAAATAATGATAAATTCTCAGCAAATTATATGTAGAAAGCAAATTGTACGCGAAAGTATAATCTTATCGTGATCGGGAGGTATGTATGAAATCATCGGTCGGAAGATTTTCTTTTTTCTTCATGCTGACGGTTATCCTTGCGCTGACTGTTTCCTGCGGCTCAAAGGGGACCGCGTCGGAGAAGGGGAAAACCGCGGATCTGAACGGGAGGACAACTGAATTGAGTAAAGATTACGAAGAGATCTTTAAGAACATCAAGCTTTTAGGGAGTGTAAAAGCCGTTACGGACAGGAATCCGGTAATGGTCCAGAGATTCGGTGCGGATCCTTATGCACTTGTATACGGTGACAGGGTGTATCTGTACATGACGGGGGACCTTCCCATGTACGATGCCGACGGAAATCTCAAAGAAAACAATTATTCAAACATAAATACCATCAATGTGGTGTCATCGGCTGATCTTGTGAACTGGACGGATCACGGCTCGGTCTATGCGGCTTCCGCTACGGGTGCAGCAAAGTGGGGCGGTAATTCCTGGGCGCCTGCGGCTGCCTGGAAAAACATTGACGGCAAGGATAAGTTCTTTCTTTATTTTGCCAACAGTGGTAACGGCATTGCGGTACTTACTGCGGATTCGCCCACAGGTCCTTTTACGGATCCCATCGGGAAGCCCCTGATCTCAAGAGAGACACCCAACTGTGCCAGCGTTACCTGGTTATTTGATCCCGCCGTACTTATGGACGATGACGGAAGTGCCTATATCTATGTAGGGGGCGGTATCCCTTCTCCCGACAAGGCCTCTAATCCCGGCACCGCCAGAGTTGCAAAGCTTAACGATGATATGATAAGCCTTGCGACGGATCCAAAGCCCATCGAGAATGTTCCCTATCTTTTTGAGGATTCCGGCATCAACAAGATCGACGGGAAGTATTATTATTCCTATTGTTCAAACTTCAGCATGACTCCCGAAGGAGTGGCTGAGTATAAATTCAATCAGGGACAGATCATCCTCATGACCGGCGATGATCCCATGGGTCCCTTTGAACTTTACGGCCCCGTGCTCAAGAATCCTCAGGATTATTTCGGCCGTGGCGGCAACAACCATCACTGTATCTTCAATTTCAAGGGAGAGTGGTACATAACCTACCATTCAAGGATCCTGGAAGAAGCAATGGGAATGGATGCGGGTTACAGGAGCACCAACGTGGACAGGCTCATAATGTCGGAGGACGGTAAGCCTGTTATGTCCGCGGGAACCAAAGCAGGAGTCTCTCCGGTGGCGAATCTCGATCCTTTCAGCGAGGTATCTGCGGTTACCATAGGTAACGGCGTCGGCTTTGAAACGGTTCAATACGGCGAAGAGGCTGTTAAATACGGTTCAGGCACCATGATCCTTACGGGACTTCACGACGGAAGCTACACAGGCGTATACAATGCAGCATTCGGTGATAAGGGCGCCAAAGAGATAGTCATGAAGATCCGCGGCAAAGGAATGGGTGTCATCAAGGTCTGCCTCGATTATCCCGGGGCTGCCGCAGTGGCATATGTACCTGTTGATGTTAATTCCGATGAATTCAAGGAAGTCAGGGTTTCTCTTGACAGTACAGTTACCGGTGATCATTCCGTATTCTTTGTATATGCGGGAAGCGATTATGATGTGCTTTCCTGGAGATTTGAATAGATCCTTACTGATATGCAAAATTAAAGATCCTTCCACGGGACAGACCTGTGGAAGGATCTTTTTATGATAACCCGGCGGGCCCGATCTATTATGGCAGGCTCTGCCCCGGGATTTTTAATTCAGTTTGATACCCGAAGGATCAAGACTTATCGTAGGAGCCGTGAAAGCGGATATGCCTGTCTCTTCGCCGGTCTCAGCGGATATACCGTTTTTGTATCTTTGATTTTCCTGGTTGAAACCGCTGAAATCAAAGGACTTAGCGCATTCCATCATGATGGGAAGATAGGTCTCATAAACTTTCTCATTGGCGGATAAGATGAAATTCGTATAGCTTATGTAGTAATTAACATAGGTTATGGGGAAAGTCATCTTTACAAGGGAGTCGCAGAAATAAACCGCATAAGCCAGGTTGGAATTAGGAGCTGTGCAGGCAAACATCGCCTCCGAGGTGACCATTCCGTTCTGTTCTCCGTAGCTTTGCTCACTTAAGACCTGAGCGGGCGCGAAATTGGGAAGAGAAGCGGAAATGGGAGGGTTGGTGGTATCGGTCATGGAAAGACAGGTATAAATGCTTCCCCACTGATTAAATACGGAGGTGGCGGAGAGACTGTCGATCACGGGACAGTAAGGACCAATTCCATTAGTGAAGAAGGGTGCCATAAGGTTTCTGTCATAAACGGAGGTGTAGAAGGGTTCAAGGGCTGTACAGAAGAAAATGACGTTGTTGGGGTCTTCCGGATCGCTGATGATAAGGATCAGTCTTAAGTTTCCGGTTTCGTCATCGTAGGCCTGACAGTTTACCGTCCAGCCCGCAGGAATGGTGGAGGAGATATATTTATCGCTGTAATAAGTGGTCTGTAGCCCGGTGCTCGGAGCAGGTGCGGGAGTTGGTGTGGGTGTGGGCGCAGGCGTGGGCGCTGGTGTAGGTGTAGGCGCGGGAGTAGGAGCCGGTGTGGGGGCAGGGGTATCGTTACCCGTGTCGGAAGTTGGAATGGAAGGCGCCTTGTTTCCGCCGCCGTTAAGATCCGGCACTTTGGAATCGGTGCTTGTATTGGTGCCTTTACCGGAATCAAGAGACAGGGTTCCGAGGCCTCCGGCTGTAGAATCGCCGCAGGCACACAAAGAAGCGGTAAGGCATAAGGATAAGATCAGACTAAGGATTTTCTTTTTCATAAGTTATAACCCCTTTCGGTCAGTATTTCAAAGTGGCTACGGAGGATTCGCAGACTTTGGCGATCTCATCCCTGTCACTGTTTGTATCGTTGATGGCATAGCAGGCAACCACGCATCCCTTCGGAGAATCTCCGAGGTATATCTTGCCCGAGTATTTCCTTGCCACATAGCCGTCGTAGGTTTCCATGGTCATGGGATAGGCATAATAATCGTGACCGTTGATGTTTGCAACGGCTCCCTCCCCGAAAGTCACGGATTCGGCTCCAAGATACCCTGCCATAAAGGCTGAGTCGCTCATGGCTCTTTGTAGGAATTCGTCACGGTTTCTGATGGGATTTCCGTAATCGTCGGAGCTGCAAAGGAGAGTGAGCATGATGGTGTCGTGCCCTGTTGCCATGTAACCGATGGTAAGCTCACTCACCTTGAAAAGATCCGGCAGGGATACGGATAAGCCCGTATCCTCCTGGGAGTAAGGACTTAAGCTGGTGGCGATTCCTTCGGTATAGGCGCCTTTAGCGGTACTTAAGGTCTTGATGGCATAGTAGAGCTCTGTGTTCATCTCGCCTTCCGTGTCCGAAAAAGCAGAGTACTGTATGTAGAATTTATCGTAGATCTCCACGTAACGCTCGATGACCACGTTAGCGTCTCCGCCGTTTGTACATACGTACCGGGTCATGTAGAGGGTCTTTCCGTCGACTTCGGTCTTATGTATCTTGGTGGATCTTACACCCTTAAAGGCTTTGGTAAGCTGCTTGTCGCAGGCTTTAAAGTACTTTTCGGGAGTCATGGTGGTTGACTCGGTCCGCAGGACTAACAGGTAGGGTAGTTCTGCGACGCCGTTTTTATATACGCCCACGCCGTCGGCAGCAGAGTAGGTGATCCGGTCTTCTTCGGGATAAAGAAAAGAAAAACCAGCACTTTCCTCATCGTAGATCTTAAGTCCCTCATAAACCGGCATTCCGGTCTTTATACTTTCTTCGTTGATCACAAATCCGTCCTGATCTCCGGCACCTTCCGCCGCGCCGCAGGAAGCAAGGGAGAGTACCAAGAGGGTCGAGATCAGTATCGCTAATGTCTTCTTCATTCTTTGGCCTCCCTTCTAGTAATTTATCATGCCCGCATTTCTAAATGCGTCTATGAGGACCTGCTTGTAGGATTGGTCAAATCCGTTGATATCAATGGACAGGAGCAGTATCTCCAGAATTTCCGCATACTCCGAAAGGGGTGTGATTATATCGATGGTGGTAAGCCAGAGACTGGTTTCTTCTTCCAGGGTCATGCCCGCCTCGTAGAGCTTATAGGCCATCATGTTAAGGAGGGAACTG
>JAEEGT010000146.1 GCA_016280465.1 Lachnospiraceae bacterium | reverse complement strand
GAAGACGGCGCAACCGCAACAGTAAGCTTAATGTGGGACGAAGACAATCTCTATGTTAAGGCTGACGTTACCGACGCTGAAATCTTCGCAGAAGAAGGCAAGGCCGGCAAAGAAGACGAACTGGCACTTACTTTTGCCAAGGGTCTTAACGCAGGCTCCGACGTGGTAAATGTAGTACTTACCGCAGACGGCCGGGCAGTGGCACCTCAGTACTCCGCTAACTTTGACTGGAACACCTGGGCTACCACAGTTACCAAGACATATAAGGCAGTTGACGGCGTAACAAGCACCGTTAACACCACCGAGAACGGATATACTGTTGAAGCCGCCATTCCTTTGACGCTTCTTAAACTTTCCGCAGACGACATTGAAGTTGCATTTGAAGCAATTCTCGAAGACTATGCGGCTGACGGAAGCTTAAAGACCAAAAAGGCTCTCTTCTTAAAAGAAATGCCTTACAACGAAATCACCGTAGGAAGCGGCTGGACCACAGGCAAGGCTGACGGCGGACTCTTTGCGGAGAACCTCCATGCCTCCCGTATCGGCTATGTTTCCAAGTACGGCGTAGTTATCGCAGACGGCGACATCGATGCAATCTGGGACGAAAGCAGAAGCTTCACCCTCGATAATCTCAGTGACGAAGTTGCTGAAGGAACAGACACTGCAGACGGCGACGCAAAAGTTAAGGTTATGTGGGACGACACATATCTCTATGTTTACGCAGACATCACCGATGCTGACGTTTACACTGATGCGGACTCCGATGAAAACGAAGACAGCTTTGCATTTATCGTAGCCGAGAATGCAGATGCAACAGCCAAAAAGTTTGTAATCACCGCAGACGGTGAAGCCCTTTCCGAAAAGTGGACAGGGGACCTCGATATGAGCACCTTCAGAGGCAAGGCATACAGAAATTACAACAAAGTGGATTCCGTAAGTGCGGGAACCTCCAAGACCGAAAACGGCTGGAATCTTGAGGCATGTGTTTCTTTTGCAGAGCTCGGATTCACTCCCGAAAACGGAAAGCCTTTCTTATTCGAGGCAGTTGTGAACAACGCTTCTTCGGAAAAGAAGACAAACATCTACAGAAAAGCTTTGTTTGCAACAAGCTATCCTGTTAACAACGTTAAGATTTCCGGCAGCTGGTACGGCTTCTTTAACTGGACCGCTACCTACAACGCAGGCTTCATCGCAAAGGATCTTACCGAGATTACCTTCGCAGGCAAGCATGTGGATACATTTACCGAGGATATCGGAAGATATGCTCTCCTTAACAGAATTAAGAATTTCGTAAAAGAAAACGTTGACCCTTACCCCGTTAAGACTTCTTTTGACGAAGAAACCTTAAATGCGGCACTTGCATACGCCAAGAGCCCCGAGGCTACCAAGGCGGGTATCGAAGAGCAGAACGCTATACTTGATGCCATGGCTGAAGCAATTCTTAAGGACAACCATTACGGAAAGCTTATGTCCAAGACCGGCACTCCTTTGGTGGACGGTGAAGCGGACGACGAAGTATGGGCTAATGCTTACACTTACAAGACCAATGCCGACAAGAAGGGTCAGTTTGCAGAGATTAAGTCGGTTTGGGACGAAAAGGCAGTTTACTTCCTGGTAACCGTTTGGGATCCTACCTACGATGTAAAGGGCTCCGACGCACACCAGAAGGACTCTGTTGAATTCTTTATCATTCCTCCGGAAGATTCGGCCAAGAATTCCTTTGGTCGCGACGGCGGACAGTGGAGAATCAACCGTGCCAACGTTACAACCGTAACCTTTGGCGACAACGAACCTTTCTACGCTAAGCTTAAAGAAATCGAAGGCGGATACGTAGTTGAGGCAAGATATGAATTTGCAGAGAGCATGAACATCGAGGCACTCTCAGAGTTAAGCCTTGATATCGCTGTTAACCTCTGCGAAAACGGCTCCAGAACCGATTCCGTGGCATGGGCATCAGGCGACTGCTACTCTAACCCCAACAAGGCCGGCAAGATGGTATTCCTTGCTGACGAAGCAGGCGAAGGTTCCGTAAGAGCGGGCTACGATCCTTACGTACTCGTTAAGGTTCTCGACAAGGCCCTTGCAATGGACAAAGAAGATTACGACGCAGATTCTTTTGACGCCAACTATGACGGTGCTCTGCTTAAGAGCTATTACGATGAGGCTATGTCAGGTACTCTTACCGACGAAACCATCGAAGCTTACTACGCAAACGTAATCGACATGATGTCTAAGATCACCTACGACGGAGTTCACAAATCGGTACTCGGCTTCAAAGAAAACCCGGATTACCCCGACGCTTTCACTATGGAAGACGGAACACTTGTCAATACCGATGAACTCTGGACATTAAGACATGATGAAATTCAGGACCTTTATGAGTTCTATATGTACGGAAAACTTCCTAAGGCTGAAGAAACCGGTCTTGTAAAGGAATTCTCCGCAGACGGAAGCAACTACAAGATTACCGTTTCAAGAGAGGGTATAGACCCCGCTTCCTTTACCTTTAAGGTATACATTCCCGAAGGTGAAGCTCCCGAAGGCGGATGGCCTTATATCATCAACTACGGCGGTAACATAAGCGGAGCACAGGATGCAG
>JAEEGT010000017.1 GCA_016280465.1 Lachnospiraceae bacterium | reverse complement strand
GAAAGAACGATAATGGGAATACTGGAAGATTCACGGATCTTCATTATCGCATGGATGCCGTCCAGTCTCGGCATCATGACATCGATCACCAGAAGCTGAATGTCGTTGTTCTTAAGTATCTCCAGCGCCTCGATGCCGTCATAAGCCTTGAAAACATCAAAACCCTCCTGCTGAAGATAGATCTCGATAGCGTCAACTATCTCTCTGTCGTCGTCGCAAACCAGTATGTTAGCCACAATGCACCTCCTCATAATATCCAAAAAGATGTTATCAGCAAATTTTTAAACCCCGAAACAATAATTCTTAATCTTTTTTTAATCCGTTAAGATCCCTCAAAGGCGTTCTTTATCCAGTTTACGGAATCCTGTGTCATGGCAATCACGTCAAATCTTATAAAAGAATCTTCGCTTATCCCGTTCTTAAGCATATAAAACCTTGCGGCTTTGATGATTCTCTTGATCTTTGCGGGTGTAACGGCTTCACCGGGATCGCCGCAGGAATCGTCCTCTCTGTATTTGACTTCGAAGAATACAAGATACTCTCCGTCGATCCCCACGATATCGATCTCACCGGACCTTGAATAAAAATTCCGGTCCAAGATCACAACACCCTTCTTTTTAAGATACTCTGCGGCAGTTGACTCGGCCACAGAGCCTATTTTTCTTTTGTTCAAATCCTACTTACCCATTTTACCCTTGATCTTATCCATGGAATCCACAAATACCAGGATCTCCGCCACGACCTCGTATAGTTCCGGCGGTATGGCTTCCCCCACTTCCAGTTTTGAAAGAGTGGCTGCCAGCTTCTCATCCGCATGAACGGGGATTTCCTCCTTCTTTGCGGCCTCGATGATCTTGTCCGCCAGATGCCCGCTTCCGGTGGCTATGACTCTGGGGGCTATGTCCTCGGGATCGTACTCAAGGGCTATGGCCTGTTTAGGTTTTAACTTATCCTTCCCTTCCATCCCGTCTCCTAAACTCTTGCATCAAATTTGGTCTTTGCCACCATGATCCTGTCCGTCTTATTAAGGAGCATATCCGTAATGGGCGGCACCGGATCCTTCATGGTGATCATCTCGCTGGAAAAAGAATAACCCTTTTCATTAAGACGCTTATTGAGAAAATCGATATGTTCGTGGACCAAGGTCAATGTTTCATCGTCCTTAAGGGTAAACTTTGTGGAAACGGCCTGATCCTTAAGTTTTACATATACATCCGTGGGGCCTAAAGATTCCATGTCAAGATGGATAAAAGCACTTATCTCCCCATCTCCGTCGGATAAGGATTTCTTGTTTTTATAAACATAAAGCTCGCTTGCATTGTTTCCGTTTTCGCTGCGGAAAGGTATCTGCACGTAAGGAACAAAATTGTTAAGGGAATTCATGAACTGCAGGTTATCCGACAGTGTCTGGACTCTTGCGGTTACCGGTGAATCCTTGCCAAGATTCTCCGTAAGACCCGAAAGCAGTTTCCCCGACTGGTCAAAAAGACGCTCGTAAAGATCCCTTATCTCCTTCTTGTCCCCGATCTTGTCCTTGTCTAAGGACCATTGTGAGGTAAAAGTATGTGTCAGAAGATCCTTAAGGTTCTCCGTTAAAAGAGACTTAAGAGCCTGTATGTCCGTGCCCTCAGGCAGTTTGCCGCCGTTTTCGGACAGTTTTTGTAACATATTGCCCGTATCGGTTAAAAAGGCCTTAAAAACCTTGGCGGGGCTTAAATCCACGGATCCGTCGGAGGCTGTCAGTTCATCAAGAGCGGAGGTTTCCGTAAACTTTACAAGGTTTTCCTTAAGAGATGCAAGTCTTTCGGGATCGATCAGGGATCTGTCTCCCGGGATCTCTTCCATGGATCCCGCAAATTCGGAAAGGGATCCGAGAAACTCAAGAGCCTTGGAAAAGCCGGGATTTACGGTATTTTCTTCACCCGATACCA
Organism: Lachnospiraceae bacterium; assembly: GCA_016280465.1. GTDB lineage: Bacteria > Bacillota > Clostridia > Lachnospirales > Lachnospiraceae > UBA1258. Next base: position 19,723 of record JAEEGT010000017.1, on the reverse strand, counting down.
AAGAAGAAAGGGCTTCCTCCGTAAAGGCAGCAAATTCCTCGGAAACTGAACCGCTTATATCGGTAAAAGCTTCGGAAACAGAATTTTCCATATTGAGATAAGCCCTGTACTGCTCAATGTTAGCCTCATTAACGGGGATGTTCATCTGTTTAAGATCTACTATGTATTTAACGGGGGCCTCGGGAAACAGGGCAACATCCCGGTAAGCCGAAACCAGAGAATTTCTGTCGATGGGATTGCCGTATTCCATGCTCCTGGCCACAAATTCCATGGTACGCTCGTTGACCGGAAGTCCGGCCTGCTTAAGGGCGGAGGCTGCGGTCTCTTCACTTGCGGTATTCTGATAAAGTGGTCTTAAGGAAACATGGTTATCGGCGCTTTTGTTTACTTCGAACAATGCGGTCTGTCCGGTCTTAAGGGACACACCCTCGGATATTTCAGCATTGATAAGTACATTGTCGCCGGTAAGGATCTGAATGGAGCCTTCGGAAGATGCCATGATCTTTCCGATAATGGTCTCACCGTTTGAAAGGCCGTCCAAAAGCGACATAAGGGCAGCCTGATTGGAATCCGCGATATTTGCGGCTTTGTTCAGGGAATATATTGAGCTGTCGACGGACTGTCTGTTGACAAGATCCGACAAAAAGGATATGGGAAAGCCAGCCATTTTATTACCTACAGATGGATAAAGGATTTTCTGTGGATGGGTGTGAGGCCGTACTTGCGAAGGGCTTCCATGTGCTTTGCGGTGCCATATCCTTTGTTGGAAGCAAAGTCATACTCGGGGTAGATCTTCGCGTATTCTTCCATCATACGGTCTCTGGTGACCTTGGCCATGATACTGGCGGCCGCAATGGATACACTCTTAGCATCACCTTTGATTATGGGAACCTGCTTCATGGGAAGTCCCGGAATAGTAACCGCATCGTTAAGAAGAACATCCGGTACCACCGTAAGCTCTGCCACCGCTCTTCTCATGGCTTCATAGGTGGCGTTGAGAATGTTGATCTCTTCAATGATCTCCGGTCCCACGATACCGATACCGACACTGACGGCTCCCTCTTTAATGACCTCATAAAGTTCCTCACGTTTCTTCTCGGAAAGCTTCTTGGAATCATTTAAATAAAGGATCTTACAATCTTTGGGAAGGACCACCGCGCCTGCCACCACAGGACCGGCCAGAGGCCCCCTTCCGACCTCGTCGATACCGCAAACAAATCCAAGAGACTCATATTGTCTCTCATAGACCTTGAGTCCCTCGGTGCGTTCAACCTCTTTAAGATATTTATCGTACTTTTTGTCCTGATTTATAACAGTCATGATCTTTATCTGTGCTTTACAAAACCAAAGCTGTTCAAAGGCCATACCCTGAGCCAGGCCCGGCCTATGATCTCCTCTCTCTTGACGGCTCCCACAACGGCAAATCTGGAATCCTCGGAATTGTTCCTGTTGTCGCCGAGAACGAAGTATTCTCCTTCACCCAGGGTCATCTCTTCTATGACGGTGCCCGGGTTCTTTATGACTTCAAGACCATAAGACTCATGAAGAACTTCGCCGTTTATATAGATCTCACCCTCTTCGCTGATGCGGACCTTTTCACCGGGAAGGCCGATGATACGCTTGATGTAATTCTTGCTCTCGCCGTTTCTGAAGGGAAATACCACGATATCGAAACGCTCGGGATCGTGAAAACGATAACTGATCTTGTCTAAGATAAGATTGTCCCCGTCCACAAGAGTGGGATTCATGGAGGGCCCGATAACCTCGGTGCGCTGCCCCACAAATTTAACGATCAAAAAAGAAAAGATCAAAACGCAAAGGATAAATATACTTGTACTCAATACTTCTTTGGCTTTACTGTTCATGGCTTTTCAAGCGAGATCCGGCCGATCCTGCCGCTCCTGAAATCGTCCAGAACGATCCCGGCGGTCTTGAAATAGTCGATCTCTCCTCCTTTTTTTAAGCAGCCCCGCTGCCTTGCTATTATATCAAGCATCCTTGACTGAGGAGTGGAAAAAGAATCCTCTTCAGCTTCCGACAATGCTTTGTCATCTATTTTGTATCTCTCGAGCAAAAGCTTCGGATAATCCTCTTTAAGCTTTAAAAGAAGATCCCCTGCCAACTCCTCTGTAACAAGTATCTCATCGTTGATGGATCCAAGGTATGCAAGTTTCCTTCCAACCTCAGGATCCTCGAACTTTGGCCAGAGGATGCCGGGAGTATCCAGAAATTCAAGATTCTTGCCCACCGATATCCATTGCTTGCCCTTGGTGACACCGGGCTTATTGCCGGTCTTGGCCGTGTTCTTACCCACAACGGCATTTATAAAAGTGGATTTCCCCACATTGGGTATCCCGACTATCATAGCTTTGACGGAAGAATTCTTAATGCCTCTCTTTGCGTCTCTTTGAAGTTTTTCACCGGCCGCGGCCATCAGGGCTACGTTAACATCCTTAAGCCCCGACTTGTTCTTTGAATCCGTTAAACAGACCTGAAAACCTTTGTCGCTGAAATATGAAGTCCACAGACTGTTTGCATTATTATCAGCCAGATCCGACTTGTTTAGGACTATGACCCTGCCCTTTCCTTTGGCCATTCTGTCTATATCGGGATTGCGGCTTGATAGGGGAGCCCTGGCATCGACTATCTCAACGCACAGATCCACCAGCCGCATGCTCTCTTCCATCATGATCCGGGCCTTGTTCATGTGCCCGGGATACCAGTTTATGGTGTTTCTCCCCGGATTATCACTCATATATCACTTTACAAAGCCCATATTCTCAAGTTTCTTTGAGAGCTTGAACCATACCTTTCCGATAATGTAACTTTCCTTGACGGGTCCGATATTTCCGGACCTGGAATCTTCGCTGAAATTACGGTTGTCACCCAACACAAAGTATTCGTCGTCGGATAATTTGATCTCATTCTCCGCTATGCCGGGGACCGCGATCTTGTCATAATCGCCATCTTCCACAAAACGCTCGCCGTCTATATAGATCTGGCCGTCGGTTATGCGGACGGTCTCTCCGGGCATAGCAACGACACGCTTAATGTAATAATGAGAATTATCGTTACCGTTTGGGAGAAAAGCAATGACATCCCCGCGCTTGGGTTCCGAGATCTGATAAACAAGGCGATTGATCATGATCTGCTGATTGGAGTAAAGCCCCGGCTCCATTGCATTACCGATGACGTTGGTACGAAAGCCGAAGGCATACATAAGGGCAACGGCCGCAAATATCGGTAAGAATATCCAGAAAGCCCAGCTTGAAAACTCCCTGATGATCTTGGCGTGATTGGTTTTTTTGCGTTTCTTTCTAAAATCCAGACCCCGTTTTCTCATAAATAACATTATATTATATTTTGAGCAAAAAAAGAAGAGGCACAAGCCTCTTCTTTAAATGCATTATCTAACGATTTCTTTAACCTTCGCAGCCTTACCTACGCGCTTTCTTAAGTAGTTAAGCTTAGCTCTGCGAACTTTACCCTTACGAACAACTTCGACCTTGTCTACGTGAGGGGAGTGAAGGGGCCAGGTCTTTTCTACGCCTACGCCGTTTGAAGTCTTTCTTACGGTGAAGGTCTCACGAACGCTGCCGCCCTGTCTCTTGATAACGGTGCCTTCAAATACCTGAATTCTTTCCTTTTCACCTTCCTTGATTATGGCATATACCTTAACGGTATCACCAACGCCAAACTCGGGAACGGTTTCCTTCAACTGCTCTGCTTCGATGTTCTTGATAATGTCGTTCATTTTATCCTCCTAAAACTGACGGATGTTCTTAATACACTTCGTAACAGAGGACCATCCCATATTGACAACGGTGAGATTTTAACATATATCTTCGGGCTTTGCAAGAACTTTTTTCCTGCGGGGCTTTTTCGCAGGTTTCGGCGGATGCTCCGCCATATATTTCTCGTAAAGATCCGGTCGATATTTAAGGGTTTCTTCAAGAGACTTTTCAAGTCTCCATTTTTCCACATTGGCATGATGGCCGCTCAAAAGTACCTCGGGAACCTTCTTTCCCATCCATTCTTCGGGTCTTGAATACTGCGGATATTCAAGAAGTCCGTTCTGGAAGGATTCGGTGTTGGCGGATTCTGCGTTACTTAAGACTCCGGGAACCAGCCTTGAGATACAGTCGATGGCGACCATGGCGGGAAGCTCACCTCCCGTAAGGACATAATCCCCTATGGATACAGGGTCTGTAACAACTTCCTCCAGTACTCTTTCGTCTATACCTTCATAGTGACCGCAAAGAAAGATAAGATCCTCCTCTTTGGAAAACTCTTCCGCCATTTTCTGATTGAAAACGTGGCCTCTGGGTGTCATAAAGATCACTCTGGCGGGTTTTCTGCCGGAAGCCGTAATAGCATCTTGAACGGCCTTGCAGGCGTCATAAACGGGCTGTGCCTGCATTAGCATTCCCGCTCCGCCTCCGTAGGTATAATCGTCCACCTTCTTGTGACGGTCAAGGGTATAATCCCTTATCTGTACCGCCTCAAGGGTTATTATCCCGTTTTCCACGGCTCTGCCTATGATACTTGTGTTAAGTCCCGAAGTGACCATTTCGGGAAACAGGGTCAAAACATGAAAATTCATTAAAGCAGCCCATCCATCAGGTGTATGGTCATTTTCTTTCCCCTGACATTAACGGAAAGCACACATTCCTTAATGGCGGGAATAAGAAAAGAATTGCCGTTATCCTGTTTTATCTCGTAAACATCATTGGCTCCCGTGGTGATGACATCAGCTACGGTGCCAAGATCCTTACCCTCTTCGTCCGTGACGCGCATTCCTATAAGATCCGCGATAAAGTACTCGTCTTCCTCACACTTCACCGCATCTTCTCTGGTAACGAACAGTTGTGCATTCTTCAACAAAAGGGCATCGTCCATTGTATCGCACCCTTCGAGCTTAAGGATAACAAACTGTTTGAAGCGCTTGACAGACTGTATCTTTAAAGGTTTGTACTCCTTTTCGTTAAAAAGGATCACCTTCTTCAGTTTTTTAAAGCGGTCCGCATCGTCTGTGGTGGGAAACACCTTGACTTCACCCCGGACCCCGTGAGTTGTGGTAACCACACCCACCATAAGCAATTCATCAATGTTCATAGACTAAAATGTTAAGTAAAGGGTATCCATAGGATACCCTCTCACTTATAAAATTTCCACATCAACTCTTGAATTATCGCCGGAACCGGCTGCCTTGACAACCGTACGTATAGACTTTGCTATACGTCCCTGCTTACCGATAACCTTGCCCATATCGGACTGAGCCACGTGAAGCTCGATAATCGTATTTTTTCCTTCTTTGCGTTCACTGACAACCACTTCATCGGGATTATCTACAAGAGCCTTTGCGATTACTTCAACCAGTTCTCTCATACATACCTCCATAAGTGTCTGCGGATTTAAAAAGATTATTTTGTAATACCCGCATGCTTAAGGAGTTTTCCTACAACTTCTGTAGGCTGAGCACCGTTTGCGAGCCACTTCTTGGTCTCTTCTTCGTTGAACTTGATGGTGCTGGGTTCTGTGGAAGGATCGTAGGTACCGATCTCAGCGATAAATCTTCCGTCTCTGGGGGATCTGGAATCTGCTACAACTACTCTGTAGAAAGGAGCTTTCTTCTGACCCATTCTCTTTAATCTGATCTTAACTGCCATGTTATTCACCTCCGGCTAATATGATAAAAAATAATATATTCAAAAAGGAACATTCTTAAAACGGAAATCTCCCTTTTTTGCCTCCGAATCTTCCCATCATACCGGGAAGCTGTTTCATCATCTTCTGAGACTGCTCAAACTGCTTGATGAAACGGTTTACTTCACTTATATCCAGTCCCGAGCCCTTCGCGATACGGAATTTGCGCTTGGGATTCATGAGTTTGGGATTTTCTCTTTCCTCGGGAGTCATTGAAAGAACTATGGCTTCCGTTCTCTTTAATTTCTTTTCCGCATCGTCGGAATCGATATCCGAGGATTTGATCCCCATGCCGGGCATCATGGAAAGGATAGAGGAAAGACCTCCCAGCTTACGCATCTGTTTCATGCTCTCAAGGTAGTCGTTAAAGTCAAACTTGCCTTTCTTAAGGCGCTTGGCCATTTCGGCATCCTTGGATGCATCCCTTTCTTCGTTGGCCGCCTGGACCTTATCGATGAGAGAAAGCACATCTCCCATGCCAAGGATCCTGCTTGCCATTCTGTCGGGGTAAAAAGGCTCCAGTTCATCAAGCTTCTCACCGTTGGAAGAAAAGATGATGGGCTTGCCCGTAACAGCTTTAACGGAAAGAGCCGCACCGCCTCTGGTGTCACCGTCGGTCTTTGAAAGGATAACGCCGTCAAGGCCCACCTTTTCATTGAACTCGGAAGCCACATTCACGGCATCCTGACCGGTCATGGCATCAACCACAAGAAGTGTTTCATGGACATCCACACAGGACTTGATCTCAATAAGCTCGTCCATCATGGATTCATCTATATGAAGACGACCCGCCGTATCAAGGATAAGGACGTTAAATCCGTTCTTAACGGCATAATCGTAAGCTTCTTTGGCGATCTTAGAAGGCTTTACATCGGTTCCCAAAGAGAAAACCTCGGTCTCCACCTTCTCACCGTTTCTTTTTAACTGATCTATGGCTGCGGGCCTGTAAACGTCGCAGGCCGCAAGGAGTGTTTTCTTGCTCTTTAATTTGAGACGCTTGGCAAGCTTGGCTGCGGCAGTTGTCTTACCTGCACCCTGAAGACCGCACAGCATGAAAACCGTAACTTCCTTGCCGGGTCTGAAGGTAAGATCCGTAACTTCGCTTCCCATGATGGAAGTAAGCTCTTCATTGACGATCTTTACGATCATCTGGCCGGGATTCAGGCCTTCCATGACATCCTGTCCCACTGCCCGCTCGGAAACGTTGCCGATGAACTGCTTGACCACCTTAAAGTTGACGTCGGCCTCAAGAAGCGCCATCTTGACATCCTTCAAAGCGGCTTTGACATCCTCTTCGGTAAGGCGGCCCTTGCCTCTGAGAGCTTTGAAAACATTTTGAAGTTTTTCCGTTAAGCTTTCAAAAGCCATTTTAAAGCTCCCTTACGATCTCTTTAAGTTCGGATTTGATCCTGTCCTTAACAGCGGCGGGAATGGTCTTTTCACCCTCCACCAGGCCGTCTATGGCGGATATCTTGACCTTTATGGCCTTAAAGCGTTCAATGAGTTTAAGTTTTTCCTCGTAACCGGAAAGTATCCTGTCACAACGCTTTATAAGGTCATAGATGCCCTGTCTCGAGATCCCTTCCTCCTCGGATATCTCCCCGAGGGAAAGGTCATCAAAGACCACCGCACTGTATATCTTCTGTTGATGATCAGTCAGAAGATCTCCATAAAAATCGTATAAAAGTCCGCGCTCGATAAGATTGTCCATTTTGCGTCACCCTTGCAATGATACACAAGTGCGCCGGGGTTGTCAAGTATTTTTACTTTACAACCTCAAATATCCGTCTGATTCTTTTCTTTTACCGATTCTGCCCGCTTTTTTGCCCTTAAGTATGTGGAATAATTTGAAAAACCGGCTTTGATGCAGGCAAAGGTCACCTTGTCGCCCTCGCTGACCAGCTTTTCGGTGTAAAGAAGTCGCTTTTCAAGAATATATTTATGAATGGAATATCCTGTACATTCCTTGAAACGACGCATAAAGTTGTATTTGCTCTCGTAAAACCTTGAAGAAAGCATATCCACAGTAAGATCTTCCGACAGATGTGAATTTATGTATTCGCAAACTTCGATTATCTTTCTGTTAAAACGCACATTTCCAAGATAACCGGGACCGTTTAGTCTTGCGGATCTTCCAAGTATCATGAGAGTTTCCGAGATCTTTAATCCCGCGAAACCGTCACAGGCGTATTCTCCGGCCTTAAGGATCTCCTCCGCTTCTTTTAACAGGCCGTAAACTTTTGTAAAATCCCCGGCGGACAGTCTCATGACGCTGACATGCTGCTCCTTTGCAACCTTAAAGGAATCGGAAAGAAACAAAGACATATTTAAAAAGGATTGCGACAGATAAAGCACAATCCTTTCGTATTCAGTGTCCGGATCCACTATGGGTCTGTGGATCTCGTCCTTTCCCACCAGCACTATATCGTAGGGCGATAGGTCGTAAGTCTTTCCTTCCACGCAGTAAGTCACATTACCCTTTAAAAAGAAAACGATCTTATAAAAGTCATGATAATGGAATTGAAACTTTTTATCCTGCCGGTCCGCTATATGAAACAGTTTAAAATGGGTCGATAAATAACCCTTCTTTTCGTAGGAATTCATCAAATATTGGTTCTTACAAGCTTGGGTTTGTATCCTTCATCCTCGAGATGCTTTATGATCTCCTCTTTGTGAGCCGTACCGAAGGCTTCAAGAGTGATCCTTAATTCCACTGCAGCGCTTCTGTTGATGGATACAAACTGGTTATGCTCAAGTTTGATAACGTTGCCGCTGTCCTTGGCGATGATACCGGAAACCTTCATAAGTTCACCGGGCTTATCGGGAAGAAGAACGGAAACGGTGAAGATCCTGTCTCTTAAGATAAGGCCCTGGGATACCACGCTTGACATGGTGATAACGTCCATGTTGCCGCCGCTTAAGATGGATACGATCTTCTTTCCCTTACAGTCAAGATATTTTAATGCCGCAACGGTAAGAAGTCCGGAATTCTCCACAACCATCTTGTGATTCTCCACCATATCAAGAAAAGAGACCACAAGATCCGCATCGGGAACCGTAATGATGTCATCAAGGTTTTCTTTGAGATAAGGGAAAAGCTTATCCCCGGGGGTCTTTACGGCGGTACCGTCAGCAATGGTGTTAACGTGCTCAAGGGTCAGTACCTTACCTGCTTTGATGGACTCTTTGAGGCAGGCAGCACCTTCAGGCTCAACACCGATAACTTTGATCTTGGGATTAAGGAGTTTTGCAAGAGTGGAAACGCCGGTGGCAAGTCCGCCTCCGCCAACGGGAACAAGGATATAGTCAACCAGTGGAAGTTCCTTGATGATCTCCATGGCGATGGTTCCCTGTCCTGTGGCAACGCCGAAATCGTTGAAGGGATGGATAAAGGTGTATCCGTGCTCTGCGGCAAGTTCATAGGCCTTTTCACAGGCTTCGTCGTAAACATCTCCCCAGAGGACAACCTCGGCGCCGTAGCTCTTGGTCCGGTTGACCTTTATCAAGGGAGTGGTGGTGGGCATAACGATGGTAGCCTTGACTCCGTAACATTTTGCGGCATAGGCAACACCCTGGGCGTGATTTCCCGCGGATGCCGTGATGATACCTTTCTTTCTCTCTTCATCGGAAAGTGTGCTCATCTTGTAATAAGCGCCGCGAACCTTGTATGCTCCGGTAAACTGCATGTTCTCAGGCTTAAGATAAACCTTGTTTCCGGTCTGATTACTGAAGTAATCACTGTAAACAAGCTTTGTGTCGAGAATGACCTCCTTGACCTTTTCGGAGGCCTCTTCAAATTTGTTAAGAGTAAGTTCTTCCATATCATTCCCCTTCCGTAAACAGAGCTTTTACAAATTCATCGGCATCGAACCTCTGAAGATCGTCTATGCCCTCGCCTACACCTATATATTTAACGGGTATCTTAAGTTCGTTCAAAACGGCTATGGCAATGCCGCCCTTGGCGGTGCCATCCATCTTGGTAAGAACTATGCCGTTAAGATTGGCTGCTTCGTTGAACTCTCTTGCCTGATTAAGTGCATTCTGGCCTGTTGTGGCATCCAGTACCACCCAGGTTTCCCTGTGGGCATCGGGAAATTCCCTGTCCACAACACGGTTCATTTTCTTAAGTTCTTCCATGAGATTCTTCTTGTTATGAAGTCTCCCCGCGGTATCGCAAAGAAGAACGTCGGTATTTCGTGCTTTGGCGGCATTGACCGCATCAAACACCACGCTGGCGGGATCCGTTCCTTCGCCGGATGTGATCATGTCGACACCGGCCCGTTTTGCCCATGCTGACAGCTGTTCATTGGCGGCGGCCCTGAAAGTATCGGCTGCGGCCACAAGGACCTTCTTTCCGTTTTCTTTCAACCGTCCCGCTATCTTGCCCACAGTGGTGGTCTTTCCCACACCGTTGACTCCAACCACCATGATGACGGAGCGTTTGTTTAAAAAATCGTAGGCATCCTCAGGCACGATCATCTTTTCCCTGATCATGTCCATGAAAAGATCTTTGCATAAAGCCGCTTCTTTTATATGGTTCTCCTTGACGGAAGCCTTGAGTTCCTCTGTAAGCTCCAGTGCGGTCTTAACTCCCACATCACCCATTACAAGGATCTCTTCTAGCTCCTCATAGAAATCGTCGTCGATCTCAGATGCCTTGAATACGGCATTGAGTCCCGAGACCATGTTCCGGCGGGTCTTCGACAATCCGTTTTTTAATTTTTCAAAAAATCCTATCTTTTCGCCTTCGGCCATATCAGTCATCCAGATCCTTATCGATAAGGTTAACGCTTACAAGTGCGGATACACCCTTTTCCTGCATGGTGATACCGTAAAGTCTGTCCGCTCTGTTCATGGTTCCGCGCCTGTGTGTGATGACTATGAACTGAGTGTGTTTGGTAAGTTTGTGCAGATATCTTGCGAAACGGTCAACGTTACTCTCGTCAAGGGCCGCCTCGATCTCGTCCAGTAAACAGAAAGGTGAGGGTTTAAGGTTCTGAATGGCAAAAAGAAGGGCTATTGCCGTAAGAGCCTTCTCACCGCCGGAAAGCTGCATCATGTTCTGAAGCTTCTTTCCGGGGGGCTGTGCTATGATCCTGATGCCAGCCTCCAGGATGTCCTCGTCCTCAATGAGTTCCAGGGTACCCTTACCGCCTCCGAAGAGTTCCTTGAATACCTTGTCAAACTCGGAATTTATGTTCTTAAAGTTCTCGGCAAACTGTTTCCTCATGGATTCATCAAGGTCTTTGATGATATCCTCCAGGTTTTTCTTTGCCTCTACAAGATCGTCGTGCTGAGTCTTAAGGAAGGTGTACCTTTCCATAAGGTTCTTGTAGTCTTCGATGGCGTTGACATTGACGTCACCCAGTTTCTTGATGGCATCCTTTACGGCGGAGATACGTTTCTTCATGCCGCCTAAGTCCGTCATGGATTCATCCCGAAGACCCGAGGCATCGGAAAGAGTAACTTCGTATTCTTCCCACATGTAATTGATCTGGGCTTCGATGGCTTCCTCGTACTTTTCCTTCTGGGAATTCAGGCGGAAAAGTTCCTTATCCAGAGCCGAGATACGCTCGGAGATCTCTTCACGCTTTTTGAAGAAGCCCTTCTGCTGTTCGGTGAGAAGATCTCTGGATTTGATATCCTCGCTTAACTTGCTCTGGGTCTCATCCTGACTGGTGGCACTGAGGAGCAGGGTTTTTTCAATCTCGGAAATGTTATGTTCCTTGTTCTTAACCTCTTCCTCGCCCTCGGAGATCTTGCGCATGAGTTCTTTGGCATCGATCTCGAAACGGCTGATTTCATCCTCTATACGCTGCAGATTCTGGTTTACGAAATCCTGAGTCTGCATCATCTTGTTAACTTCCAGATCCCTCTTTGCAAGTTCCGCCGAACTGTCGGCTTCCTTGTCCCGCTCGTTGTGAAGTTTTTCCTGAAGGGTCTCGATCTCTTCGTTGAGCTGTTTTTCCAAAGTTTCGGAATCGGACAGGGATTTGATGGTCTCCTGCTTGCCGGTCTCGATCTCTTTTAACTTGATCTCAATGTCGCTCTCTTCGCCGGCCAATGCCTTGGAGCCCGCCACTGCCTCACGTTTTCTTTCTTCGGCCTTGGCAACATTAAGATTTGCGGTATTCTGCTCAATGTATTTACGCTGTAATTTGGCCTTTAATTCCTCGATCTCCATGCGCATGGAGTTGCGCTCGGACTTTTTCTTCTCGATCTCATCCAGTAAAACGTCGATCTTCTTAAGGGCCTCTTTGGTCTTCTTCTCAAGTTCTTCGATCTCACGACGACGGCTCAAAAGATTGGAATTGTTCTTAAAGGCACCGCCGCTGATGGCACCGCCGGGAACCAGAAGTTCACCCTCGAGAGTTACCATCCTTACGGAGAATTCAAACTTTCTGGCGATCTTCAATGCGTTGTCCACATTGTCGACCACAACAATCCTGCCGAGCATCGCCTTGGCAACATCGGCATATTTCTTCTCGATATGGACAAGTTCATCGGCCATACCAAGGACTCCGGGTTCCGAAAGCACTTCCTTGGCCTTGAATTCCTGGGGATTTGTAAGACTTGTAAGAGGAAGGAAGGTGGCACGCCCAAGTCTGTTCTTTTTAAGGAAGCCGATCATCTTCTTGGCGGTGGATTCGTTGTCCGTAACGATATTCTGGATATTGCCTCCGAGAGCGGTCTCGATGGCGGTCTCATACTTCTCGTCAACCTTGATGATATCCGCAACAACACCGATGATACCCTTCTCGGACTCCTTCTGCTCCATGACCTTTTTAACGCTGCCGCCGTAACCTTCGTAGCGTTCAGTAAGGTTTGTGAGTGCATCCAGGGTGGACTTGTCCTTGTGATAAAGGACCTGCATGTCCCGCATTTCCTTGTCCTTGGCTGCGATCTCATCCCTGATCTTCTCAACTGCTTCGTCCTGCTTGAGAAGAAGGGCGTTCATGTCCTCGATATCTTTGTTGATCTTGGCGCTTTCTTCTTTAAGACGCTTGATCTCGGAATCGTGCTTTTCCTCGTCGGACTTGACACTTAAGATCTTTGAATTGAGCTCAGCCTTTCGGATGTTGATCTCTTCCCTGAGGGTATCAAAACGGCCCAACTGTGACTTAACGGTGGCTCTTTTGTTAAGTTCCTCGATGATCCTGTTCTTATCGTTCTCGATGGTCTCCGTAAGTTCGCGGATGGTGGTCTGGACCTTTGAAAGGAGTTCCTTGGCTTCGTCCTTGCTTTCGGCCAGTTTCTTCACAGCCTCGTCATTGGACTGTTTCTCTGCCAGTACCTTGTCCCTGTCGGCAACCCTCTTGTCTTTATCCGTATTAACCTCAAGAAGACGATCCCTGAGGGTCGTCTCGTTGGTCTTGAAGGATTTGATCTGTTCTTTAAGAAGAAGGATCTCTCCTTCCAGTTTTTCTTTAAGCACGCTGGAATCGGTTAGTTTTCCCCGGGATTCCTCAATGCTTTGGTTCAGTTCGGCGATACGTTCTTCGATCTCCGAATACTCGTCCTTTATCTTTTCAAAAGAAGCATTGGTGTCCGCAAAATCGTCTTCGGCTATCTTGCGGCGCTCTTCAACATCTTCAAGCTGTTTTTTCAGTCTTCCGTTCTCAAGAAGAAAAACATTGACATCAAGGGTCTTTAACTCTTCCTTGTGCTTTAAATAGGTCTTTGCGACTTCAGCCTGTTTCTCAAGGGGACCCACCTGTTTCTCAAGTTCCTTGAGGATATCACCCACACGAAGGAGATTTGCTTCTTCCGATTCCAGTTTCTGCTGCGCAGCAGCTTTACGGCGCTTAAACTTAACGATACCGGCTGCCTCGTCAAAGAGTTCTCTTCGTTCCTCGGGACGGCCGCTTAAGATCTTGTCGATCTGGCCCTGTCCGATGATGGAATAACCCTCTTTACCGATACCAGTATCGTAGAAAAGCTCATTTACATCCTTTAATCTGCAGGGAGTACCGTTGATAAGATATTCGCTCTCACCCGAGCGATAAAGACGCCTTGCTATGGTAACTTCGGAATAATCGATGGGAAGCTGTCTGTCGGAATTATCAAGAGTGATGGCCACGAAGGCATAACTTAAGGGCTTTCTCATCTCGGTTCCCGAGAAGATGACATCCTGCATGGAAGCTCCACGCAGCTGCTTGATCCTCTGTTCACCCAGAACCCAGCGGACGGCGTCGGCTACATTACTCTTACCGCTGCCGTTGGGGCCCACGATACCCGTGATACCTTCTTCGAATTTAAAGGTGATCTTATTTGCGAAAGATTTAAATCCGTGTACTTCGATACTTTTTAAATACATTGACGTTTCCTAGATATCTTTAAATTTTTCTTTGAGAATGCAAAGCGCGGTATGGGCAGCCTGCTGCTGGGCGCTCTTCTTGGTCTTTCCCGTTCCTTCCGCAAGGATCTCCCCGGATACACTCACTTCGACCCTGAAGGTCTTGTCGTGCTCGGGACCGGATTCACCAACTATCTCATAATCTATGGTATCTGCTCCGAAATGCTTCTGTACAGCCTCCTGGAGCAGAGTCTTGCTGTCTACAAAAAGTTCATTTTCCGTAAGGGTGGAAAGGATCTTTTCATTCACGTATTTCCTGGCGCATTCAAGATCGCTGTCAAGATAGATCGCACCGAGAATGGCCTCCGTTACGTCGGAAAGGATCGAATCCTTCTCTCTTCCGCCGGCAGCCTCTTCACCTTTGCCGAAGAAGATGACTTCCCCGAGATGCATCCTTCTGGCGCAGATGGCCAGAGAAGGCTCGCAGACCAAAGAAGCACGCTTTTTGGAAAGTCCACCCTCCGGAACCGAAGGATACTTTTCAAAAAGATACTCGCTGGAGATCAGTTCCAGCACAGCATCGCCAAGAAATTCCAGTCTTTCGTAGTGATTTCTTTTGTTGATCCGCATCTCATTGCTAAAGGAGCTGTGGGTTACGGCTTCAAGTAAAAGTTCCCTGTCTTTGAAGGTATATCCTATATTCTTTTCAACCTTGTCAATAACTTCGCTTATATCCACTTAGGCTTTACCTCGTAGTAAAAGCCCCTTGAGGGGCTTAATTGCTCTTAGCATCCTTTATCATGTCCACTGCATCCTGTATCTTAACGAGGCGGTAAATGCTGCTTTTTTGAAGAACAATGTTAAACTTTTCCTGCATGAGAATAAGAATACGCATAAGATCCAGAGAATCCGCTCCCAGATCGTCCACAAAGGTGGTATCGGGGTTTACTTCGTTGGGATCCACCTGCAAAACATCGGCGACGATATGCCGCATTATATCAAATTCCATTTTAACTCCAATCATTCCGGACTGTTGATTTTTTCGGCGATCTTGCCGCTTATGTTCTGTTCCTTGAAGGTAATGGCCTGAAGGACGGAATTCTTGACCTCTATTGCCTTGGAACTTCCGTGAGTCTTGATCACAAGTCCGTTTAATCCAAGCAGGGGCGCACCGCCGTAATCTTCAAGGGAAAAGCCCTTGAGAGTCTTCTTGAGGGCAGGCTTGATCATAAGGCCTCCGATCTTGCTGCGAAGGCTTGACATAAGGCCCTTCTTGATGGTGGAGATAAGTGCTGCCGCAACGCCTTCGTACATCTTAAGGATAACATTACCCACAAAGGCTTCACATACAACAATGTCCGCAAATCCCGCAGGAATATCCCTGGCCTCGATACTTCCCACAAAGTTGATATCGGGACTGCTCTTCAAAAGGGGATAGGTCTCTTTAACAAGGGCATTGCCCTTTTCTTCCTCGGCACCGATGTTGACAATGGCAACTCTGGGATTCTTGACACCGATGATATTTTCCATGTATATGGAACCCATCTTGGCAAACTGAACAAGGTGGGCTGCTCTGGCATCTACATTGGCTCCGCAGTCAATAAGGAGTGACATTCCTTGCGTGGTGGGAATAAGAGGCGCAAGAGGCGGTCTATCAACGCCCTTGATACGCCCCACGATGACCTGTCCGCCAACCAGGATCGCTCCCGAGCTTCCGGCGGAAACAAAAGCATCGCATTCTCCGTTCTTGACCATATTAAGACCTACCACAATGGAGGAGTCTTTCTTCTTGCGGATGGCAAGGACAGGCGGCTCGTTGGGATCGATGACCTCTTCGGCATTGACCACTCTCACCCGGTCCTTGGGATATTCATATTTTGACAATTCAGCGTTGACGGCGGTCTCCTGCCCCACAAGGACCAGGTTTATCTTATCCGATCCGTTGACTGCCTCAATGGCGCCTTTGACTATCTCATAAGGAGCATTGTCACCGCCCATTGCGTCGACGCATACATTAACAAGTTCGCTCATCAAAGGTACTTCCTTTATGTTTTTATGGCACAATACCACCAATAAATAATATAACAAGGGCTCCCGGAAAAAGCAAGAAAGAGTTGGCTTCGTAAGACTTTATTAAGAATGAAAAAAAGGACCCTCCGATTCGGAGAGTCCTTCATGAAAGTGCTAATATCAATCTACTGCTACGATTTCTTTCTTGTTGTAGGAACCGCAAGCCTTGCAAACTCTGTGAGGCATCATGAGTGCGCCGCACTTAGGGCACTTAACGAGCGTAGGAGCGCTCATTTTCCAGTTTGCTCTTCTTTTATCTCTTCTACCTTTTGAAGATTTGTTCTTGGGACAAATAGACATCTTTACACCTCCTTATTCGCATTAAAAATATCCATTATTGCTGCCATACGGGGGTCGGGAACAAATGTGTCGCAACCGCATTCACCGTGATTTCTGTTGATGAAGCACACAGGACACAATCCCTTGCAGTCATCCCTGCACAGAACTTTCATCGGCAGACTCATAAGCAATTCATTGTAAACAAGAGCATCCGCATCCAGCGAGTAACCATCCATGAAAAGCTGTTCTTCTTCGCTCAACTCATGATAGCCGTCGGGTTTAACGACCGTATAAGTAAAGGAAGCGGGCACCGTAACATTAACATCATCGAGACACCTGCTGCACTTATCCTTAAGGGTAATGCTCAAACTGCCCGATATTTCAAGCTTTCCGTCACCCACAGGGACAATGTCCAGTTCAATGGGTGTTCTGTCCAGGATCTCCCGGTCTTCAAAACCGTCGAAGAACTTCTCGGACTCGTAAGGAATGCTTAAATGTGCTTTGCCCTGAACATCAAAATACTCAGTGAGATTAACAAGCATTTTGCCACTCCTATCCACACTTAAGTGATTATAGACGTGGAAATCCCGTTTGTCAAGAAAATTTTAAACAAGCTGGGCCTGTACTGCGGTAAGGGCTACAACGCCTACGATATCCTCCCAGGAGCAGCCGCGGGAAAGATCGTTAACGGGCTTTGCGATACCCTGGAGCATGGGGCCGTAAGCTTCGGCCTTGCCCAGTCTCTGTACCAGTTTGTAACCGATGTTTCCGGCATCGAGGTTGGGGAAGATAAGGACATTGGCATGACCCGCAACTTCACTTCCGGGAGCTTTGGATTTTGCTACGGAAGGAACCAAAGCCGCATCGGGCTGAAGTTCGCCGTCAATGGTAAGGCTGGGATACTGCTCATGAGCGATCCTGGTAGCCTCAACTATCTTATCAACAAGGGGATGCTTTGCACTTCCCTTGGTGGAATGAGAAAGCATTGCGATGATGGGCTTTGCACCCACAAGGGTCTTAAAGCTCTTGGAGCTTGTATCGGCAATGGCCGCAAGTTCTTCGGCACTGGGATCCTGATTGAGACCGCAGTCGGCAAACAGGAAGGTTCCGTGCTCACCGTATTCGCAATCGGGCACATCCAGGATAAAGAAACCGGATACCAGCTTGACGCCGGGAGCCGTACGAAGAATCTGGAGTGAAGGTCTTAAGGTATCTGCAGTGGCATGGCAGCAACCTGCAACCATTCCGTCCGCATCATTGGCCTTGACCATGATAACACCGAAGGTAAGATAATCGGAAAGAAGGATCTCTCTTGCTTTTTCCTCAGTCATACCCTTGGCTTTACGGGTTTCATAAAGTAACTGAACATATTCGTCGATCTTATCGGTGGTCTGGGGATTGATGATCTTTACTTTGGAAAGATCCAGCTCCAGCCAGTAAGCACCTTCTTTGATCTTCTCTTCATCGCCCACAAGGATAACATCGGCAATATTCTCTTCGATGATCTTTGCAGCGGCTATAAGCACACGCTTGTCATTGGCTTCGGGAAGTACGATGGTCTTTTTGTCTTTTCTCGCTTTGTCTTTGATCTGGTCAATATAGGACATAGGAACCGCCTTTCTTGTCTAAACTTTAACGAAGTTTTTGACTTCGTCAAATTAATAACATATCAAGATTCTGTAAATTATCTTTCGATGGATTGATTATATCCGATTATATGCCTTTTCACAAGGAAAAAAGCTTTTATTGAATGTACTAAATTCAATACAATTTATTTGTTAAATTTATGACGATATCTTTGATGCGCTGTTTTATGAAATATGTTATTATTTTATTGTACACAAAGAAGTATCCTTCGATCATGTTACGGATACCCGAAACTTAAGCTTCGAAAGGAAATCCGGTTTATGAAGACAGCCGCCATCATCGCCGAATACAATCCGTTTCATAACGGCCACAGGCATATGCTTGAATATATCCGCCGTAATTCCGATGCCGAATATATCTTTGTGATCATGAGCGGCGATTATACCCAGCGTGGGGAACCTGCCGTATTTTCCAAAGAGGCCAGAGCCAAAGCAGCCCTGCTTGCGGGAGCCGACGCGGTTTTCATGCTTCCGGTCCCTTACTCCACCGCAGGAGTCGAACTCTTCTCTCTCGGTGCCGTATCCTTAGCGTCCAGGCTCGGAGCCGACTATCTGTGCTTCGGAAGCGAATCAGGTGACATGGATGAACTGATATCCGCAGCAGTAAAGCTTCGCATCAGCGGCAGTGCGGATTCTCCCGAAATCAAAAAATACATGTATGAGGGCCACACCTTTGCCAAAGCCCGTTCCCTTGCTTTTCCCGAATTTTCCGAACTGCTCAACAAGCCCAACAACATACTTGGGATCGAGTACATAATCGCAGGACTAAACATGGAATCCTCCATGAAATACATAACTCTTAAGCGTGAAGGAGCCGGTTACGATGAGGAAAACATCACCTCAGGCGAATACCAGAGCGCCCTTGCTTTAAGGAATCTTCTTAAGTCCGGCGATATTGATTCTTTTAAAAAGTACGTTCCCATGGAAACAAGGATGCTTATGGAAAAAGAAGCCAATGTTCCCATCTTTTTGAACGATCTTTCCGACAGTCTGTACACAAAGCTTTTATTCTTACCCGATTCCGACGAGTACTTTGAGGTTTCGGGAAGCCTTTACAACCGGATCAAGAACCACTCCGGAGAATACAGGGACATCGAGACCTTTGCCGATACCCTTAAAGCTAAAAACCTGACCCACGCCGGTATCAGGCGGGGACTTCTGCATATACTCTTAAACCTTAAGAACAATGCCGAATACTATAAAAACCTCAATGAACTGACACATGTAAGGCTTCTGGGCTTCAACGAGGATTCTTCGGAGCTTCTCACCCATATAGGAAAGGTGGGCACCGTCAAACCCGTTACCAGAGTTCCCGCGGTGCAGAAAGATTTTAATTCCTTCACAAAGACCGTCTTTGAGGAGGATCTCAACGCTTCCACCCTCTACGAATACATCAGGTGCAAAAAGCTTGACATCAAGCCGATGCATGAATATTCCAAGCCTCTGATAAAGACCTGAAACCCCCTCCACTTACTCGCTACAAAAAGACCCCGGATCAAATCCGGGGTCTTGGTTTTTGCATTGTCACTCGCACTCTGCTTTGCTTCGTGCTTGTGAAGAATTAAAGCTGAGGACCTGCCTTAACAAGTGCCTTACCTGCATCGTTGGTCTCGTACTTCTTGAAGTTCTTGATGAATCTTCCTGCAAGATCCTTTGCCTTCTCTTCCCACTCGGAAGGATTAGCGTAGGTGTCTCTGGGATCAAGGATACCGGTGTTAACGCCCTT
>JAEEGT010000145.1 GCA_016280465.1 Lachnospiraceae bacterium | reverse complement strand
CTTGCCAGGAAATTTGATAAATACAATGTTCTTTGTGCCGGACTTTTGTTTGCCATCGTAATGGACGTGGTGGCCTACTTTGCGGGCTACGGTAACGTATATATCGCGTTGGTGCTCATAATGCTTAAATGTACCGGCCTTGGATTCTGGCAGGTCATCATCTATATGCTCATTGCGGACACCGTTGAGTACGGAACCTACAGGTCCGGTGTAAGGGCTGCCGGTATCACTTTCAGCCTTCAGTGCTTTGTTGCAAAGTTAAAGAACGCTTTGATCGGATCCATCGTGCTTTTCAGTCTTTCCCATATCGGATTTAAGGAAGGTGAAAATGCCATCCAGCCCGCAGGAGTGGATACGGGAGTCTGGAGACTCTTCTGCCTGCTTCCCGTTGCCGGATTTGCGGTGGCTCTCGTGATCCTTGTGCTTTTCTATAAGCTCAAAGCCAAGGATGTTCAGACCATGTCGGAATTTAATAACGGCCGTTTAGGAAGAAAAGAAGCCGAAGAACTTCTGGCCGGCAAATACGGTAAAGCACATGATCAAAAGTAAAACCAGGATTTTCAACTATGAAGGCGGTGAGATCCAACGGGTCCAGTGTGTGTATCCGGAAAGTTGGGAAAGCCTTGATTTCTTTAACCTTCCCGGTGACCCGGATGCCTTTGATGCCCTGTGCGATTTCTATGACGCTCATGCGGTGTCAAAATACCCCGCTGTATTCGGACGCCTGGTGTTTTTCAAATATAACGCCGATATACCGATCCCAAAGGCCGCGGAAAAGTTTTGCGATCCCGGGGTAAAAGATCCGCTTTTAAAAGTTGCCTCAGTTTTTCGGAAATGTTTAAAAGTCAAAAAAGACAACTCGATCCGGTGCAAGGATCCTGAACTGTCGGACTACATCCGTAAGATGGCAGATGTCGGGTGCCTCAGGGTCCTTTCTGGGAATCTGGCCCATACGGTGATCCTGCCCGTAGGAAACACATTGGGATTCATGTCCAAAGATCATGCGGATGCAGCCTTCAAGGTCAATGCCTCGTTCTTTGTGATGGACTGCTTTGATGTGGCTACACCCTATGATATCGTCGGCACGCCCTTCGGTATGTGCATCAAAAACGGCATCATGCTGAGTCCGCCTTTATTTGGGCGCGAGGCACTTATCGTTACAAAGAAAAAAGAAATCCGGATAGTCAAGCCCTCGATCAAAGACTACAGTGTTTCCATAGGCTACAACGAATTTAACCACGGCATAAACTGTGAGTTCCTGGAACGACCCAAAAAAGCAAAGATACACCTTAACGGCAAAGTCGGCATTGCCGTAGTCGGGCGCAAAGTCGTTGCCGTCCAAACCTCCGGAAAGATGTATATCCCGGCCTCCGGCTTTGTCATAAGGATCGATTCCGCCAAAGGGATCACAGCCGGTACGGAAGTAACCTATAAAGGCTGTGACGATATACTGTTCGGAGTACAGACCGGAAACAGCATAGTGATCGACGGCAAAGAGACCAAAGCCTTTGTCTCAGGATTTTACAACATCAAAAAGCCATGGACCGTCCCCTATCCTCCGAGTCTATACCCCCTGAACTACGAAAAGTCCAGAGCCGCCAGGATAGCCATAGGTGCAGACATCGAAGGAAATCCCATGATCGTCTGGCTGGAGGGCCGAAGCAAAGCAAAATACATCCCCGGGGTTGAATCCACGGGAGCAAGCCTTTTCGAGACCGCTAAGATCTGCAGGGAACTGGGAATGCATAACGGAGTAAATCTTGACGGCGGCGGATCGGCCCAGATCCTTCTTAACGGCCAAAGGACACTTCGTATTTCCGACAGAAATCCCGAGGACAATACGGAGCATGAGCGTCCGGTTCCGCTGGGCCTTTGTGTGCGCGATCCGTAATATACAGATTCTTATTTTTTGCAAGGCATGCCTGTTTTGGAGCATCACATGAAGTTTAAACACCGGAAAAACAAAGAAAACCGCAGGAATGATCCTGCGGTTCTTTTTATATGGTTCAATTGCGTCGAATAATTAAATCAGAGTTTAATTTCAAGACATGTAACGCTCTTTCCCGTAAGTTCGCGGCTTCTTTCATCAGGGCACTGGGAGCCGATGGATACAACAGCCTTGCCCTTGTAGATAACCGGCTTTCCGTCCTCGTCAAAGAGTTCAAATGCACTCTTGGGAAGCTTTATCGAAACGTCAGCAGACTCACCGGGTTTTAAGAACACTTTCTTTATACCCTTAAGGGAGCAGTTGGGAAGATGCTTCTTAGCCTCGTCGGGAAGGATCTTAACATAGACTTCAACGGTATCTCTTCCGGCAAACTTACCGGTGTTGGTAACTTTGGCGGAAACCGTTACACCGTCATCTGAAAGAGACTCTGCGGAAAGAGCACAGTTGCTGTACTCAAACTCAGTATAGGAAAGTCCGTATCCGAAGGGATACAGAGGCTTCTGCTTCATGTAACGATAGGTACGGTTTTCCATGGAGTAGTCGGTAAACTCAGGCAATTCCTCCGTGGATCTGTAGAAGGTAACGGGAAGCTTGCCTTCGGGATTCACATCACCGAACAATGCACGTGCGATCGCCTTACCGCCCTGAGCGCCGGGATACCAGCCCTGGATGATGGCGGGGATATTGTCTTCGGCGTAGCTTAAGTCAAGAGCGCTGCCGGAAAGGACCACAAGTACAACAGGCTTACCGCTTTCAACAACGGTCTTGATAACTTCACTCTGAAGTCCGGGAAGGTTAAGGTTCGGCTTGTCACCGCTGGCGTACTGGTTACCCTGGTCGCCTTCTTCGCCCTCGAGGCCTGAGTCAAGGCCCATAACAAGAACAACAACATCACTGAGTTCACAGATCTCTTCAACTTCGGAAAATCTCTCATGGCCGTTGGCAAGATCTTCAACCTTGGGCTTGCACAGATGACAGCCCACGGAAGTAAGGATCCTGGTATCTTTGCCAAGATAATCCTGCAATCCTTCAAGTACGGTCACATATCTCGATGCGGTTCCCTCGTAGTTACCCACAAGGGCTCTGCGGTTGTCGGCGTTGGGTCCGATAACACCGAGGGTCTTGATCTTTGACTTATCAAGAGGAAGCATACTGTCCTTATTCTTAAGAAGAACGAGACATTTCTCGGAAACGCTGCAGTTCAAAGCAGCCATTTCGGGACTGTCGACTTCCGTATAGGAAAGATCGTCAAAGGCTGTGGTCTCACCGGAATCTCTTAAGCCCAGCTTAAATCTGGTAGTAAAGAGATTTGTAACGGCTTCATCGATGCGGCTTTCGGGAACTCTTCCCTCTTTAACAGCCTGTACAAGGTAAAGGAACAGACCTCCGCAGTTAAGATCACACCCGTTATTCACTGCCAGGGATACGGATTCTACGGGGCTTTCCGTTACATGATGGCCTTCGTGGAAATCCTTTATGGCCCAGCAGTCGGAAACCACGTGACCTTCAAAGCCCCACGCATCTCTCAGTGTGTCTTTAAGAAGTGTCTTGCTTCCGCAGCAGGGTTCACCGTTGGTACGGTTATATGCACCCATGACCGTTTCGACATGAGCTTCGGTAACGCAGGCCTTAAAGGCAGGAAGATATGTCTCGTTGAGATCCTGCTTGGATGCCACCGCATTGAACTCATGACGGATGTCTTCGGGACCCGAATGCACCGCAAAGTGCTTTGCGCAGGCAGCTGCCTTAAGGTGATCGGGATCGTGACCCTGAATACCGTTAACATAGGCTACGCCCAGTCTGGATGTAAGGTAAGGATCCTCACCGTAGGTCTCGTGACCGCGGCCCCAGCGGGGATCTCTGAAAATATTCACATTAGGTGCCCAGAAGGTAAGACCCTTGTAAATATCGTGGTCGCCGTGTTTGAACTGCATATTGTACTTGGCACGGCCTTCTGTGGATACTGCATCGCCCACCTTCTCAACCAGTTCCTCATCGAAGGTTGCCGCAAGGCCGATGGCCTGGGGGAAGATGGTTGCGATACCTGCTCTGGCAACACCGTGAAGAGCCTCGTTCCACCAGTTATAGGAAGCGACTCCGAGGCGCTCCACCGCAGCGGCAGGATGTATCATCTGTGATACTTTTTCCTCAAGTGTCATCTTTGCAACCAGTTCTTCTGCTTTTTTCCGGTATGCTTTGATCTTTTCTTTGTTTTCTGTAAGTTTCATTCTTTTCGGGCTAAGCCCCCTCCATTTGAAATATTAAACCGTATATGTTTCCTTGGGACCCAGGTACGAGTAAACTGCCTCTTTCTCCCCCTCCCGGATAAAGATCCGCAAAAGTACAAGACCCGGGTCCTTAAAGAATACCTTGATATCATTGACACCTTTTTTGAGTAAAATCGGTGCCGTGGCAACGTGCCTGTGGGTAAGTGCGCCTTCGCTCCAGCATCTGTCCCATGTTACACCGGGTCTGTAGTTATCTGCCACAGAATTGATGAAGCGCTTCTCTTCCCCGTTGACGGACAGGCCGAAATAAAGCTTTCCGTCACCTAAAAGAGGCGCGGAAGGAGCGAACACGAACTCTCCCTTCATCTCACAGTCTGTCTCGCTGTATACTTTATATTCCGCAAAAGCATCATCTCTCGATTCATCGGAAGACATTACAGCACCGCTGTAGATGCCGTAGTCCTTTAAGACTCTGACTTCCTTGCTTTCATCCGACAAGCAGGTGGCGGGTACCACATATCCCGCAGGACCCGTAAGCACCGTCTTTGCGGGAAGGTTTGCCACGGTGTCCGCAGGATGTCTCCTGCCGTATACCTTGAGCATTACCGTTGTATCCCCGCCGGTGATCTTAAGGGTTTCTTCTTCCCTTTCAAGGGGAAGCCTGTTTCTTAAGCAGGACAGGGTGATCACTTTGGAACCTTCGATCTCTCCGGCTGTCTCCGACAGTTTCAGCCACCCCTTTGAAGGAGCGGTTATATTGTAGTTTAACAAGCCGTTACCGGTGTTGCTGAGCTCGATATTTACCGTATCTTCGCCTTCGAAGCAGAAATCGTCGATGGAAAGAGTCATGGGCGGACCGTAGACTTTATCGTACAATTTAACATCGTCGGTCCTTCTCACGGCCAGATGAGGAGCTTCCAGGGGCTCTACTCTCGCCCGAAGGGGATATTTGCAGCCGTCATCGTTCCACTTGGTGAAACCGATGTGGGATGCCAGCTCCATACCCTTCCACTCGCCGCCTTTGAAAGCTGCCCATTCCTGCTTTAATTCCCTGTCTCTTTCGATGGCGGCAGTTACCTTGTCAGCATATGCATTGGCCTGTTTGAGACCAAGCAGGGCATACATGTTGTTGATGCCGGCATTTAAGTGCATTCTCAGAAGATTTACGGTGCCTTCCGTCTGGAATCCGGAAAGAGAATACCAGGCGTCCCTTTCTTCGTCCGAAAGGGATGACCTGAGAGCTGCCTCACGCTTTGAAAGTCTGTCAACTCTTTCAAGCATCCTTGCGGCCTCGTTATATGCATAGGGACTGTAAACCCTCTCGTTAAGGGCTTCAGGACGTCTCATAGAATTTAAGCGGACTGTTTCTTCCAGGATCCATGCGGCTTCTTTTGCTTTGTCCGAATCCGCCTTAAGACCTAAAAGTCCCGCAACGGTCTTCACTGTAAACTCAGTGGCAAAATCCTCCGACTCAAAAGCCCTGACATCATAAGCAAGGTTCATGAAGAAGGACAGCGGAAATTCATTGTGCTTAAG
>JAEEGT010000016.1 GCA_016280465.1 Lachnospiraceae bacterium | reverse complement strand
GGGAACAGAGATAAGCCTTGAGTTCTTTAACGGTGAAACGGGTTATCTGTTAAATCCCGCAACTGCCAAAGCAAGGAACAAAGCTTTGTTAAAGAAGCTTTCCAAGGCTCCTGAACTTAACATTGCTTATTCCACACTGGCACGCTTTGCTTACCCGGATTACAACAAGGACAATTCCTTTACAAAGAACGAAACGGCAAACACCTATTCCGAGATCCTTAAGGAAACCACGGAAACCGGACGTAAGACCGCGGTTAACGGCTGCAACATGTATTCTTTTGCCAATGCCGATTATGTGTACGGCATTCCCGAGGAAGCCTTCGGACTTTCCATTACGGATTATTCGGTTCCCTTTGTGGAGATGGTGCTTTCGGGTTGCGTACCTTATGCGACCGACGGAGCGGGAAACCTTTCCTACGATCTTAACTATCAGAAACTTAAATGGATCGAGTACGGTTCGGTTCCCTACTTTATGCTGACCTACAGATCGGCCCTTAACTTAAGGGAATCCAATTATGCGGACCTGTTCTCTTCAACCTATGAAGACTGGAGAGACGATGTTATCGATACCTTTAGCGAGCTGAAGGACTCTGTCGGTTTCCTGTACGGCAAGCGCCTTATGTCTCACGAGGTGTTGAGCGAAGATACCGTAAAGATCACTTATGAGGACGGCACGAAGATCTATATAAATTACGACAGAAAATCCGCGGTATGTGAAGGGATCACCGTTCCTGCCGAAAGTTATACCGTAGTGAAAGGAGGCGACTGATACGAGCGGCGTTAAAAAGAAAAAGATGTCATTGCATCAAAAAGATCAATTAAAAGGCCTTGTATTTGTAGCACCTTTCATTTTGGGAGTTTTGCTTTTCTTCATCTATCCCATAACATTGTCCTTAAGGCTGGCATTCGGTAAGATCGATTCCATTGTCGGCATGAAGATACACTGGGAAGGTTTTACACACTTTATCAGAGCGTTCTTTGTTGATATCAAGTTTCTGCCCATGTTCTGGCAGTCCGTATCCAATACGCTCATAAACTTCCCTTTGACGGTTGTTCTTTCGCTTATCATAGCGATACTTTTAAACAGGGATATCAAGTGCAGAGGCCTGTTCCGAGTAATATTCTTTATTCCTTTCTTACTCGGTTCCGGCGCCGTTATGCAGCAGCTCTTAAACCAGGGTGTTGCAAGGAGCGTTCTTAACGTTTCCGACGGACGTATCATTCCTTACAATGTACTTGCATACTTCGGACCTACCATTATCGATGCGGTCCAGACGGTATTCTCTGTACTTATTAAAGTATTATGGGGAAGCGGAGTGCAGATCCTGTTGTTCTTATCCGGACTTCAGAGTATTTCTCCGTCCCTTTACGAAGCGGCCAAGATCGACGGCGCAACAGAATGGGAGACCTTCTGGAAGGTTACCATTCCCATGATCTCACCTATCATGCTTTTGGTCATGGTGTACACGCTGGTTGCTTCCTTTACGGATCTTTCAAACCCGCTGCTTGCTTACATGCAGACCTTCGGTTTCTTAAATGCCGAGTTTGAATATGCGGCAGCCATGGGCTGGATCTACTTCGCCTTTATAGGTGTCGTGATCGCGCTGGTATTTGTGGTCATGAGAAAATATATGCATACCAATGAAGTGGAGGAGGTTAAGAAGAAACATGAGCACAAGCGCAAAGTCTTTACAATCGAAAAAGCAAAACGCTCTTATTGATAACCTTAAGCTTCGTTGGAAACTTTGGGCAAGAAGAAACGCTACTGCATCGGGATTTAAGAAGAATCTTGTCAGATTATTCATGTATGTGCTTTTGCTGGGTCTTGCTTTTGTATTTATATATCCGTTCTTGTACATGCTTACCACTTCGGTAATGTCAAACTCGGATATAAACTCGGCCAGCGTGCACTGGATCCCCACCGCCTTCAAGTTTGAGAACTACGGTGTGGCTTTCACCATCATGAAACCAAAGAGTTTCATGATAAACTCCGTCATTGTTACGGTTGCCGCAACGGTGGGACATGTTATCGCATGCTCATTTATCGGATACGGTTTTGCAAGGTTTAATTTTCCTTTTAAGAAGATCCTTTTCGGACTTGTTATCCTTGCATTCATAGTTCCGGTACAGACCCTTATCATTCCGCTTTATCTGACTTTTTCGAACTTCGGATGGCTGAATACATATCTGCCCCTTATCGTGCCTACATTCTTTGGTTTCGGTCTTAAGGGTGCCCTTTATGTATTCCTGTTCAGACAGTTTTATCTGACTGTACCCAGAAGCCTTGAAGAAGCGGCACGTATCGACGGATGCGGATTTATGACCACCTATTGGAGGATAGTATTCCCTCTTGCCAAGGCAACCATAGTTGTTGCCATGGTGCTTTCCATTGTATGGCACTGGAATGATTACTATGAGCCCGGCCTTTACATCGGAAATCCCAAGATGGCTTTCCTTCCTCCTAAGCTTTCATCCATCATAGCCGCAGCCAATGCTCTTCCTGAGCAACAGGCGGAAATGCTTAGATCCTTCGGTCTTCCCGAAGGAGAGGATACCCTTAACAACGCGGTTGTTATGGCAGGTGCAGCCTTTATTTCGGCTCCCGTGTTGATCTTCTTCGGATTTGCCCAGAGACTCTTCATGCAGGGTATTGAAAGAACCGGTATAACTGGAGAATAACTTGGTAATAACGGGTTCTGCCCGTATTACATACACTACAATTCATTTTCTATAGGGAGGTAAAAATGAGAAACACAAAGAAGTTCCTGGCTGTCCTTATGGCAGCAACAATGGTTCTTGGTGTAGCAGCTTGTGGTGACACAAAGACATCCGCAAGCAACAGCGTATCCAGCGCTTCCGAAACCAAGACCTCTGTATCATCGGTAGAAGAAAAGAAAGAGGAGCCCCCGGCACCCCTTTCCATTTCCGTAATTCTTCCTTCCGACAAGCTTCATGATGAAGCAGACGCTAACTATGATGCACTTGTAAAGGCCATCAACGAGTACACCAACATGGATGTACACTATGAATGGGAAGACATGGCTGACGCAGAGAACGGTTACTATGCAAAGCTTGGTCTTAAGTTCACCGCAGGCGATTTCCGTGACGTTATGGTAGTTGGTAACGATGCTACTTTCCAGAGCATCGCAAAGGATAACTTCTGGGATGTAACAGATTACATCGATGAGTTCGATAACCTTCGTACCATCCCCGCTGCTACCAGAGCAGACGTATCCGTTAACGGACGTATGTATGCAATTCCCCGTTCCAGAAACGTTGCACGTAACGGTTTCGGTTATCGTGTAGACTGGTGCGACAAGCTCGGTATCAAAGAGCCCACCACCTGGGATGAATTCTATGACATGTGCTACAAGTTCACCTACAACGATCCCGACGGCAACGGTGAAGACGATACCTACGGTCTTGCACTTGATGCTTGGCAGGACGTTTGGAAGATCCCCATGGCATTCTTCGGAGTACCTACCGAATGGGGTATCGACGCTAACGGAGATCTTATCCCCGCTCACCTTACCGAAGAGTTCAAGGTTGCTCTTAAGGCATTCCGTAAGCTCTTTGAAGAAGGTTGTGTAAACCCTGACTTCAGAGATCACAACCCCGGTAAAGCTCGTGACGAACTGTTAAGAACTCAGATCTGCGGCGCAGGCTTCCAGGTTCTTGACGATCAGAGAAAGGTTGAGACCTACTTCGAAGATCCTGCACAGGGTCTTGCTGATCCCGACGAACCCATCTACACCCTTGGCGGCTACCTTCTTACCGATAGCGGAAAGAATCAGCCTCTTTGCCTGCCTAACAGATCCTACAACAACATGATCGCAATCTCCAAGAAGAACATCACCACCGAAGCACAGCTTAAGCAGGTTCTTGGCTTCCTTAACGACATCAACGACGGTGAGATGATGAACCTCATCGACTACGGTTTCGAAGGCGTTACCTGGGATAAGGATGAGAACGGCTACATCAAGCTTAAGACTCAGGAAGAACTTGACGCAGCAGGCGTAAACGGAACCTATCGTAACGGCTTTAACCAGATGATCCCTTACTACACCGCAGAAGAAAACGACCGTACCATCACCGTTCCCCCTGCAAGCACTGTAGTAACCAAGCTTGAACAGCAGCTCTATGCTGAAGATGCTAAGTACTGCGTACCTAACTACGCATCAGGTTACACCTCTCAGACATTCCTTGATAAGGGTGCAGACCTTTCCGCTATGATCTGGAACATCGATACCGGTGCTGTATGGCAGTATGTAACCGGCGCTATCGACGATGCAGGTCTTGAAGAGATCCTTAACACCTGGAGAACTGCAGGCGGAGATCAGATGATCGCAGAGTACAATGCGGCTTATCACGCAGCAGGTAACTAAAGTTAATCTTTGACCCCCTTGGGGTCAGTCTTTTGGCAGAGCACCGAGGTTCATTTTTGATAATCGGTGCTCCTGCTGACAAAGGGCCGAAATTGGGGGATTTCGACCTTTTGCCGGCGGAGTGTGCCGGTGAGCCACGATCAATGCGTAAGGGTATGAGGGGCCTAAGCATTTATGATATCTCTTTCCGGAAACTGGAAAATTGGATATACTGCCGGAAACATTAAGCACGAGGGAAGTATTTTTCTTCCCGGCACCATGCAGGCTGCAGGTTACGGATCTCCCGTAACCGAAGAGACCGGCTTTGTAAGCTCTCTGCACGATCCCGACTGGTTTTTGTGGGATGAATTCAAGAGTGAGGACAAAGATGTCAATGTTCCTTTTCTTTCTAAGCCCAGAAGACATTTTGTGGGAGTCTCTGTTTATGAAAGAACGGTGGAGATCACCGATGAACACGAGGGCAGGGAACTTTTCTTTTTCGCGGAGCTTGTAAGGCGTAAATCCTCCGTTTATGTCGACGGGCTTTTCAGGGGTTCCTGCGAATCCTACTGCGGTCCCCATATTGTTGCTCTTGGGAAACTTTCCGCAGGTACACATGTTTTAAGAGTCCTTGTGGACAATCGCCTTTTTCCCGGATTCAGACCCGATGCCCACACCGTTACCGACGGTGTCGGAGCTTCCTGGAACGGCATGGTGGGAGAGATAAAGCTCTTAACAGGCAGAGAACTCACCCTGCGTTACGAATCCTATAAAAGATATGCCAAAGAACATCCCCGCAAGGCTGAAGTTTTCGATGGCAATTTCGTGATAGACGGAAAACCGGAATATATCCGCGCAACCCATTTCGGAGGGGATTATCCAAAGACAGGTTACCCGTCAACAGACAGGGAATACTATGTTTCCGTGTTTGAAAGGCTGAAGGACTGGGGCTTTAATGCGGTCCGCTGTCATTCCTTCTGTCCTCCCGAGGCTATGTTCTCGGCCGCTGATGAATGCGGCATATATATACTTGCAGAGTGCGGCATGTGGTCCACCTTCAATGAGGGGGCTCCGGTCCTGGATTTTTTAAAACTGGAAACGGAGAACATACTCAGGGAATTCGGCCATCATCCGTCCTTTGTGCTGTTCAGTTCCGGCAACGAGCCCGGTGGAAACTGGTACGGTTTCTTACGTGAATGGGTTTCTTTTGCCCGAAAGACCGATGAAAAACTGGGATACGGCGGCAGGAGACTCTACACGGCCCAGTCAGGGTGGTTTTACGATACGGAGCCTTCGAAGACCGAGGGCACGGATTTCCTGTATTTCCACAGATCCGCTTTCGGACCTTTAAAGGGCGGTACTGTACGCAATCCCGCAGGTTGGTACGGAAAGGATTATTCACCTTCCCTTAAGGGAGCAAAGCTTCCCGTAATGTGTCATGAACTGGGGCAATGGTGTGCTTACCCCGATCTTAAGATCGCCGGCAGGTTTACCGGATTTTTAAAGCCCTCAAACTATAAAGCCTTTGAAAGTCTTGCGAAAAAGAACGATTTAACGGCCTTTACGGATGAGATGCATATTTCTTCCGGAAAGAACCAGTTAAGGCTCTTAAAAGAGGAATTTGAGGCAAATTACCGCACTCCCGAGTTAAAGGGCTACGAATATCTGGACGTTCACGATTATCCCGGCCAGGGTACGGCTTTTGTGGGGATATTTAATGCATTCTTTGAGCCCAAGGCCTATGCCGACAGGGATTATGTGAGACAGTTCAATTCGGAGGACGTGCTGACGGCGGCTTTTGAAACCTACACCCTTACCCAGGGTGATACCATAGAGGTTCCCGTTGCCCTGAGCCATTTTTCCGATGCGTTAAAAAGCCAGTTTACTTTAAGAGCAGAACTTTTGTCGGGTGATTCGGTGATCTGCGCCGAGGAACACACCTTTGATACTCCCAACAGGGGAAGTAAGGTCTCTCTTGGCGCTTTCCGGATAAGGGTTCCCGAATTTGATGAGGCAAGACTTTTAAGATATAAGCTCACTCTGGAGACCGGATATTCCAATTCCTGGGATATCTTTGCGATACCGAAGCTTTACGGTACAAAGAACGATACCGAAAACCGTGAGGTTTCGGCCGTTTCAGAGCCTGAGACCTCGGATGCCGGATCTGAAGCCCGGAAGTTTGTTATCTGCCGAAGTTTCAACGAAGTATTCGACCTGCTGGACCAGGGAAGAGACGTTCTTTTTCTGCCGGCCTTAAGTGAACTGAATTATGATTGTGCTCCCGTGAACGCAAGGAGTGTGTTCTGGAATGCGCAGATGGGTCCCAAGTGGGAGCGTTCTTTGGGCCTTGATATTGATACGGACTGCGGATTCTTTAAGTACTTTCCAAGTGTGAGTTTCGGTGGTTTCCAGTGGGAGTCGGTGCTCCGTTCCGGTCGCGGTATCATGATCCCCGGAAGTTTCAAGCCCATTGTTCGGGTCGTCGATGACTGGAACAGGTCCATCCCCATGGCCTTTTTGCTTGAGGCCCGTGTTTCAAAGGGCAGACTCCTTATGTCCGCTTTTGATGAGTCATTGGTGGACAGCCCTGAATGCAGACTGTATTTTAAAGCCCTTGAAAGATATATTTCTTCGAAGGATTATGATCCTAAGGAGGAATTGTCGTCGGAAGACCTTAAAGCCGTATTCTTCCCCGTAAACCGCATGAGATCCCTGACTGCGGAGGTTTCTGCTTTTGATGGATCCGAAGTTTCCTGTCCCGAAGGACTGGCGCTTTCCAACCCCAATATCGTGACGGAGGTTAAGGGTAAGGACATGGGTCTTACCATAAATCTCAGGAAAGCTGTCAGGATCTTTGGATTTGTGTGGTTAAACGACCAGCGGAAGCGCATGAGAGACAATTTCGCCAAGGAGATCGCGGGTTCTTTCGGAACCTTAAACCCTTCGGGGCAAAACAATGACAGCGAAGCAGACCACTCTTTCCGCTTTGGGATTAAGAACACCATCAGGGAGCAGCGGCTTATGCTTGATACTCCCGTTGTTTCCGACAGGATCTCACTTAATATCCTTGAAACCTACGGCCGGGAAGAAAAGATGATGTATATCGAGACCCCCACGGGCTTTGAGTATAAAAGAGTGCACAAAGAACAAAAGGCGGGTATCGCTGCTTTTCATATCATCACTGATGAGCCCGTAATGGGTGAGAGCACACGCTTCTGGGAAAAGGGCGACGAAGTCCTGACTAAAGAGATCGACGCTTAAAGTATATAAGCAAAGAAGAGATGTAAGTACATCGGAGCGGATTTATGAAGCTTAAGAATATCAGACAGACAAATACCGGTATCACAACCTTCGGAGGATTCTGGAAGCAGGGAGAGCTTACACCCGATGCTGTGGGAAATACCGCGGTCCTTAACGAAAGGGGAGTTCCCGTGCCGGTCCAGACCCGGGTTACCGCATACTGGCCCGACGGAAGTGTTAAATGGACGGCCCATACCGGGCTTGTAAAGGATCTTGGCAAAGAAATAGAGATCGTTAAGGAATCCGACATTAAGATCAATGTACTTAACATCAAAGAAACCGAGTCGGAAGAAGGCCTTTTGCTTGATACGGGCTTTTTTGAGATCTACATTGAGTACGGTTCCGATCATCTTTTTAAGTATGTGAAGCGTAAGGGTAAGGTCATCTGGAGAGACGCAACTCCCGTGATGAGTACCCTTGAACCCGTGACTGTCAACGGCCTGTCCGGGAACCTTGAGCATAGATTTACAGGCCGTATCAAGTCCGTTACCTTCGAGGAAGAGGGCCCGGTTTCTTATACCATAAAGTATGAGGGCATCCACGCAGACAGTGAAGGCCGCGAGGCTTTTCCCTTTGTTATCCGCATGTCCTTTGCGCTCGGCGGAAGCGACATTTCTTTTCAGCATACCTGGGCCTTTGACGGCGATGAAAACAAGGATTTCCTTAAATCCCTGGGGATCGCTTTTGATGTGGCCATGGAAGGAGAGTTTTACAACCGACACGTTAAATTCGAGGGAGATCACGGAGTGTTCCATGAGCCTGTTGTGAACCTTACAAGCTGGCGTCCCAGGATCCCCCATGACATCTACAGGGCGCAGCTGTCCGGCGAGATGATCGATCCTTCCGATGACGAGCGAAAGATCCTTGATACCGTCATGAAGGATGTGCCTTTCTGGGATGAGTATGTGCTCACACAGAGTTCGTCAAACCATTACGATATAAAGAAAAAACTCAAAGGTGAAGGCCTATGTTACATAGAGAGTAGTGAGGGCTTCCGCACAAAGGGCGGAGCCATGGTGGGAAGCCCTATAGGTTCCACCGTTTTCTCGGAAAGGGATTTCTGGGAAAAGAACCCCAGCGGCTACACCTTTAAGGATCTCACCGATGAATTTGCCCGGTGTACCCAGTGGTTTTGGGCTCCCGATGCAGCACCCATGGATTTCAGGCACTATGCCACCAGAGGCTACAATCAGGTTTGCTACGAAGGTTATGATTATCTCGGGGCAACACCTTACGGAATAGCCGTCACCAACGAGTGCAGCATTTCTTTTTGCGACGATCCCGTTGCGGCGGATAATACGGTCACTGATTTTTCAAAGGCTGTAAATACCCCCGCGGTTTACTTTGCGGATCCTGCATTTTACCATGACAACAGGGCCTTCGGTTACTGGTCCTTACCCCTTAAGGGTTCGGAGACCGCCGACTGGCTCGAAGGCGAACTTTCCAAAGCCTTTGCTTTTTACAAAAATGAAGTAGAGCAGAGAAACTGGTACGGAATGTTCAATTACGGCGATTTCATGCATTCCTACGATGATGTTCGCCACAACTGGAAATACGACATAGGCGGATATGCCTGGGACAATACGGAACTTGTTCCTACCCTTTGGCTGTGGCTTTATTTCTTAAGGACCGGCAGGGAGGATGTGTTCACACTGGCGGAGAAGCTTTCAAGACACGCCTCTGAGGTGGATGTTTATCATTTCGGCAAGTACAAAGGCCTCGGCTCCCGTCACAACGTCCGTCACTGGGGCTGCCCCTGCAAGGAAGCCCGCATCGCCATGGCAGGGCACCATAGGTACCTTTATTATCTGACAGGTGACAGACGGCTTGAAGATATCTTTGATGAGCTTAAGGACAATGAACTTAGTTTCTTAAACAAAGATCCTCTGGGAGATTTCTTCGACAAAAAGGACATGGTCTATCCCAGTCACGCCCGTTCCGGTCCCGACTGGTCCAGCCTTGTTTCAAACTGGATGACGGAATGGGAAAGGTACAACGATAACAAATACCGCGACAAGATCAAGGTTGGGCTTACGGACCTTAAGAAAGCGCCTTTGAAGCTTTCCTCCGGCCCGGATTTTGAATTCGACCCCGAAACCTGTCATCTTCGTTACATCGGAGAGCGCACCACAGGCGGCACCCACCTGCAGGTCTGCATGGGAGCACCTTCCGTATGGACAGAAACTGCGGACTTGCTTCAGGACGAAGAGTTTAAGAAGATGATAGCCGACCACGGCAGGTTTTATT
>JAEEGT010000144.1 GCA_016280465.1 Lachnospiraceae bacterium | reverse complement strand
GTCCGTCTCAACTCCCGGCAGGAGAACGGTCTTCTCGCCCAAGTATCAGTATATCGAAGGCTGGGATTCCATCGGACTTTACGCACTTGTGGCTGTCGTTCTTATTGCGGTTTCCATCTGGTTTTATCGCAGAAGAAAGAGTGAGACCGCAGGTGAAGTGGTTTCCGCAAGAACTTTGCGGCCCATCGCC
Source organism: Lachnospiraceae bacterium (assembly GCA_016280465.1). Taxonomy (GTDB): domain Bacteria; phylum Bacillota; class Clostridia; order Lachnospirales; family Lachnospiraceae; genus UBA1258. The sequence goes on along the minus strand of JAEEGT010000144.1, from coordinate 19,851 downwards.
CTGTATTGTTTTACCGTTTGCGCCGCGCTGACGGGAGGTATCCTGCTTTTTGCTATCTTCGGCGGCTTTGACAGATATCAGTGCGCACCTTTACTGGCTCTTTGCATGATCATTTCCGCACTTATCGGCTACTACGGCGGACTCATGCTCATAAAAAGAAAACTTAAGGTGTTCGACAAGAAATCTTTATACGGGATGATCGTTGTGGCTGTTGCATGCGTATTTTTCATAGCCCTTTTGAGAGCGGATGCCTTTAAGAGAGAAAAAGTCATTCCCAAACAGGAACGGGTAGATTATGTACATGTGTATGTGGATGGGCTCGACCTTCGGATCCCCGGGGATGAAGCTCACAGGGCATGTTACGAAGAGATCACAAAACTTCACAGTAAATGTATCGAGAATAAGGCTATCATCATTGAACGAAAGAACGAAATGCTCGGTAGTGGGGTGACGGACGAAGAGTATTGCTGGTTCTATGTCAGATTCTCCTATTATCTGAAAAACGGGAAGCAGATCGTGCGGGATTATGATGTTATATACAAACCCGATTCTGAGGGGGTTGCACCGGGAAGCATAGAAGAAGCCATCGCTGCTTTTTCCACAAACAGGGATCTTCAGCTTCAGTCAATGTATGTTGACAGCGGACTTACCCCTGAATATGTATTTATCGACGGCCTGGATCTTACCAGATCCGATGCCAACGCAATATATAAGGCCGTTATCGAGGATATCAAAGACGGCAATTACGGTAATCCGATGCCGGGAATGGCGGACGAGGATGTCGAGTGGGCTTTGGACTTTAGTCTTACTCTGAGTAAGGACACTCCCGATTCTAACAGCGGAGTTTACAGAGAGTACGGAGACTGGATCAATCTTGTAATCCATCTCACTCCCAAAATGAAGCATACGGTGGAGTACCTTGAATCCAAGGGCTTGGATTGTGATGCCACGTATGCAGGCTCATACAGCTACTATTGATCTGACTTAAACCTTCGGATCATGTGTATTTCTACCCCGGTCCTGTCCGACCGGGAAAGGGGTGCATGTGGTCCGATGGTGCTTTTTACGGGCGTAACGGGTAAAATAAGTGTTTACATAACAAAATAATTATGTTAAACTTGTGTCGAATGCAGGAGTGGTAAAATTGGGACGCAAGCGATTTCTTCCTATAGTTTTGTTCATATTGGCAGTCCTGTTCCTGGGAGCGGGAGTGATGGCGTTTCTTTGGGAACACTCGGATCCCTTCGGGAATCTGTTTCCCACGAAGACCGTTACGGAAAGCGTTGATCCCGTTCAGGCGGATGAAAGGACCGGAATATCGTCCACCGTCAAAGAGGATACGGAGGTCGTAAACTCCGACCCCGATGATACGGATCCTGCAGAAACTTCGGAGGAAAGCGGAACGGTCGAAGAAACCGAAAGTGCTTCGGAGCCGGAGCCCGAACCGGAACCTGTCAGGGTTGAGAATCCTTACAAGGAATATTTCCTTGAAAACCCGGACATGGCGGCATGGCTCAGGATCCCGGACACCATTGTGGATTATCCGGTCATGTGGACTCCGGAGGATGAAGATTTTTATCTTCTCAAAAATTTTAAAAAGAAAAAGTCTGGTAACGGATGTCTCATACTTGATACAGACAGCTGTATGGACCCTTTGACCACGAATCTTATAATACACGGTCATAACAATAAGGGTGCCATGTTCGGAAATTTGAGCAAGTATGAAAAGAAAGAATACAGAGACGAGCATCCTTTTATTTATTTAAGCGGCAAAGACTATGAGCATGCTTATGTGGTGATGGCAGTCTTCAGATCCCAGGTCTTTTACAGCACCGATGTGTGCTTTAAGTATTACAAATTTTTCCGGGCCGATACTGAAGAAGAATTTAAAGATTTTTACGACAATGTGAAAGCCATGTCTTATTACGACACCGGCGTGGAAGCGACCTTCGGGGACAGATTCCTTACATTGTCAACATGTTCCTATCATACGGAAAACGGGCGATTTGTAGTTGTGGCCAAGGAAGTTGAGCCGGGTGATTTCTATGAACCGCTTGATATAGATGTAAAAAACAAAGAATCCAACGATCAATAACGAGGAGGGTATATTGATGAAAAAGATCGCAAAGGTGTTGGGTATTACTTTTTGTCTTGCTTTGGCATTCCTTTTCTTACAGAAGCCTTTGAAGGCGGAAGCTGCTACCACATTTAAGGCTACCTGGAGCACATCCATGGCTAAATGGGTCTACAGCAGTGACGGAGTATATTGGACCGAAGGCAAGGACTACGTTGAGAACGGAATGAAGGACGGCGACGTGCTTGTAATCGATGGTGTAAGCGCATCTACGGAAATGCTTACCCTTAACATTAACGCACGTGTCGGTGAGCTTGCAGTCTGTGGCAAAGCAACAGCTTCGGTTACCGCCAAGGGTGTTGATACCGCTTATGCCGTAAATGATGGAAGCACTCTGATCGTAACCTCTAATGTCAAGAAACTTATCGCAAACTATGGTGCAACCGCACAGGTTATTGGTAATGTTGACGAGGTTCTGGGTGTGTACAAGGAAGGCAACAAGATCGGACTTGGTATAACCGGTACGGTAGGCAAGGCTAATGTTTATTTCGCTCCCGACAGCTGGACTCAGAAGACCGTATACAACGTGGCAGCCGGCAAGTTTGATATCAACGACAAGAACTTCTTTGTAACCGATGCCAAGTATTACAGTCTTACTCCCACTGCAGGTTCCAACGGCAAGAAGGAACTTGACAAGGTTCCCAAGACCGGAGGCAGATTCGAGGTTTCCGTTTTGTTCTTCCTGATCGCTGCAGGACTTGTGGTTGCGGGCATATCTCTTAACAAGAAAAGAAACGTAAATCTTTAATGGAACTCACTGGCCCCGGATGTAATATCCGGGGCTTTTTTTGCCTTGATTTAAGTAACAGTTAATATTGCAACCTTATGATAAAAATGCTAAAGTGAGTTAGTGTGTGAAAGCACCGAAAGGTGCGGATTTTACGGGGGATACGGTCGCGTGGCTGAAGACGTTGTAAAGTCAATTGAAGAGATCAAAAAGATGCTGGAGGATCTTCAAAAGGAAGAAAAACTTCTGGCTCACAGACCTGCTGCGCCCGAAAAAGAAGCCGAGGATGACAGCCCGTACTGCATCAAGAACGGAGCTTATATCAAGACTTCCGATGACGGTATGAAGGCCTGGATATATTTAAATCCTCCCAAACCCGGAGAGGATTTTTACGACAGCAACAGGATAAATGAGTTTATCAGGGAACACAAGATCGTCCGCGGCCTTCACAGATCGAACATTGCCGCCATAGCCAGGAAGCATGTTTATGAAAGAGAGATCCTCATAGCCGAAGGCAAGGATCCCGTGATCGGTGCAGACGGCTATTTTGAGTGGTATTTCGATATCTCAGATAAAAAGAAACCCAGAGAACGGGAGGACGGTACCGTTGACTATACTTCCATGTCAGAGTTATCCAACGTGGAAACCGGTGATACGGTGGCTGTTTACCATCCCGCTGTAGCCAGTGAAAACGGCTACGATATCTTCGGTAAAGAAATTCAGGCCAAGCCTTCCAAGGATCTTCCACAGTTAAAAGGCAGAGGCTTCGCCAACGATGAGGACCCCAATGTTTACGTTGCCACCATGTCCGGCAAGATCTCATATCAGAACGGTCGCATAGACATCAAAAACGTTCATGAGATCCGGGGCGATGTGGATCTTATAGTGGGTAAGGTCGAGTTTTTCGGTGACATACACATTACCGGTAATGTGGGTGCGGGCGTTGTGATCAGAGCCAGCAGAAACATAACCGTGGACGGTGTGGTGGAATCAGCTTCTTTGTATGCCGGCGGTGACGTGGTACTTGTACGCGGCATACAGGGTAACGGAAAGGGTTCCGTCGTTGCCAAGGGCGATGTATGTGCCGAGTTTGTGGAATACGCCAATATTGAGGCAGGCGGCAATGTCCGCTCCAATTCTTTCATAAATTCAACTGTTTTTGCCGAAGGAGTTGTCAATGCCGAGGGCAAGAACGGTGTCATAGTTACGGGCAATGTCCGCGGACTTTTGGGAGTCAATGCGGTTACCATCGGCAGCGAGACCGAGGCAAAGACTACTGTTGGTGCCGGTTACTCCGAAGAGGATTATGAGCAGTACATGGAACTCTTCAACATGGAGACCGAAGCGCAGAGACTTCTTTCCGATACCGTGGACCGCATGTCTGAAATACTTAAGAACAAGCGCCTGGGCAAAGAACGTTTTGCCGAGGAATCTGATAAGGAACTGGCCGAATTGAATGAGAAGAAGGACTTATATTTCAACGCCCTTGACGAAGCCAGGATGGCCAAAGAAAAGATGGCCGGAGTCATTGAACGCGGCAAAGGAAGCTTCATCACGGTTTCCGGAAGCGTATACCGCGGGTCGAAGCTGTGCATTGAAGGCGGTACGTTGGTCGTTACGGACAAGGCTTCATACACCAGGTTCTCCAACGAGGGCGGCCGTATAGTTTCCAGGAGCATTTAAGCATCAAAGGGGAAGAAATGGTACAAAGTTACAGGGAAGCAGAGGCTTGTCTGCTGGATATACCGAAGTTTGCGTCAAAGAATGAGCCGGGGGTCACCCGTGAGTTCCTTGAGACCTTCGGGGATTTAAGTGAAACTGTTCCGACGATCCATGTTGCGGGCACAAACGGTAAAGGTTCCGTTTGTGCTTATTTGCGTGCGGGATTAAACAATGCGGGATACAGTGTGGGTCTCTTTACATCGCCTCACCTTGTCTGCATGAGGGAACGGTTTAACATAGACGGTGAAGACATATCCGAGGAAGAGTTTGTTGACAGTTTCATGGAAGTCCGCAGACATCTTGAAGATTTTGTCAAAAAGCCGGGAAGAGAAAAATACCATCCCACCTTCTTCGAATATCTTTTCTTTATGGCGATGGTCTGGTTCGGGAAAAAGAAACCCGATGTGCTGGTCCTTGAGACAGGACTTGGAGGAAGGCTTGATGCCACCAACAGTATAGCTGCCCCCAGAGTCTGCGTTATAACCGAGATCGGCTTCGACCACATGGAGTATCTGGGCGATACCAAGGAACTGATAGCGGGAGAAAAGGCCGGGATAATCAAAAAGGGCGCGGGAGTGGTCTTTAATGATGCCGGAGACGGTGCTTCCGAAGTCATCAGAAGGAAGGCTGAGGAATTGGGCAGGTCCGCTATGGCCGTAGGCCCGGGAAATATTAAGAATTTAGAAACCACGCCTCGGGGGATTGATTTTTGGGTACAATATGGTTATGATAATTGTGCGCATTTTTCCCTGCCTGTGCGCGCTTTGTATCAGGCGGGCAACGCTGCGCTGGCATACGGAGCACTGATGCAGTTAAATTCTTTTCCCGATTTCAGTGCAGACCCGGAGCTTATGCGAAAGGGCTTTGAGAACATGATATGGCCCGGGAGAATGGAAGAAGTCGAGCCCGGACTGTTTTTGGACGGAGCTCACAACGAAGACGGTATCCGAGCCTTCCTTGCAAGCGTCAGGGCTATCGATCCGGGAAAGAACCGTTTGCTTTTTTCCATGGTCTCAGACAAACAGGTGGAACTGGTTGGAGGCCTTGCGGCAGACAGCGGTCTGTTTGACACGATTTATATTTGTAAACTTGATTCTCCGAGATTTGCGGGAATGCAGAGACTTAAGAGCGTTTTCGACAAATATCCGGAAATAGCGATAAAGTGCTTTGATACGGCGGCCTCCGCTCTTGCGGCCATGAAGGATGAGGCCTGCGGGCATAATATGTTTGTTGCGGGTTCGCTGTATCTCGTGGGGGAGGTTAAGGCACTTCTTGAAAAATGAGGTGGACATTTTGATCGATTTCGAAGAAGAGATTAAGAAATTTTATCCCAGCCTTGATGTGGCTGATGTACAGGATGCCATATATAATCAGGAACTTGTTGATGTTGCGGACATCTTTATCCGCATGATCAAGGAAGACAAGGATGAATAGGTAAACCGCATGAGATGTTACAATTGCGGATGCGAGCTTTCGGAGCATAGTTTTTGCACCAATTGCGGCGTTGATGTGGTTCTTTACAAGAAAATCATCCGCACGTCCAATTATTTCTATAATCAGGGGCTTGAAAGGGCCAAGGTCAGAGACCTTTCCGGAGCCATCGTATCCTTACGCGAAAGTCTGAAGTTTAATAAAAACAATATCAAAGCCCGAAATCTTTTGGGGCTTGTTTACTATGAACAGGGAGAGATTCCTGCCGCTCTCAGTGAGTGGGTCATCAGCAAGAACCTTCGAAGCAAGAAGAACCTTGCTTCGGATTATATAGAACGGGTTCAGTCAAATCCCGCAAAACTTGAAGCCATAGAGAATGCCATCAAGAAGTACAATGTGGCATTGGAGTATTGCAAACAGCCTGAGAGCAAGGGCATCGATATGGCGGTCATACAGCTTAAGAAAGTAGCCGCACAGAATCCCAATTTTGTACGTGCACATCAGCTGTTGGCTCTCTGTTATCTTGCGGAAAAGAAACCGGATCTTGCCAAGCGTACACTGGAGCAGTGCCGCAAGGTTGATGTGAACAACACCATGACCCTTCGGTATCTTGAGGAAGCGGAGAATATGCTTCATCCCGCCGATGAAAAGAAGAAGGCTTCTCCCAAGCAGTCCTCCGATTCCGAGACCGTCACTTATACCGTTGACAATGAGACCATTATACAGCCTGTGGGCCTTAGGGATCACAGGGGCTCCAATACGATCTTAAATATAGTGATCGGTATCGCCATTGGCTTTTCGGTTGCTTTTTTCCTGGTCTTACCTGCCCGTATCCAGAAAGAAAAGGCTGCCGCTCAGGAAACCGTCAAGGCCATAGATACCCAGCTTGACGCCAAGAATATCGCCATCGGTGAACTGGAACAGACCGTAAGCGATCAGAAATCAAAGATAGCGGCCCTTACGGAGAGCATCAACGCCTACGCGGGCACGGAAGGAACTCTCCTGTCCATGGAAAACCTTCTTAAGGCATCGGCTATCTACCTTGAGAATCCGGAGAATTTCCTGGAAGTTGCGGATTATATCAGCGAAGTGGATGAATCCAACTGGACCGATGAGACCAGCGAGAATTACAAGAAGCTTTACTATGCTCTGAAGGCAGCGGTAGGACCCAATGTGGCAAAGTCCTACTATCAGGAAGCCTACAACGCATACAGGAGCAAGGAATACCCCGATGCCATAGCTTATCTGGAATCTGCGGTGTTCTTTGACGGTACCAATGCAGATGCCCTTTATCTTTTGGCCCAGAGCTACAATGCCGCAGAAAAGACTGAAGAAGCAAAGATCGCTTACAACAAGGTGATCGAGCTGTTCCCAGGAACCTGGCAGGCCGGAAATTCAAAGACGGCACTTAAAAAGATGGAATAAAACCAAAATAAAAACGTCCCGGCAGGGACGTTTTTTTGTGCTTATGCATATCCTGGGTCAATATACGAACATGAGCCTGCGTTTCCTGAAGTAAACGATATTGACTGCCAGCATCACAACGGCGAAGGCAGCTTCGATATAAACGAGAAGCCCGGGGGTGGTACCGGTGGCTATATAGACGAGCACAGCGTAAAGGACGGCAAGCACAAGATTCATCGCGTAAAGACCGTACACACAGCCGGGGCCTTCGATCTTAAAGCCTTTGAGCCTGTTCCTTGTATATATACAAAAGCCTGCCATAAACAGAGACAGTATACCGTAGATCACATCTGAAGCCTTGAGGGCGGAACCGTAATACTCATAAACCTGCTTAATGACTTCTGTATCCGAATCATAGATAAAACCCGTAAGCGCTTCAACACCCTGGTAGATATTTATCAGGCAGCCCAGTACCAGAGCCACCCGTACCAGGAAGTTATACCATCCCATGCCGGGAAGGGTATCCTTCGGAAGAGTGGTGGTTATGTTTAAAGGAACTCTTTCCGTGGGGGCGCCGCAGGCGGGGCAGATCTTTTCTCCGTCATTGAGTACATTGCCGCATTTGCTACAAAACATGACATTCTCCTTGAGTTGTTCTTTTTCTTAGCATATTATATTAACTCCCGCCTTTCTTGGCAACTTCTTACTCCAAAATCTAAAAAATCCATTAAAATAGGAATTTAGTGGAAAAAACCGATCAAATATGATACAATACAATCCGTATGTTTGCGCTGATGACAGGCAAACGATTAAGGAGGATCAATTAATGAGTTTGAAATTGGAAAAATTGGAAAAAAGCATGGCTAAGCTTACCATAGAAGTTGCGCCCGAGGATTTTGAGAAGGCGGTTGAAAAGGCTTATCACAAGAATAAGAACAAGATCTCCGTTCCCGGATTCAGAAAGGGTAAAGTGCCCCGTGCCATGATCGAGAAGATGTACGGCAAGGAAGTGTTCTACGAGGACGCTGCCAACGAGATCATTCCAGATGCATATGAAAAAGCTTACGAAGAGTGCGAGGAAGAGATCGTTTCCACTCCCCAGATCGATGTGGTACAGCTTGAGGCAGGAAAGCCCTTCATCTTCACCGCAACCGTTGCTTTAAAGCCTGAGATCAAGCTTGGCAAGTACAAAGGCGTAAAGATCGACAAGATCGACACCACCGTTTCCGACGATGAAGTTAATGCCTTTATCGAAAAAGAACGCGAAAACAGCGCAAGGACCGTTTCCGTTGAGCGTCCCGTAAAGGACAAGGACGAGACCGTTATCGATTTTGAAGGTTTCGTTGACGGAGTTGCATTTGAAGGCGGCAAGGGCGAAAATTATCCCCTTACCATCGGATCCGGCGCTTTCATCCCCGGCTTCGAGGAGCAGCTCATCGGTGCCGAGATCGGCAAGGAAGTTGAAGTTAAGGTTACTTTCCCCGAGGATTATCATGCAGAGGATTTAAAGGGCAAGGCAGCAGTATTCAAGTGCACCGTTAAGGAGATCAAGGAAAAAGAACTTCCCGACCTTGACGATGAGTTTGCAAGCGAAGTATCCGAATATGATACCTTTGACGAATACAAGGCAGCAACCTTAAAGAACCTTCAGGAAAAGAAGATCGAAGATGCCAAGACCAAGAAGGAAGATGCAGTGGTCGAAGCTATCATCAAGGCTTCCGAGATCGAGATCCCCGAAGCTATGCTTGAGACCCAGAAGCGTCAGATGGTGCAGGATTTCTCCCGTAACATCCAGGCTCAGGGCCTTTCCATGGATCAGTACTTCAAGTTTACCGGCCTTTCCGCAGAGAAGTTTATGGAGCAGGTTGAACCCGGTGCCAAGAAGCGTATCGAATCCAGACTTGTTCTTGAAAATATCGTAAAGGCTGAGAACATCGAAGCCAATGAAGAGGATTACGAGCAGGAGATCGCTCGTATGGCTGAGAACTACAGGATGGAGATTGACAAGGTCAAAGAACTCATCGATGACAACGGAAAGAAGGAGATCATGAAGGATCTTGCCGTTAAGAAAGCCATTGATTTTGTCGTAGCCAATGCAAAAGAGGCTTAACAGCCGTAACGGAGGTAATATGAGTTTAGTACCTTACGTCATAGAGCAGACAAGCCGCGGCGAGCGCTCTTATGACATTTATTCAAGATTATTAAAAGAGAGGATCATTTTCCTTGGAGAGGAAGTCAATGATGTGACCGCAAGTCTTGTGGTAGCACAGCTTCTTTTCCTTGAAGCAGAGGATCCCGAGAAGGATATACACCTTTATATCAACAGCCCCGGCGGTTCCGTGACCGCAGGAATGGCGATCTACGATACCATGCAGTTTGTTAAGTGTGATGTATCCACTACCTGTATCGGTATGGCTGCCTCCATGGGCGCATTTCTCCTGGCCGGCGGCGCCAAGGGTAAAAGATATGCCCTTCCCAATGCGGAGATCATGATACATCAGCCTTTGGGCGGTGCACAGGGTCAGGCCACCGAAATCGAGATCGCTGCAAAGCACATCCTTCAGACCAAGGAAAAACTCAACCGTATCCTGGCAGAGAGGACCGGAAGATCCTACGAGGAACTTGCTTCGGATACAGACAGAGACAACTGGAAGACTGCAGAAGAAGCCAAGGAATACGGGCTTATCGACGAGGTTATCTATAACCACGACAGCAGTAAATAGTACCAAATTCAGAAATACGGAGGTTAGACATGGCAAAAATGTCTGACGGAAAAAAGCGCTGTTCTTTTTGCGGAAAGACACAGGACATGGTCCAGAAGCTCATTGCGGGACCGGGAGATGTGTTCATCTGCGATGAGTGCGTTGAAATATGCGCGGATATAATCGAAGAAGAACTGGAAGACAAGGAGCGGGAGGAGGAAACCTCCGCAGATGACATCAATCTGTTAAAGCCCGCTGAGATCAAGAAGTTCCTGGATGAATATGTCATCGGTCAGGAAGCTGCAAAGAAGGTACTTTCGGTAGCGGTCTACAATCACTACAAGCGTATCCTTTCCGGCAAGGACGATGAGGACGATGTGGAACTTCAGAAGTCAAACATCTTAATGATGGGTCCTACCGGTTCCGGTAAAACATATCTGGCACAGACTCTTGCAAAGATCATAAATGTTCCTTTTGCCATTGCCGATGCCACCACACTTACCGAAGCCGGTTATGTGGGCGAGGATGTTGAGAACATCCTTCTTAAACTTATCCAGGCTGCGGATTACAATGTGGATAAAGCAAGCCACGGTATCGTTTATATCGATGAGATAGACAAGATTACCAAGAAAAGCGAGAACGTCTCCATTACCCGGGATGTATCCGGTGAAGGCGTGCAGCAGGCTTTGCTTAAGATAATCGAAGGAACAGAGGCCAACGTGCCTCCTCAGGGCGGAAGAAAACACCCCCACCAGGAACTGATCCCCATCAATACCACCAATATTCTTTTTATCTGCGGCGGAGCTTTTGATGGACTTGAAAAGATCGTGGAAGCAAGACTCGACCAGAGTTCCATCGGATTTAACGCAACAGTCACAGCCAAGTCCAACAAGGATATCAGTGAGTCTCTCAAAGAGGTCACTCCCCAGGATCTGGTTAAATTCGGACTGATCCCCGAATTTGTGGGCCGCGTTCCCATCAATGTGTCTCTCGAAGCCCTTGACAGAGCGGCAATGATCCGCATCTTAAAGGAGCCTAAGAACGCTCTTATCAAACAGTACAAGAAACTGTTCAAGATGGACGGCGTGGAACTTACCTTCGAGGACGAGGCAATAGAAGCCATCGCCGACAAGGCACTGGAAAGAAAGACCGGAGCCAGAGGTCTTCGATCGATTCTTGAAAATATCATGATGGATGTGATGTATCGGATCCCTTCCGATGACAGCATCGTTAAATGCACCGTAACCAAGGAATGCGTTCTTGGCAACAGCGAACCCCTTACCGTGCATAAGGAACACAAGGAATTGAAAAAAGCAAACTAAAGGGTGGGGGGCTACGGAGCGCCCCACTTTGTTTTAATCCTTACGCGATTCAGGTATAACACATGAGCGAGATAATCAAACTCCCGACCATCATTGTCAAGGATGCGGCTCTTCTTCCGGGAATGATAGTCAACTTCACCATAATACAAAAGAGAGTGGCCAGAGCCTGTGAAGAAGCCATAAAGGGCGATGGCCTTGTTTTCGTGGCTTCCCAGAAGGAACCGGCGGAAAAGGTCACAAAGGATACCCTTTACGAGATCGGAGCCCTTTCTTTTATCAGACAGATAAACAAACTCCCGGACAAATCCTTTCAGGTCATGCTCGAAAGCAGAAAGCGTGCCAGGATCGTTTCGGTGGATGAAGACGGAGGCTTTTATGCCGATGTGGAACCGCTGGAGACCGATGAGTCCGCCATCGACAGGGTGGAAAAAGAAGCGATGCTTCGTTATATAAGAGAACTGTATATCGAGCTTTCTTCTTTAAAATCCGGAATGGGTAAAAACGTAATAAAAAGCCTGAACGAGTCCGCAGAACTGGGTGCAACGGTTGACATGACACTTGTCAATACACCGCTGCCTTATGAAGTAAAACTGTCGGTTTTACAGCTTACCGACCTTAGGGACCGCTATGACAGGGCGGTACAGATCTTAAGTGATGAGATCCAGGTCGCCAGGGTCAAGGACGATCTTAAAAAGAAGGTCAAAGAGAAGGTCACAAAGAGCCAGCGGGATTATTATCTCAGAGAAGAGATGAATTCCATAAGGCGGGAGCTTGGTGAGGATCCTCTTTCCGAGGAGCAGGAATTAAGAAACGAACTGGATAAACTGAATGCCGGTCCCGAAGTCAAAGAAAAGATAGAAAAAGAGATCAACCGTCTTGTTACCCTTCGTGACGGCGGAAGTGAAGCAAGTGTAGAGAGAAGCTATATCGAAACACTTTTAGAGATGCCCTGGGACAACGCTTCCGAGGACAGAAACGATATAATCAAAGCCAAGGAGATCCTCGACAGAGACCACTACGGCCTTGAGAAGGTAAAAGAAAGAATACTGGAATTCCTGGCGGTGAGAACCCTTACCGGAAAGGGCGGCGGCCCCATCATCTGTCTGATAGGACCTCCCGGAACAGGAAAGACTTCCATTGCCAGAAGCATTGCCGATGCTCTTAACAAGCAATATGTGAGAGTATCTCTGGGCGGTGTGAGAGATGAAGCTGAGATCCGCGGTCACAGACGTACTTACGTGGGAGCCATGCCCGGAAACATCGCCAACGGACTGAGGCAGGCAGGAGTCAAGAATCCCCTTATGCTTCTTGATGAAATAGACAAGGTAAGCAGCGATTATAAAGGAGACACCTCTTCGGCCCTCCTTGAAGTCCTGGACAGCGAGCAGAATTCAAAGTTCAGGGACCATTATATAGGTATCCCCATCGACCTTTCGGAGGTTTTGTTTGTGGCAACCGCCAACTCCGCAGGGGATATCCCGAGGCCTCTTTACGACCGTATGGAGATCATCGAGGTAAGCTCATATACCTCCAACGAGAAATTCCATATCGGCAAGGATTATCTTCTGGATAAACAGTTCGAAAAGAACGGCCTTACAAGAAAGCAGTTATCCGTTACCGACGGAGCCCTTCGGAAGATCATCGAATCCTACACAAGGGAAGCCGGGGTGAGAGAACTTGAAAGAAAGATCGGTGAGATCTGTCGCAAGGCGGCACGTGAGATCCTGGAGGATAATCCCGGTAAGATCACGGTTACTTCCAAGAACTTAAAGGATTATCTCGGAAAAGAAAAATATCGCAAGGAAAGCGCGGTGAAGACCGACAAGACAGGAATAGCCAGAGGCCTTGCCTGGACTCCCGTGGGTGGCGATACCCTTCAGATAGAAGTCAATATCATGCCCGGCAAAGGTGAAGTGGAACTTACCGGACAGATGGGAGATGTAATGAAGGAATCCGCCATGGCGGGCTTAAGCTATATAAGATCGGTGGCATCGAAATACAAAATCTCTCCGGATTTCTTTGAAAAGAACGATATTCACATACATATTCCCGAAGGAGCCGTTCCCAAGGACGGACCCAGCGCAGGAATAACCATGGCTACGGCTGTCCTTTCCGCCATCACAAAGATACCCGTAAGCGGTAAGATAGCCATGACGGGAGAGATCACCCTTCGTGGCAGGGTACTTCCTGTGGGCGGACTCAAAGAAAAGATCCTTGCGGCCAAGAATGTGGGTATATACAGAGTTTTGGTACCTTATGAGAACAGACCGGATATTGAAGAGATATCCGAAGAGATACGGGACGGTATGGAGATTGTCTATGTATCTTCCATGAACGAAGTCACAAAGGAAGCACTGGTGCAGTAATGAAGATCAAAACAGCAGAACTTGAGACCGTATGCGGTGTAACCAGCAAATTACCGGCCAACAGATTGCCTGAGATAGCCTTTGCGGGCAAGAGCAACGTGGGTAAATCTTCCCTGATCAATGCCATTGTCAATCGCAAGGCTCTGGCAAGGACCAGCTCCCAGCCCGGAAAGACCCAGACCATAAACTTTTACAACTTAAACGGCGAGATGTATCTGGTGGATCTGCCGGGGTACGGCTATGCCAAGACCTCAGCATCGGTGAGAGAAAAGTGGGGCGAGATGATAGAGAGATATCTTCGCACCTCCAAAGTGTTAAAGAAGGTCTTTCTTCTTATAGACATACGCCATGAGCCGTCGGGCAACGACTGCCTCATGTACGACTGGGTCATAAAGAACGGATACGAGCCGGTGATAGTCTGTACCAAAGCCGACAAGATAAGCCGCGGGGCCGTTCCGAAGAATCTTAAGATTATCCGGGACAAGCTGAAGGCAGGATCGAAAACAGTGATGATACCCTTTTCCGCCCAAACAAAACAGGGCAGAGATGAAATATATGCTATAATGGATGCAGTGATCGGGGATAACGACAGTGATGGGGGTACTGATCAATGAAAAAGCACGTGCTTTATCTCAAAGCGGCAGCCAATGTGATCGTTTATATCATAGCGCTGCTCCTTTGTATCTTTCTTTTACCGAGGGTATTGGTATTTTTCATGCCCTTTGTGGTAGGCTGGGTCATTTCTTTACTGGCCAATCCCGTGGTAAAGTTTTTTGAAGAAAAGATCAAGTTTAAGCGTAAGGCTATGTCGGCCATTATGATAGTCCTCATAATCGCCATCATAATCCTTGCGGGCTACGGAGTCATTGCCCTTCTGGTAAACCAGGGCATGGGACTTGTAAGGAGTATCCCCGAAAAATGGGGAACCTGGAAACTTGAACTTAACAACCTGGGCGGCAGGCTCAATGACCTGTTTAAAAACCTTCCCGAAAACACGAGAGCGACCTTTGCCAATCTGGGTAATTCCCTTGAAACGGCCCTTTCCAATTTCGTAAGCAGTCTTGGAGGCGGCAACGAAGTCGGCAAGGTGGTACTGGACAATCTTTCCTCGGGTATCGGCAGTGTGGCCAACGCCCTTATCGCCATCATCATGTGTGTTCTTTCGGCATATTTTTTTACCGCAGAGCACAATACACTTGCCAAAGGCATGGAAGAGAAGCTTCCCAAGTCTTTATACAGCAAGATGACAATGGCCTACAGAGGCCTAAAGAACGCTGTGGGCGGCTATTTCAAGGCTCAGCTCCAGATAGAGATGTTTGTATACATCATCACCTTTACCGGACTCCTTATCTGCCGTGTGGAATACGCCCTTGTGATCGCTCTCGGTATAGCGATCCTTGATTTCCTGCCCTTCTTCGGTGCCGGACTCATCATGGTTCCCTGGGCTATAGTCTGCTTCAGCAACCAGAACTACTTCCTTGCGGTGGGACTGCTGGTGACATGGGGCGTGGGGCAGCTGGTACGTCAGCTCATACAGCCCAAATTCGTGGGAGACAATGTGGGCTTTGCGCCTCTCCCGACTCTGGTGATCATGTTCATCGGTTACAGGTTCGGTAAAGTCTTCGGTATGATCGTTGCGATCCCTGTGGCCATGATAGTGGATTCTTTGTACAAAGAAGGGGTATTTACAACCTTTACGGATAGCATAAAGATCCTTTGGGACGGCATGACGGAATTCAGACGCCTGCCTTCGGATACTGATAAGGAAGAAAAGAAGGAAGAAAAGAATGAAGAAAGTAATTAGTTTTCTGCTGTGCTTTGTCCCTTTTGTTGCTTTTATACTGATACAGAATATAGTTGCCACCATCTATTATATGGTGGAAACCGCCGCGAGAGTGGTCACGGATCCCGGCTCGGCACTTAATCCGGGCAGACTTCTCACTGACATAAGTACCGATACGGCTCTCACCATGAGGATCATGGTAATAGCCGAACTGGTGGCCATAGTTGCTTTCGGCCTGTTCTATCGCTATGCCATGAAGGAAAGAACGGCAGATATCAGGGAGATCTTTTCATTTAAGGGCTTTATATCTGTGGTCATGCTCTTTGTGGGTTTTGAATGTGTGGTAAGCAGCCTTCTTTTGCTGGCGCAGACCATTATGCCCAAGGCCATGGCGGACTATGCCGAGAAGATAGAGGATATGGGGATTGGAGAACTGTCCCTTGTGTCGACCCTCGTGGCTGTGATCCTTGCTCCCATAGCAGAAGAGATCATATACCGCGGAGTTACCTTTAAGCTTGCAAGACAGTTTACTGATAAGTTCTGGGCCGCAAACCTTTTCCAGGCCATTATTTTCGGGCTGGCTCATGAAGTCACCCAGATCATACTGGTACTCATGGGACAGGGTAAGTTTACAGTTCCCATTCAGGGCATATATGCTTTTGCCATGGGATTGCTCCTTGGATATATCTACAGGAAGTTCAATTCACTGTGGGCTACGGTTCTTGCACATCTTTCCTTTAATTTTGCGGGAACATGGCTGGTGGCTCTTATCTATCCCGGTGAGGAATTCCCGTTATGGAAGCCTTTAGTGGTAGGTTGTATAGCAATTGCGGTGATCGCCTCTTCCATGAGAGTTATCGGAACCGACAAAAAGACCAGGATCAATGAGGCCGGTTTTAAGACAAAATACAGGATGGAGAATCCGCCGCAGATCGTTTACGGCGAATCAGACTCTGCTCTTTTGAACTGATCATGTTTACCATTAAATAGTTAATGTCTAATACTGCGTCGGATTAATTCCGCTACGCAGTATTTTTTTTGTAACGGCCTTCGGACCGAAGATGTTTTTTAAGTGAGCAATTAGGCGGGAACCGCAGTGAAGATCCACTTCTTACCGAGCGTTGGCGCACGATGTGAGAGCTTCGATTCCACGCGAACACATCAGGGCGCCTAGGATCGGTTAGAAGTTAGCTGAGCGGAGTGGAGCCGGGCGAACGAAAAAACGTCTTCGGTACGAAGGCTTGTTTACTAAAAAAAAACAAAACATGTTGACAAATCAGAAAATGGGCATATAATGAACATATGAACAGACAAACATATGAAAGGGCGGTAACATGTTCGACGCAAACAACGAAGACATCATATATGACCTTGCAGACCTCTTTAAGATGTTTGCGGATTCAACCCGGTTGAGGATCCTGTATGCTCTTACGGACGGGGAGAAGAACGTGGGTGAACTGGCAGAGAATCTGTCCATGAACCAGTCGGCCATTTCCCATCAGTTAAGTACTCTCAAGGCTGCGAAGCTGGTGAAGGCAAGGCGCGATAAAAAATCCATGTATTATTCTCTGGCGGACGATCATGTGGAATCCATCATAAAGATAGGCGTGGAGCATGTGCTTGAGCCTTAAGACTGTTCTTTGAACCCCAAGAAGGGAAATCACTTAAACACAAATGCGGTGCGAGGGCACCGAAGAAAGAGAGAGGGATAAACAATGACACGTACATTTATTTTGGAAGACCTTGATTGCGCACACTGCGCACAGAAGATCCAGGATGCGGTAGCAAAGATCGCAGGAGTATCCGAGTGCAAGGTAACATTTCTTACCCAGAAGCTTGTCTACAATGTAGAGGATGACAAGAACGACGCTGTTGAGAAAGAAATGCGCAAGATCGTAAAGAGTACAGAGCCCGATGTAACGGTCAAGGCTGTATAAGTGAGAAGGGGGCTTTAAGCCCCTTTCGTATTTTTCTTCGTAATACGGAGGTTTGACATGACCAAGAAACTAAAGAAGAAGATTATTCGTGTGGCCATAGGCTTCGGATTGTTTGTTGTCGGCATACTGTTAGAACATTTCGTGAATCAGTGGGCCGGACTTGCTTTTTATCTGGCTGCATATCTTACCATAGGTTTTGATGTACTTAAGAACGCAGCAGTTAATATCGCCCACGGTCATGTTTTCGATGAAAACTTTCTTATGATCGTGGCCACCATAGGAGCTGTTGCCTGCAAGGAATATGTTGAAGCCGTTGCTGTCATGCTTTTCTACCAGGTGGGCGAGTGCTTCCAGACCTATGCCGTCAACAAGTCAAGAAAGTCCATAAAGGCTTTGATGAGCATACGACCGGATTTTGCAAGAGTGGTGCGAGAAAACGAAACTGCGGAAGTGGATCCGTCGGAAGTTAAGATCGGCGAAGTTATCCAGATACGCCCGGGAGAGAGGATACCTCTTGACGGTATCGTGGTGGATGGGATCTCTTCCCTTGATACCGCCGCCATTACCGGTGAGAGCCTTCCCAAGGATGTAACGGTGGGAAGCAATGTGGTAAGCGGATGCGTGAACCTGACGGGAGTGATCACGGTAAGCGTTACCTCCGTGTTTGCCCAGTCTACGGTTGCGAAGATACTTACTCTGGTGGAGGATGCTTCTTCCAAGAAAGCCAAGGCCGAGAATTTCATCACGGTATTTGCTCGTTACTATACACCCATAGTGGTCTGCTCGGCTGTGGTACTGGCCCTTGCGGGTTCTCTCATCACGGGAGACGTCAAGACCTGGATCTACAGAGCCATGACCTTTCTTCTTATATCCTGCCCCTGCGCGCTTGTGATCAGCGTTCCCTTAAGCTTCTTCGGGGGGATCGGTGGTGCAGGCAAGAAGGGTATCCTCATTAAGGGCGGTAACTACATGGAGACTCTTTCTGAGATAGATACCGTGGTCTTTGATAAGACGGGAACCATCACCAAGGGTAATTTCGCGGTGGGTGAGGTGTCGGTTTCGGATTTCCTCAAGGAAAAAGCAGGGGATTCGGCAAAGAGTTTTCTTCTTAAGATCGCGGCCATGTGCGAGTATTCCTCCAATCACCCTATTGCAAGATCCATCGTGGATGAAGTGAAGTTTGTATCCGGCGATGATGCCACGGATGTCAAGGAGATCGCCGGCAAAGGCGTTTCCGCTAAAATTGACGGATCACAGTGGTATGCGGGAAATTACAAGCTTATGGCGGACTGCCTTCCCAAGGAAGAACTGGAAAAGACTGACTGTCACGACTGCCTTGAGAGAGGTACGGTGGTCTATCTTGCCGCTGACGGAAGATACATGGGTCACATCCATATCGTGGATGAGATCAAGGACGGCGCAGCCGAGGCCATTCGGAAGCTTAAGGACAGCGGTATTCAAAGGACCGTAATGCTTACGGGAGACAATGAGGAAAGTGCTAAGATCGTAGCGTCCAATGTGGGAATAAGCAAGGTTTATTCTAACCTTACGCCCATTGACAAGGTAACTGCCATCGAGAAGCTCATGGGCGAGAATTCTTCGGACAGATCGAAGGTCGCTTTTGTGGGTGACGGCATCAACGATGCTCCTGTACTTACCCGTGCCGACATCGGTATCGCCATGGGAGCCATGGGAAGCGACGCAGCAATCGAAGCCGCCGATGTGGTTATCATGACGGACGAGCTTTCGAAAATCGGAGACGCCAAGCGCATCGCCCGCAAGACCTTAAGAATAGTAAAAGAAAACATTGTATTTGCCCTTGGTGTCAAGGCACTGGTGCTTGTTCTTGCAGCCTTTGGAATCGCCTCCATGTGGGCCGCAATCTTTGCGGACGTGGGAGTTGCCTTTATTGCAATCATGAATGCCATGAGGGCCCTTAAAGCCTGAATTTCATTAATTCTACAGAAACTGCCGAATGCTATAATGCATTCGGTGGTTTTTTTATGCCCGCAGGAGATCGTTACGGGCTGAATCCCTTGTTCTGAAGGAGATATTTATGAAAAAACATTTAATCGTTGCATTTACCATAATTGCGGCTTGCTTTCTTTTTCTTAAGGCAGATGCCCGCGCCACCGGCCTGGAAATAAACTGGGAGGCTCCCGCAGGAAAAGACACGAACAAAGACGGGCTCATTACCTACAATGAGCTTGCAATCTGGGAACGATACAGAATCAGTACCGGGTACTCAAGCGGTGGATTATTGGGCTATGAGATGATCCATAATCTCTCCAACCCTTATATTGCGGAGATTACCTGCAGAAAT
>JAEEGT010000143.1 GCA_016280465.1 Lachnospiraceae bacterium | reverse complement strand
GTCGCATAAGCCGCACCTGCAATCCCCAGTTTAAAAATAAGGATAAATAAAAGATCAAGCCCTATATTCAAAAAAGATGAAAAGATCAGTGCTACCAGCGGAGTCCTTGAATCTCCCACGCTTCTTAAAACAGACGAGCCCCAGTTATAAAGGACCACCCCGGCGGAAAAAGCAAAGGTTATCTTAAGGTATGTAAGGGAATAATCAAAAACATTGTCCGGAACATTTGTCAGCCTCAGAAAGGCCCCTGAAAAACAGTATCCCGCAAAGGACATTATGACTGCCAAAACAGCCATAATATAAGACATGGACACAACGGTTCTTTCCAGTTTAGCCCGATCCTTGCTGCCAAAACTCTGGGAAATGATAAGTCCGCCACCGTTTCCCATCCCAAGTGCAATACAGAGGGTAAGAAAAGTGATCTGCCCGGTTGACCCTACTCCCGCAAGAGCATCGGCCCCAAGAAATCTTGAGATGATCAAGGTGTCCATTACCGAATACAGCTGCTGAAAAAGGCTGGATATAAGCAATGGCACCGCAAATCCGACTATTGAATTCAATATTTTGCCGCGGGTCATATCTTTCATGGTACGATTGTATAATAATACTACGGTCCGTAGTTACATCAAAACGACATAAAAGTGTAAGATATCGATTTTTAGTATTTGAAATGCCCGTTTCTTCATCGTATAATTAATCATTATCGATTTACAGATATTAAACGAGGTAAAAATGAACGATCTGTATTTTACAGTCAGCACCGAAATACTCCCTCAGGTTTCGGCTCTGGATTCCTGCAGTCACAAACCTCCGTATGTGCATTTTAAAAGGAAATATCACGAATACATCCTCTATGTCCTGACGGAAGGAGAACTCTTTTTAAGAGAAGGTGAAGAGGAATATCATCTTACCAAAAACGACTGTATCCTGCTTGACCCCACCAGAACCCATGTGGGGATCAAACCTTCCACTGTTTCTTTCTGCTATTTTCATTTTCTTCCGGGGTACAAAGACAACAGATATCCGGAGGTCGATGAGAATCACAGCCTTAGAGCGGATGAGATGCTTTTTCCGAAATACCATCATCTGGAAAGCGAAAAAGCAATAGATATGTGTCGGGAACTTTGCAGCAAAGTACACGAAATATCGCTGGATGCAAACAGGCTTAACCGTGCCCGGGCATCCTCGCTGCTTCATATGATGATGCTGACCATCGCTGATGATATCGAAGAAATCCGATATATCGAAAACGCGGGTGCAAAAAGAAAAAACGGCACAGTTACGGAACTGAAATGGTATCTGAAACAGCACTATATGGACCGATTTGACTCCGGTATCGTCAGCGGACAGGCGGGCTACAATTATGACCACCTAAACAGACTGTTCAAGGCTGACACCGGGTACACGATCTATCAATACCTGCAAAGGACCCGATGTGAAGAAGCAAAGAAGCTGTTGGAAACGGGATATTACAACAATACCGAGATTGCTGTGCGGGTGGGACTCGGAAGCAGTGAGCATTTCTGCAATGTATACAAAAAATGCATGGGATGCGCCCCCAGAAACAGGCTATAATTAAATGCTGACAGGAGGAATGAAATGTCTGAGCGAAGATCTGTAAAACCAATCTATTCCATGTGCGTACAGCCTTCTTTTATCATCGGAACCAACAACGAAGACGGAAGTCCCAACTTTGCTCCCATCACCTGGGTAAGCGCTACCTGTGAAGGCGATGGCGGGTACCTGCTCGTTATCAGCATGTTCGGCTCTAAACGGACCAAGACCAATGTACTTCGAAGCGGTATCTTCAGCGCCAACCTTGTGAGCACTGATATGCTTCCTCTCATGGATTACCTGGGGACCAGGCATGCCGCAGATGGCAGCAAGAAAGATATTTCCTATGAAGTAACACGAGGCGAGGTCCTGGACGTCCCTGTTCTTAACGCAAGCCGGTGGGTGTATGAGTGCGAAGTTGCTAAGTTCGTTGAGACCGGTGAATCTACCACGTTCTTTTGCCATATACGAAACATCCAGATTGACGAGCGTCTGAACCCGAAGGATACCTTTGACGTGGATCTTAAGGTCCTTGATCCCGTAATTTATTCCGGCAGATATTACAGTCTCGGTGCCGGCCTTGGCAAGATCGGCGATGTAAAAATGAGCAAGTGAGGAACTCCATATGATATTCAAGGAAAAAGAAATAACACTGAAAGACGGAAGAAAATGCACCTTGCGCCCCGTGCACCCGCAGGATGCCGCCGGAATGATAGAGTATCTTCGCATCGTGTCCGGAGAAACCCTGTTTTTACTGAGGAATGCCGATGAAGTCACCTATACCATCGAAGCCGAAGAAAATATACTGGAGAGCAAGCGTAACGCCCCCAGGGAATTGATGATGGTGGCTGTGGTTGACGGCGTGATCGCCGGCAATTGCGGGATTGTGGGAAAGGGTTCTCAGCGCAGGGTTCAGCACAGATGCGGGTTTGCCATAGCTCTTAAGCAGGCATATTGCGATGCGGGCCTTGGAACCGCAATGATGGAATATGCTCTGTCTTTGGCTAAGGACATGGGCTACGAACAGATCGAACTGGAAGTCGTAGACGGCAATGCCCGGGCCAAACATCTCTATGAAAAGATGGGCTTTAAGGAGACAGGCAGACTGCTAAGATCCTTAAAATACGATGACGGCAGTTACCGTGACGAGATCTGTATGGTAAGGCTGCTGTAAGATTAACGCAATGACCGAATAAGGGCCGGGTAATCTCCCCGGCCTTTTGTATTCTTACATTCTCAAGATTAATTCAAGAATGGGACAAGAAAAAATAAAGAAATATGATCTATGATCTTATCATACAACCAAGCCCCGGCAGTATTATTCTTTTGAGAATGGGAGAAAAACATGAAACTTGCAATAATGGCCGATATCCACAGCAATCACATCGCCCTTGAAAGATGTGTGGAAGAAGCAAAAAAACAGGGTGCGGAGGAATTTATCTTTCTCGGGGACTACATCGGAGACATGCCCTGTCCCGAAAAAACCATAAGTTTCCTCAAAGAACTGTCAAAGCAATACCCCTGCACCTTTATCAGAGGCAACAAGGAAGACTATTGGATTGACCGGAAGAAAGGAAGGAACACCGACTGGATCTGGGAAAAAGGGAAATGCGGCTCCGGGATCTTAGCCTATGCTTACGAGCGACTGACCCCCGCCCAGATCGATGAATTCGATAAACTGCCGATATCAATGACCCTTGAATATCCCGGTCTTCCGCCCTTTGTGATCTGCCACGGTTCGCCCCGGAAGGCATCGGAAAGCCTCAGACCGGACTATGACTACATCGACAGTCTCACAAAGAAACTCACGACGGAACTGACGGTCTGCGCCCACTTCCACATCCAGACAATGTATGAAAGAAACGGAAAACGCATTATCAATCCGGGCTCCGTGGGCGTGGCTCTTCGAAGCGGCGGCAAAGCCCAGTTTATGCTGCTTACCGGTGAAAACGGAAACTGGAATCCGGAATTTGTTACCCTTTCCTACGATGTCCCTGCGGTAATAAAAGAAATGGAAGAAGAAAACATGTCAGACTACGATCCCGCCTGGACCAGGATCACGATGCACGTGCTTAACGGGAGTACCTTCGCCTACACAGCTGTCCTTGAAAGGGCCTGTGTTCTTTGTACCGAGGATACCGGCAGCGCGGACTGGAGAAACATTCCGAGAGAATACTGGGAAAAGGCCATCGATGAATTTGAAAGTGCCTGATAAACTAAGATCCCCGGCGCGGGTGAAACGCCGGGGACCTTCTTATTATTCTTTCTTTTTATTCCAACTCGAGATACCAGTAGAAATCACCTTCTGCGGGGAAGAATTCGACAGACGAGAGTTTTTCGCTGCCAAGATCCCACATTACATCCACATCGGTATCGCCGAATCTGAAGACATAACGGGCCTGTCTTGCATCGTTCTCCCCGGGATCGGTGTAATCATAGTACACTTCGTCTCTCTCAAGGTCGTAATTCTTGTAGCCGTAGAGACGTTCAATCTCTGCGCAGACCTTGGGAAGATCTTCCTTAACCTTTGCTGCAGCATCGGCATCGGTATAGGACTTAAGGCCTGCCCAGTGCTCCTTACCGCGAACAGCAACGCCTATGAGGGAGAGATCATTCATGTTATAGACTACAACATAATCGGTACTGTAGGATGATCCGCCCACCTGATCGTAATATACGAAGTACATATCGTGTCCGGTTCCTTCGGAAGGATCTACAGCGGAAGGCTTGAAGGCTTCAACTCTTGTATTCCATCCTTTTGCCACGTCCCTACCAAAAAGTTTGCCGAGGGCATCATATCCTGCCCGGACAAGATCGGCTTCCGATACATTTTCCACAGCCACATAGGGTGAAGGCGTATCATCCGCTTCTTTTTCTGCCTCCTGCTCCATTACATAATCCTTCTTGGTGGAATAATCGATGAAAGTAAGCAGGTCTTCATCCGTCATTTCTTCGGGGAAGTACAGCTTGTTATCTTCCTCCACGTAGCATACCGACTCTCCGTCCCATTCTTCAAAAGTGGCAACTCTCTTAACATTTTCTTCGGGATAGTTGCCCTCGGAATTGTACTTTCTTTCAAGTTCCGCAACTCTTAAGGACTCCTCATCCGTAAGTTTTCTGCTGTAGGAATCATCGATCACCACCGCGGTGTCATGGATGAGATCCTGTCTGTACTCTTCCACCTCTGCCTGAGGCATGGACTCCATACGGGTCTGGACGCTCTGGTAATAAGCATAGGTTCCGATTCCGGTGGATCCGATGGCA
Organism: Lachnospiraceae bacterium; assembly: GCA_016280465.1. Taxonomy (GTDB): domain Bacteria; phylum Bacillota; class Clostridia; order Lachnospirales; family Lachnospiraceae; genus UBA1258. The sequence goes on along the minus strand of JAEEGT010000143.1, from coordinate 3,207 downwards.
AGAGCACCGATCATGGCGGTTAAAAGTCCCGCATACCTGAATCTGATGTCTCCTGCGTGCCTTCCCTTCAGACAGTTTTCATATATCTCTTTCTTTGCTTTGCTTGAAATCTCAATGTTTGAAAAAAGTTCTTTATCGATATTATTGTTCACAGACGATACCTCCATCATACTCCCTGCCAAGTTCCGAGAGGATCTCTCTTGCCCTTTGCAGGCGCTTCTTCACGGCAACCTCTGAAATGTTAAGGATGACTGCGGTTTCTTTTACCGAATATCCTTCCACATAGTAGAGGATCACCACACTCTTTAACTTTAAGTTCAGGTTCCAGATAAGATTAAGCTTTTCTCTGTCTTCGATATCAAGTCCGTTACTGATCCCAATGCTTTCTTCCACCTCTTCAAGAGGGATTGCGGCGTGTTTTTTATGGAATCTTAAGAACTCCTTACATTTGTTCTGGGATACTCTGATAAGCCAAGCTTTCTTATGTTCTTCGGAATGAAAATGCGGGCGTTTGGTCATGTATGCCAAAAATGTCTCCTGCAATACGTCCTGTGCATCCTGTTCGTTCTTTAAGATCACAAAACATATGCGATAAAGCATGTTGCTGTAGTTTTCTATGACACGCTCTAAACTTTCATTCCTTTCTTTTTGATCCATTTAACATCCTCCTGTTGTGATTACAACAAGGTCTTCGCGAAGGGCCTTACACCTTAAATACGTTTGTGGGGCATTAAAGGTGACATCTGCAAAAAGAAAAATACCCTCGCGGATATTTTTCAGAATAGATCCAGGGAACTGTCGAGATATATCTCTTCCCGGACCTTGAGCCTGTACTCGGGCTTTGTCATGTAATATAGCAGAAATTCCAGGATCATGGCACTTCCAAGGCTTCGGCCCTCGATCTTGAACTGGTCAAAGCCCATGGGGGCATAGACACTTCGGATGTCCTCGGTGCCGATAAAACCGGGATTCTCCATGGCATCGGAAAATCTGTAGCCGCGTGCGGCCTTGGGCGAAGCACAGACGTGATCTTCGCAAGTATCCCCAAGGCTCTTGCGGCTGACATTTTCATAACAGTTTTTTCTTTCTTTGCAGCCAAAATCGCAGCATTCGTTACAAAGAAACTCAGTCTTGCGCTTCTCTTCTGCGGTCAAAGAACCAAGCTTTTCAAATTCTTTATTCAGTCGAAAATCCGGCACCACAAAGCGGAATTCCGGACGGTCCAGTTCATTCTTAAAGTCACCAAAGTCCGTCAGTACCTTTGTGGTGGAGGATACAAAATAAAACCCCGGATATTCTTTCTTTAAATATTCAAGCAAAACATCGGAGTGAAGGATCACACCGTTTTCTTTTGCCCCGTTCTTTTCAAAAAGCCTGCAAAGCGCATTGCATCTTTTGTCTGACAGGTGCTTGTCTTTAAGCAATGAGTTACTGAAGGTAAGGCGCGAAGAAATGCCGTATTCCCCCATAAGAGCCGCCACGTCGCCTGCATCGGCAGTTCCAAAGCCCACACGGCCTCCGCCCCACAGACAGTCTGCAGGTGCTCCGTAGACAGAACCTATGTCGCACCAATCATAAAAGTACTCCCGATGTTCCCTGAATAGCGGCAGGAACATCCTGTACAGTTCATAAAATTCAAACAATCCCGGCAGGTGGAAAAACACCTTTGTCTCAGTTTTCATCAGAGGCTCCGTTTTTATTCTTTAAGGATTTATAAGTCTCAACTGCTCCCACAAGGATAAGGTTCAAAACTTCTGCGGGCCAGTCGATCCTGCAGGTTCCCAGTATGGCAAAAAGAACACCCAGCAGGTTAAGCGCCAGAAGTATGGGCATATGACCCTTTCTTCTGACCATAGGTTTCTTTGCGCCCTTTTGGTCGGATCTTTCCGTGCCTTCCTCGTCGTCATCAGCGGCATCTTTCCAGTACAGAAGGGCTGTAGCAAAAGAAAGTATCAGCATAACAAGGATGAGCCAGTGCCAGATACAGTTCCTTTCGTCCTCGCCAAACAGTAAGAGCGATGTGGGAACAGCCATATTCTCAATGCTTATGATAACATAATCCGATGAAAAATCCTCTGTAAGGATCGTGATGATCTCAGCATTTTTATCAAGATCTTTCAAAAGAACGTATCTTCCGTTCTTTTTGACCGCTATGTATACGGGAGTTCCTTCATTTCTTAATCTTTCGGGAACCGAGATCTTAACTTCAATAGGTGCCAGGCTGTTCAGTATGCGCTGCCATTCTTCATCGTTTAACCGTTTTTCAAGTTCAAGGGTCACAACTGCTTTGACCACAGCATCAGAGTCTTTTCCCGCACTTTCCGAAAGATCGTTAAGGAGCGAATCAAGGGTTTCATCCTTGCTAAGGGTCCTTGTATCGTCTATGGTAAGCCTTATGACAATGTCATTACCCTCGTTCAAAAGCTTCCATTCCTCATCCGAAAGAATGGCTCCCGCCACTGCTTCCTTGTCCGGAAGTTCGGCCTGCATGTGGTTTTTGTCATTTTCGTTGTCCGGTATGGCATTCTCAGCCTTTACGGTCAGGTGACCGTCGTTCTTTTTACCGGTTTCGGTATTATCTGTATTATCTGTGTTTTTCTCGGGATCGAAATTTTCATCCGTACCCTTGTCTCCGGTCTTGCCGGGGTCGTCGGATGCAGGCCCTTCTTCTCCCTTTTCGGTTTCTTTTGTACTCTCTTCGGTCTTGCTCTTCGAAGGTTTATGACCCGAAGGCTTGTTATTGCCGCCGGCGGGAGTATCTGTGTTACCGGGTGCGGGCGCGGGATCGGGTACCGAAGGTATGGGGTTGATGGTAAGCATGCCGTTTACGTAGGTTATGTCATAACAAGCCGTCACATCATTGTCTGCAGAGTCCTTTATGATGGCAAAAGGAACATCGGGATCGGTAATTCCCTTAAGCCTGTTTACGCAGGAGCCTACCGAAGCAAATCCCGTAACGTCGGGTTCCACCAGAAGTTCCGACAGATTATCGTCTATGGTGTCTCCGGTCGCAAGGCTTCCGAATCTTAAAGAATACCTTTCGATATCCGCAGGATCGAAGGCTGAACCGTCCACCGTCTTTGATAAGGATGCGGCTCCGATGGTGATACGTCTGGGTCTTATTATAAATCTTACGATCTTTTCTGCCAAAGCGTAATTGGCGGTCTCCGGTGCCCTGATGGTAACAGTTATGAATACCGGTTCTTT
>JAEEGT010000142.1 GCA_016280465.1 Lachnospiraceae bacterium | reverse complement strand
GTCTGAAGGTTCCAAGACCCACATGAAGGGTGACAAAAGCAAGCTTAACCCCCATATTGCCGATCTCATCAAGCAGTTCCTTTGTGAAGTGAAGACCTGCGGTAGGGGCAGCGGCGGAGCCGTCATACTTGGCATAGACCGTCTGATATCGGTCTTTGTCTTTAAGCTTATGGGTAATGTAAGGAGGAAGCGGCATCTCTCCAAGTTTGTCGAGGATCTCTTCAAAGATCCCCTCATACTCAAACCTGATGATGCGGTTACCCTCTTCGCAAACGGAAAGAACTTCGGCCTTAAGTAAACCGTTCCCAAAGGTAAGTCTTTGTCCGGGGCGGCACTTTTTACCGGGTTTCACCAGAGTTTCCCACTCGTTGTCGGTCCTTCTCTTAAGGAGCAGGACTTCAACGGCGCCTCCGGTCTCTTCTCTTTCCCCCAAAAGCCTTGCGGGAATCACCTTGGTGTTGTTAAGCACCAGACAATCCCCGGCTTTGAGCATATTCTTTATTTCGTAAAACCTGTGGTGGCTGACGCTGCCGGTATATTTATTTAAGACCATAAGCCTTGAATCCGACCGCTTTAAAAGGGGATCCTGGGCTATGAGCTCTTCCGGCAGGTCATACCAATAATCCGATCTTAATAATTGTTCCATGTAGCAAAATTACATTCCGGGAGCATTAAGAAATGCTTCGTAACCTCTGACTGCTTCAAATACATCGGCCTTGCTGGTGCACTCGTAAGGAGCGTGCATGTTAAGGACAGCAACACCGGCATCGATAACGTTCATTCCGTATTTAGCCATGATGTAAGCGATGGTTCCGCCGCCGCCCACATCTACCTTGCCAAGCTCCGCGATCTGGAAGATGACCTTGGCATCATCCATTACCTTGCGGATATATGCGATATATTCGGCATTGGCATCGTTGGAGCCGGACTTTCCTCTGGAGCCTGTGAACTTTGAGAATACAAGACCGCCGCCCATATAGGAGCTGTTTTTCTTTTCAAAGCAGGAAGCATAGGAAGGATCGAAGGCTGCTTTAACGTCGGAAGAAAGCATGGTGGAGTTTGCAAGGCAGCGTCTCACATCAAGATTTGAACCCTTGCCTTCAAGTTCAACAAGCTCTGCGATAACATTCTCAAAATAGAGACTGGTCATACCTGTAGCGCCTACGGAACCGATCTCCTCCTTGTCCACAAGGATGCAGCAGGAAGTCTTCTTTACCTTGTCAACATTGAGCATTGCCTTAAGACTGGTAAAAGCACATACTCTGTCATCCTGGCCGTATCCCAAAACCATACTTCTGTCAAAGCCGGCTTCTCTTGCGGGACCTGCGGGAACGACCTCAAGCTCAGCGGAAAGGAAATCTTCCTCTTCGATACCGTATTCGGTCTTTAAGGTCTGAAGTACTAAAGCCTTAACGGGATCCTTTTCTTTCTTCTCTTCTTCACCCTTCTTGGGTTTAACCACAAGGGGACGGTTTCCGACGATAATGTCAAGTGCTTCGCCCTCGATGACCTTGGAAGCTTTCTTTTCCATCTGGTCCTGTGCAAGGTGGATCAGAAGATCCGATACAAAGAACACGGGATCGTCCTTGTCTTCACCGATGGCAAGTTCAACGGTGGTTCCGTCTTTCTTTACCACAACACCGTGAAGTGCAAGAGGAATGGCTACCCACTGGTATTTCTTGACACCGCCGTAATAGTGGGTATCAAGATAGGCAATGGAAGAATCCTCGTAAAGGGGATTTGACTTGATATCAAGTCTGGGGGAATCGATATGAGCACCGAGGATGTTCATACCTTCCTTAAGGGGAGTCTCGCCGATGTTAAAAAGCATGATGGCTTTGTTCATGTTAACGGCATAGATCTTGTCGCCCTTTTTAAGTTTCTTGCCGGACTTTATGCGCTCCTCAAGTTCAACATAGCCAAACTTTTCGGCCATGTTTACGATCTCGTTGACGCATTCTCTCTCGGTCTTGCAGTTGCTGATAAATTCAATATACTCTTTGTTTAAAGCATCGCAGTCCTTAGCCTGCTTCTGGGAATAGCTTTCCCAAACCTTCTTAGCTTCCATAAAGAATCTCCTTTCAAAAAACTATATTTGATTCTACACTTATTTTTCCAAAATTTCTATGCTCTCAATGTAATATCGTATTTTTCTTTGAGGGTATCCAGAATATTTTTGATCATGGAATCGATGAATTCGGGCTTTAACTCTTCATTCTTAGGTGTGAACACAAGGTTAAAGGCCATGCTCTTTTTGTCCTGAGGAAGCTGTGCACCCTCATAAATATCAAAAAGAGTGATATCCGTCACATAATCGCAGGCCTCTTCCACAGCCTTCTCAACCATCGCACAGGTAACGGACTTATCCATGACAAAGCATAAGTCTCTCTTTTCAATGTTGAAGGCAGGTATGGGTTTGAAGATCCTTTGCTTTCCGTAGTATTCCCTGAGGCTCTTAAGATCGATCTCAGCAACGAAAGCCTGTACTCTCATGTCCGTCTCACTCTGGATCTCGTACCTGACCTTGCCCAGGAATCCGATCTCCTTACCGTTGCAAAGTACCTTGGCGCTCTGATAGGGATGAAGGAAGGTGTATTCTTCTCTCTCATAATCAAACTTGATATCAAGGGCAAAAGCAACTGCTTCCAGTACGCCCTTTAAGGAAAAGAAATCCTCATCCTCACCGAAAACTCCGATGCAGACGGTCTCACGCTCATCGGGATAATCCTTTAAAGGAAGTTCCCTGGCAATGAACCTGTTTCCAAGTTCAAAGATCCTGCCGCTTAAGATACCGTTCTTCTGGTTTCTTGCCATTGCACGGATCATCTGGGGAACCAGGGTGGTCCTCATAAGGGAGAGATCCCTGTTTATGGGATTGATAAGTTCGATGGCATGTCTTAAGGGTGAATCGGAAGGCAATCCCATAAGATCGAGATCCGAAGGGGAGAAGAAAGAATAATGCATTCCTTCATAGGCACCCGCTGCGCAAAGAGCGTTCTTTATCTTGAGTTCGGTCTTCTGTCTGAGATCATAGCCGCCGCTCGTAACCTGAGCCGTGGGGATAAATGTGGGAACGATGTGATCGTAACCGTACATTCTGATAACTTCCTCGGCAACATCCTGATAGGTCTCGATGTCAAGTCTGTAAGCGGG
>JAEEGT010000141.1 GCA_016280465.1 Lachnospiraceae bacterium | reverse complement strand
GAACATCCCGAAACCGCCATGGAAAGTAAAAGCAAAATTGCCGTGATCCTTTTTTTCACAAAAGCCTCCGTTATCCTTCTTTGTATCTTGGATTCTTAAGTTCGACCGCTGCCATAACAATGGTGACTGTGGCTGCCACAGCGTCCGCTATGGGCCCCGAATAGATTATACCGTCTATGCCGAAGAAAAGGGGCAGGATCAGGATCAGAGGGAGCAGGAACAGTATCTGCCTTGTAAGGGACAGAAACATACCTCTCTGGGGCCTTCCGGTGGCGGTAAAGAAATTCGAGATTATGGGCTGTACAAAGTTTATAAAGATAAAGAAAAAGTATATTCTGAAGTATTTGACCGCAAAATCAAAGTATTCGTCGGACCCTTCCCCAAAGAGACCTATGATCTGTCTCGGGAGCAGCTGGAACACTAAGAAGGACCCCACTGAAAGGCCGAGGCCGATCTTTAGAGCCAAAAGCAAAGCACTCTTGACCCTTGCATACTGTTTCGCCCCATAGTTAAAGCTGACAATGGGCTGTAAGCCCTGGGAAATTCCGATGATAAAGGAAAAGAACATCATTCCCACTTTGGAGATGATACCCACGCAGGCAATGGGAATGGACTCACCGTACACGCTCAGAGCACCGTAATACTTAAGGGAATTGTTAAGCACTATCTGCACCACCATCATGGCAATCTGGTTAAAGAACGAGGCGGTACCGAGTGACGCGCTCCTTAGGAAGTACTTTGCTTTGGGGATAAAATGCTCAAGCCTGAGCTTGATGGTCTTATAGTTGCAAAGATAAACGATCACCATGATACCGGCTATGTACTGGCCGATTATGGTGGCAAGAGCGGCTCCCGCCATGCCCCACTTGAACACAAATACAAAGAGCGCATCAAGGATCGTATTGATAACGGCTCCCGTCATGTTGCAGACCATGGAATATCTGGGTGAACCGTCGGCCCTTACAAGATGGGCTCCGCCGGCCTGCAGTATGAGCATGGGAAAGCCCCAGGCGGTTATGCTCGTATATTCCTTGGCATAGGGAAAAACATCTGCGGGAGACCCGAAAAACAAAAGAAGGGGCTCTGTAAAAAGCAGGGTGACTGCCCTGAGAATGATACCGCAGATCACGATCATTGCCGCGGAGTTGCCGATATAAAAGGGCGCGGTTTCTTTGTTTCCTTCACCCATGGCAAGGTTAAAGGCCGAGGCTCCGCCGATGCCGAACAAAAGAGCAAGGGATGTGCAGGATATATTTAAAGGGAATGCTATGTTTGTGGCTGCGTTGCCCAGTTCTCCGATACTCTGACCGATAAAGAACTGGTCTACAATGTTATAAAGGGCGCCCACCAGCATGGCGATGATGCTGGGGATTGCGAATTGCTTCAACAGAGCGCCGACGGGCTTATACCCGAGTGGGTTTTTCTTTTCTTCCATTTTCTGTATGATCTCCATTTATTCTTCTGAAATCATACCATAAATCAGTTAAATACAAAACACCGCAGCCGCAGATAAAGTGTTCTGTCTCCATATTACTTAATTAAATAATCTTTAAACAAAAAGGCAGTAGCCAAATAATCAATTCTGTTCCGGGCACGCTCTCGCTAAGTCCTCGCTGTAACGGACCGCAGGCCAAGCCTGCTTGCTTCGGCTCGAAAGAACCTCGCCGAGCACCGACGCTGCGGATTACCCGTCGCAGAATTATTATTTGTCTACTGCCTATTTACTGCAAAGAAACATTTACTCCTTGACTGCACCCGCAGATACACTGCTTATAATGTACTTCGAGAAAACTGCGAAGACGAGGAGAATAGGTATTACGGAGATGGCTACCGAGAGGTAGGTGGCTCCCTGGTTTCTTGTGATATCCTGGGAAGCACGAAGGGTTGCCATCATTACGGGAAGAGTCATCTTCTCGTTCTTGTTGATGAGGATCATGGGAAGCATGTAGTTGTTCCAGTTTCCGATGAAGCCCATGATACCCATGGTAGCGACTGCCGGCGACACGATGGGGATAACGATCCTGTGAAAACTGAACAGTTCGTTGGCACCGTCCATTCTTGCAGCTTCCACCAGTGATTTAGGGAGGGTTGAGAGTATGTACTGGCGAAGGAAGAAAACGGTTCCCGGTGCCGCAATGGCAGGCACTATGAGGGGGATATATGAGTTAACAAGCTTGAGTTTTGAGCAAAGCTGGTAAAAACCGATGAGGGACAGCTGTCCGGGGATCATCATGAATACCAGGATCACTATGAAAATAACCTTGTTACCCTTGAATTGGTAAAAAGCAAGTCCGTATGCGGTAAGAGTTGAAAAGTAAGCACTTAAAAGTGTGGCGGGAATGGCTACCAGCACGCTGTTTCTCATACCGAGGAACAGGTTGAAATAGCTGAATACCGTATCCCAGTTTTCTTTTAAATGAACACTGGGGATAAGGGAAAATCCCGTTAAGATCTCGTTACCGTCTCTTGTGGCGTTGACCATCATCATCATAAAAGGAATCATACAGGTCACTGCCAGTGCTATAAGGAACAGATAGATGAGGGACTTTTTAATATGGTATCCTACTGACTGATGTCTCATATCCTAATCCTCCTTCTTTCTGTTAAAGAACATAAACTCGGCGATGGAGAATACCAGGATGATCATAAACATGGTGTATGCGATACTGGACGCATAACCTACCTGTGTAGTTCCAACCGTGAATCCGAACTTGTATAGATACATCATTGCCGTCTGTACACGTCCGTAGGAGGCCGTGGATGCGCTGACCATCAGGTAAGGCAGGTCGAACATCTGGATACCGCCGATAAGGGAGGTAATAGCCACATACATAAGAATGGGACGTATAAGGGGTAATGTAATTTTCGTAAATATTGTCCATCTTCCGGCACCGTCGATGGCAGCTGCTTCGAAGTAGTCCTTGGAAATACCCTGAACGCCCGCCATGAGCATTAAGAAGGAGTTTCCGAACCACATCCAGGACTGGATCACAGCGATCACAACCCAGGCGGTACTTGAAGAACCGATCCAATCCCTACGCTGGAAGATCTTTCCGAAGAGATTTGTGATGGCAACAAGCATGTTGTTGAAATCTCCGTAAGGATACATAAAGAAGGTGCTGAACAAAAATGCGATGGATGTTGCCGCAATCAGATTGGGCAGGTAATAAACTATCCTGAAGAATCGAAGACCCTTCATCTTGTACTTGACATCACTGAAGATTACCATCAACAGGAATGCAAGTCCCAGCTGAAGAACGATGTTCACACCCCAGATGGTGAAGGTGTTTCCAAGAGCTCTCCAGAAAAATTTGTCCGTTAAGACTCTCTTATAATTTGCAAACCAGATCCAGTTTCCTTTTCCCACGAGTTTTAAGTCCGTGAAGCTTAAGTAAAGGGTTCTTAAAACCGGATATACACTGAAGATCAAAAATACAATTACAAAGGGAGCGACAAAGAAATAGCCCCAATTATTGTACGCGGTAAGTTTGCTGCGTTTACGTTTAACTGTTTTTGCTTCTGCCATATAAAGACTCCCTTTCGGAAAAGATGATGCCGGGGTGGGGGCTAGCCCCCGACCCCCGCATCGTTTATTGCTTTACTGCCTTTTTACACTTTGTAAAGATTGATTATCTCTCAACGATGATCTCGCCTGCGAAGGTGGATTCAACGGTGTCGTAGAACTCCTTAAGAGCATCTTCCTTGGTAGCTTCACCGGTCTTGATCTTGGAGATTGCGTTGCCCCATGCATTGCCGATCTCGGTGTCGTACTTGGTTACCTTGGAGTAGTCGATACCCTTTGCAAGGTCAAGCCACATAGCGTAAAGCTTTTCACCGCCGTATACTGCGTTTTCGTCATCTTTGTGCTTCTCAAGAGCGGAAAGAAGGGAAACGGTGTCACCTTCGGAAACTTCGATCCACCAGTCAGCGGTCTCTTCGTTAAGGGTGCAGAACTTGATGAAGTCCCAGCCAAGTTCTTTCTTCTCGGAAAGTTCGGAAATACCGATGAAGGTACCGCCACCGAAACCGTATGCAGGTCCCTGGCAAACGCCCCACTTACCTGCGGTATCTTTTACGTTGTCTCTAAGGGTAAGAACGCCCCAAGCGGGAAGACCGAATGCAAATACTTCTGCATAAGTATCGGTGTACTTGCCTGCGTTGGCATTGAAGTTATCAGCGTCCCAGATGTTAAGGTTGGTGTTACCGTCAGCGTCGGTACCCCAGTCACCCCACTGAAGATCAGCGGTAAGTACGGGAACTGCGCCGCTCATAGCCTGATACCAGGGAGTGGACCACTGTGCTGCGTATGCGGTAAGGTCTTCCTGATAAAGCTTAACTACCATATCCATGTAGTCGAAACGAGCCTGGTCAACATTGAGCTTTCCGTCAACAACCCATGCGGAGTCGCCGGAGAAGTAGTTTAACTCAGAGTCGGAAGCAAAGATTCTGTATCCGTTCTCTTTAAGCTTTCTTCCTGCTTCAAGGATCTTATCATAAGATGAGAAGATATCCTTAACCTTTTCGGGATCGTCAGAACCGAATACCTTCTGCGCAATGTCTCTTCTGTAGTAGAAACCTGCGGGAGTGATCTGATAGGAGATGGCTCTGGTGGTTCCGTTGGCATCCTTACCAACTTCCCAAACGTAATCAACGATCTGTCCTTCGTAGTTGCTTGCACCAAGTGCATCAAGGTCGGTGAAGAATCCGTTGTTGAAGAAGTCGGGAAGCATCTGAGGCTCACCTACTACGATATCGGGTTCTTTCTCGCCGCCTACGATAGCGGTCTGAAGCTTGGTGGGGTAATCAGCGGGTTCGATAATGACTACTTCGGTGGGAACGCCGGTCTTTTCGGTGTAACGATCAGCGAACTTCTGAAGGTCTTTTGCCAGAGTCCAGATAACGAGCTTGTCGCCGTTGGCAAGTGCCTTAGCAACTACGTCGTCTGACTTGGTCTCTTCTACGGAAGCAGCGGGTGCTTTGCTGGTAGAAGTGCTTGTGTTCGATGCGGATCCTGCATTGTCACCGCATGCTGCAAGTGAGAGTGTCATCGCACCTGCAAGGAACAAAGAAACAAGTTTCTTCATTTTCATAATGTAATCCTCCTTTTGGTGATTCATTTCCTTGTTGTGAACTCATTGTATAAAAACAAAGGGTGTAAAAAAGTAGTCTGTTTTTTTATTTGGTGTCGAAATTTTAGTGGTGTGGTTTTTAAAAAACGATCACTTCTTTAAAATTGACACCTTAAGTTCCAAAACCCTGGAAGAACGCACATCTTCCGCTGCGGGGCCCGTGATCTTTCCTCCCGTGAGGTTTACCACGGTGCCGTTTTTATAGGTAAGTGTAATGCCTTCAACCCTGTAATCACCGGGTATATAGTCCGCAATCTCATCAAACTCATAGGTCACAGGGGTGGAACCTAAGAACATTACGGTCACTTTTCTTTTTTCATCCAAAAGATAAGCGGGAACCATGGGTTCAAAAGAAAGAGACAGGCTGCCGTTCTCATAGGAGAAGGGCTTGCTTCCGAAGAACATGAGCTTCCATATGCTCATAAACTCCACGGTGGTTCCGGAAAGTCTTGCCACGAAGCCTTTGCCGTGGATCCGCTCATCGGGATTTGCGGAGCTTGCTATAAAGGAAGAATTCTCCATGGTGCTGCGTCCGTAGGTTTCTTCATCCAGGAAAGGAATTGCCGCATTCTTAAAGTCCCTGATGAATTCGGGGTAAAGACCCGACTTTATAAGCTCCAGGAGATACTTGTATTCCATATGAAGCCATATGGACTCATTCTCAAGCCAGCCGGGAGTGAAGGCCGTGCAGCGGCCCAGTTCGTAACTTGCGTCTTTTAAAGAAGCATTGACCTTGTACATGGAAAGCTTCTCGTCATAAAGACCGCTCTCTCTCACTTCGTTGCAGATGGCACGCTTTCTTTCAACGGACTCGGGAAGCTTAAGGTATCTTACGGTAACCTCTAAGAAGGCAGGGAGTTTTGCAACCTTGAATCCAAGGGGAACAATGCCCGCTTCCGTCTCCTTGTAGTCCGTAACCTCGTACATAAAGAACATGGGGCAGATGCCGTCACCGTACTTAAGCGCCTTTTCAATGCCCTGCATCACAAGGCCGTAAAGTACCGACAGAGCCTTAAGGATCTCCTCGGAATCGGCGCTCACTGTTTCACCGGATATTCCTCTGTAGGTTTCCTCCCGGTACTTTTCCTTGATGTCGTTCATAAGGGACCATCTTTCAAAAGCATCTGTGCTTTCTGAGGCTTTCTTGGAAACAGCCGTCAAAAGTCCGTAAACTTCTTTGGTAACGTTTATCTTGCCGGGATGTTTTTTGAGCATCTCTGTGGTAAAAAGAAGGTTTCTTGCAAGTTCGCAGGTCTCTCCCACGGAGGATCCGAAAAGTGCCGGAAGACCGTTAAGGGCATCGTACCAGCCGGGTTTTCCGCCCTCCATCTCGATACCCATGCCGTGGGAATCAAGGGTTGCGAACTTGATGGCGGAAAGAAGGATCAACTTTTCCATAAGATTTACTTTATGGAAATCACCTCTGCCGTGATCTTTTCTTAACATCTTGTCGCCGGTATTCTTTAGATCTTCTTTGACACAGTAATATTGTCTGATACCCTTCTCAGTCTTTACGTAGCGCTCGATCCTTGGAAGGATACGGGCCTCTGACTTAAAGTAGGTAAATTCGGTGTCAAAAAGAAGTTCTTTTTCTTTGTCCGGGAATATACTCAGATAATCTTCGATAAGGTCCAGGTTGTAGGTCCAGTGATCGCACCAGTAGCCCTCGCCGAAGTTACCGTTTATAAGGCTTTCGGAAAAATCGATGATGCCGGTAAAGATATCCTCCACATCCTCGGGAGCGCATACCTTGGAAAGGAGCATATAAAGGCTTCCGGGAGTATATTCCTTGGTCACAAGGGCTTTGACCGATTCTCTATGCTCTGCGGGCACGGCGGGAAGCAGGGAATCCGCTTTGTCCGCATCCAGTGAATAGGTAAGCTTTTCAATGCCCAGGGGATTGTAGCCGTCAAGCTGGATAAGATTGTAGAATTCCTTGATGTTCTCGGTTCCCGTAAAGGGAGCGAAGAAGGTATCGCACCGTCTGTTCTGGTTGATATCGCGGAAGCTTCCGTTACCCTGGGAATAAAACTCCGGAAGCAGGGTGAAATAGTTGTAATCTCTCTCGATATCACCGTGTTTTCTTGAATAAACGTAAAAGATCTTGTTGTTTCCAAGTCTTACCGGATAGCCGCCTCTTAAGCAGTTATCCATATAGTCATACTCGCTGTAGTCGTCAAAGGCCTTGTTACCGGTTTTGGTTGACATAACTTTAGTGAGTTCATCCGTAAGTCTGCGGGCTTCAGCCTTCTTCAAGGCAAAATAGTCTTTGTTATGTAAATCACTTGCATAGGAATCAAGGAAGTCCGAGCTCTCCGCAAAGCCATATTCTTCAAACAGGCTCACGGTCTCACCGGGCTTAAGCTCCGCTGTACGTACAAAGAACGCGGAAGGGATCAGGTTTGAAAGATTCTGTCTGTAGGCAAGGACTCCGGCAAGGCCCTCCTCTTCGAACCTTACGGCTCTTCCCAGGGAAGAATCATAGGAAAAGAGGGCTTCGGGATCCGTAATGACCTGCATCTTCTCTCCGCTTTCCGTAAGACCCAAAGCGAAATTACCCGCAACTATCTCATCTACCTTGGTGGAATCCGCAAGACTTGCTCTTACGCGGTAGAAGGTATTGCCGCCCTTTGTGGTCTCACTCTGCATCCAGGCCTTGGCGGTCTGGGTCATGTTCTTCATGTTGTCCTGATTTATGCCGTGAGGGATAAGTGCGGGCATACCATCCAGGATCTCAAGGGATGCGGTGGTACCCGTTGTATTTGTTATGTAAACTTCTCTCACCAGTGCTCCCAGTCTCTCGGCAGGAAGTACATAGTAGTTGACCTTAATGTCGAATCCGCCAGCAGCATTCTTTTCTTCAAGAGAAAGCAGGTTCTTCTCAACATTGAAGAAGGTTTCCTGTTTCTCATCGGAAAAGGCTTCGTAAGCCTTGCCGTCCTTCCTTATGAAGGTACGGAATCCCGTTCTTTTTACTGTCTGATATGCCACATGTGCAGGGGAAAACTCCATGATGGAGCCGTCCTTATTTGCGGTACCGAAGCTGCAGACTCCCTGCCCGCGGTTTACATAATAGCACCATACAGGTATTCCCCTGATGCCGGCAATTCCCGGCAGGAAACCCGCAAAAGTTGATTTTGTTCCGAAGTTTTTCATTTTATCCCCTTTCTTATCCCAGCACGACGGTAACTTTGACAGTTTCTTCCGCCATGGATTCCTTGTATTTTACGATCGCTCTATCACCCCGGTTCTCAAAAGCGAAACCCTCGGGCACTTCCACGGATCTAATCCTGTATTCGCCGTATTCAAGACGGCTTTCGTTGACAAACTCTATTTCGTAGGGCCTGTTTCTGAAGGGAAGCTTTATGGTGGCCTTGCCGTTTCTGTCAAATATGCTCTTTAGCAGTTTGGGCTCAATGGCCAGATCTCCTTCTTCGCCCTTAATACCGAAAAGTTCCGTGACCACCGTGTAAACATACCAGCTGGCGGCACCGGTCAGATAGTGATAGAGGCCTCTTCCGTTCTTTCCGAAATATTCGGGAATACCGGGATATATCACGCTCTTTTCAAAATCCATGGACTGTTTGTACAGTGTATACAGCGCTTTGTAGCCTTCCTTTGCGAAACGGCGTCTGAAGAGGGCGTTTCCGTACATGACTGCCATGTGGGAGAATACGGCACCGTTTTCTTTTTCCCCGTATGCAAAGCCGAACATTCTTCCCATGTCGGTCTTGATCTCATCAAAGTCGGTATTGAGCCTGTAGCCGCCACATGCTTCGTCAAAAAGCAACGCATCGGCGCTCAAGGTTATATCCTTTATCTCATCTTCCGTGGCAACTCCCGACATGATGGCAAATACCTGACCTGTAAGTGTCATGTGGGGCTTGTCTTTACCACGTTCAAGGGGACGGCCGTTATTGTCGTAATAGCCGTTAAAGCGGGGATGGGAATCCTCTGTCCACTCCTGCTCTCTTAAGAACTCAGCCATATGCCCGGCTCTTTCGGAAAAGATATCGTAAAGCACCTTTGTATCAGCGAATATCCTGTCTCCCGAAACCACGGGCATTACCGAATCCTCAAATAGTTTCAGTACTTCAAGTTTTTTTGCGGGGTCCGCCTCGGTTTCAGGGCTTATATCAAGCAGCGGTTCGATCTCTTTGAGTAGAGATATTTCCCGTATCCCCTTTTGGTATAACCGTTTCATGATCGAGGCAAGGGTTTTTAAGTTACCCACGTAAGCATGGGTAAAAGCAACACTCTCTCCGCGATCCGGAGCCATATCCATGGCATCGTTCCAGTCGGCGCCTCTTAAAGCCAGGATGTTATGCTCTCCCACATCCAGGAGGGCCGTAAGGTTTTCGATGAGCAGATGCTCAAGGAGGCTTCCTTCGTAAACCCGGCCTTCTTTATCAAGGAGCTTAAGGGTCTCACCGTCCCAATCCCTATCCTGCTTTCGGCCACGGTTTACAAGTCCGTCCCTGTAATACTCCGTTTTCCTCATAAAGAACTCAAGATCGTCGGTCTCATCAAGATAAAGGGCTGTGGTCATAAGGGGCCACACACCGTGGTCCATCCATACTCTGGGGATGCCGTTACGGTCCGCCTTGAACTCTCCCGGTCTGTCGCCGATTATGGTGGCGCTGGTACCGTCCACTCTCATGCCCTTGAAATTATTAAAAAGAAGCTCTTTGACGGAATCGGGATCGTAGAGAAGGAGTGCCAGGCAATCCTGCCACAGGTCTCTCCAGCCCTTACCGCCCCGGCCGTAATCGTGATGGGGCAGGAAGGAACAGCCGAAAAGTCTTCTTAACTCCGGCTGGAAACTGACCCATTTCATGAAGCCGTCAAAGTTCTCATCGCCGGTGTGGATGCTTATGTTCTGCTTTGAAGCCCAGTAACTCTCTGTTTCCGAAAGAGTCTTTTCCACATCGGAAGGATTTTTGTATCTTAAGGTGTTTTCTTTCTCAGGATCGCCGGACTCAGCGGTTCCCACTATTGTTATGTAAACCGTGCTTTCTCCCGGTTCCAGGGTGCAGGCCTTGAATCCGAAGGCTCCCATTGCTTCGCCGCCGGCGGTCTTAAAGCCCGGCTTGACTCCGGTCTCGCCCTTAAGGAGTGTCATGGGCATCTCAAGATTTCCGCCTTCACCCACGAAACCGGCGATTTCGGGGTAAAAGTACGCGGGTGCCTCTCCGAACTCATCAAAGCCCTCCACGAAATATATACGTTCGTTAAGTTTATGTCCTCTCTCGTCAAAGGATAAGGTAGGCTTTACGCAAACGCCTCTTTGGTTTACATAAATCTGCGTCAACAGACTGGTCACGTGCCTGTGATCCCTGATATTGTCCGCACTCCTTCCGTAGATGGGTACAGCACTCACAAACTCAAAGGTCATGGGCTTGTCACCGGTGTTCTCAATGGTCACCATGTG